>DVNW01000003.1 GCA_018714105.1 Candidatus Faecicola pullistercoris | reverse complement strand
CATCTATCACTAGCAAAATGAATTGCATATCGTGCGATATATTGGTAAATTGAACCACAAAAGCAACCAGGTTAATAAGAGAAATAAATAATAATTCATATGTTTTTTGAATAACTTTAATAAATTTATACCTGTGACTTGAACTTATATCTTTATTTATCGTATTTGCTATTATATAAAAAGGCTGATATATTATGAAACCAATCCAACATGTTATTGTCATAAATATTCCAATAATAATTTGCATTTTATCTCCTACTGTTTAAATATTTTGTTTAATGCACCGCCATCTTGGTTACATTGTTACGTCTGCGGTAAGGTTGGAGCTGTCTTCCACGTCGCGGCCTACGTAAACCCTGTATTCCTTTTCGAGATAAAATTTCCCGGTGTGCTCGTCGTAATAACGGAGGTCGTCTTTGTCTACCGACAGTTCGACGTATTGGCTTTCTCCTTTTTTAAGAAATACTTTTTTAAAGGCTTTAAGCTGTCTTAAAGGATGATCTCCCTGCTGCGCTCCTATATACGCCTGAACCACGGTTTTGCCGTCCGCCCCGCCCAATAAAAACCGAAATAAAACACCCCGCAAAGCAATATGCGCGGGGTGTTCGCCGAAAAGACAAATCGTTTAAATTGTTATAATAACGGTTTTAAATTATGAATTTTACTTTTAATCCTTTGTTTTGCGTTTTTTACGGGTTAAAGCCGTAATATATAACAGAGATAATACAAGCACCGCCGCCAGATAAGATATTGCCACCGCAAAGTGCTCGGCCGCTCCCAAAGCGTACCCCGACATAAAATATAGTCCGGCGTTGCGCCCTTCGATTAACCCGACTATACCGAAAACAACGCTTCCGAAAACGGCTATCAGCGCGGCAAGGGCAAGACAGGTCAGCGAAGTGGAAAAGTATACGTCGCGAACACGGCTTCCCTCCTGCCGCATAATAAGGTTAAACCGTTTCAGCCTCAGATAGTAATACTTGTAAATTATAAGAGTGGATATTATGATTATCACGGCCAGCGCGGCTATTACCAGACTTAAAGGATTTTCCCTCATAAGCAACAGAATATTCGCGCGCGGCGGCGCCGTATACGTTGCCCCGCGCGAGGCAAGCTCCGCCGTAAGGGCGTCGATCTGCCCGCTTTCGTACCTCGTAGCTTTTACCGTCACCCCGCTAAATCCGTTTCGGGCGACATAAGCCTTGTTGACGATTACGAAAGAGTCTTTCAGTATTCCCGTAACCGTAACGGCCGTTTCTCCCGTCTGGATTACGCTCCCCGCCGTTACGCCGAGCTCGGCGGCCGCATTTTCGGGCAGAGCGGCTTGCAGAGCGTCAGCATCGTTATCGGGAAGGCGTCCCGAAGCCAGCGTTACCGAACGATTCCGCTTTATATAGCAGTAAGCGCCGTCCGGAGTCTGCAGTGCGACGTATTGAATATCCTCGCTTTGCACTGCGTAAGATTCTATATAATCAAGATCTTCGGCCGAAGCGGCGGCAAAGGCGTATGTGTGCGTCATATATTCCGAAGATAACGTCATATCTATACCTGCCTCGACGCTGTAAAGTATGCAATAATAGCTTATTATCTGGCAAAGCAGATAAACGGCAACCACCTGTTTGTTGGCGAATATTATTTTTAACGCGTTTTTAACTATTCTGAAACAGTTCATCGCAACCTTCCGTAATAAGCGTCATTGTATGCCGAAAGCCGATTTTCCGAAAACGTCGGTCGCGCTATCGGATTTTTGTTATTTTTCCGTCCGAAAGGACGATTTTTCTCCGGCATTTATCGGCAAGTTCCTCGTCGTGAGTGACTATTATAACCGTTTTCCCTTTTGCGTTGATTTCAAAAAGCAACTCCGTTATCGCCGCGCCGTTGGCAACGTCCAGCGCGCCCGTAGGCTCGTCCGCCAGAATGACGGCGGGATTTTTTACAAGAGCCCTTGCCACGGCGACGCGTTGTTTTTCGCCGCCAGACAGAGTCCCGGCCTTGCGGTTTGCTTTGTCTTTCATGTTGACGGCGGTTAAAACTTCGGCCGCCTTTTTATACCTTTCGCTTTGCGGCATTTTTCTGAAATAAAGCGGGAGCATGACGTTTTCGATCACGCTTATGTCGTCAACCAACATAAAATCCTGATATACAAGCCCGATTTTGGTATTACGGTAACCGGACAGAGATTTGGCCGTAGCGTTTTCAAGGGCAACGCCTTCTATCACGGCGCTGCCGCCGTCAAAAGGTATCTGCCCGCCCAGGATTTTAAGCAGCGTGGATTTTCCCGAACCCGATTTTCCGGTAATCGAAATAAGCTCGCCGCTTTCAAAGGTAAAACTTACGTCGGATAAAGCGCGGGTTTTCTGCCCGCCTTGCCCGGTGTATTCCTTGACAAGATTTCTGACTTCACTTTTCATTCTTTTTCACCGTTTTAAGGATACCGCTTATCGCAAGATATACGGAAAAAGCCGCCGTAAGCGCTACTGCCGCAGTGCAAACAAATTCCGCAACGGTAAATCCGCTTATCTCGGGCTGTTTTGCCGCAAGAGTGTATTGCAGATTCATAACGCAGTATACTGCCGCTGCGATCACCGTCAATAAGGCGACAACAAGTTTCGCAACGTCGGCTCTGCGATTGAAAACGTCGGCAAAATCCGTTGCTGCGGAAGCTTTTCTGTTTGCCGTAAAGTTGCCTGCAAGCGCGGCGATACAAGTTACGGCAGTCAGAGCTAAAAATCCTACTATTGCTTCAAACAGCATATTTATATCTAAAAGCAGTTTATATAAAATGCCGATTGCGACAAATCCGACAAAGCCGAATATCAGAGAAGCGGCTACCGGCAACAGTATAGAGGTTGCATCCTTGACGCTTTGAGCCAGCAGAACTCCCAGGCACAGCAACAGCAGAGCGGGTAAAACGTACAATGCAAATGCGGGATATGTTGCCTCTTCGGTTGCGGCGGATTGATATCCTACATAAACGATTGACAATTCGCCGGGGTCGAAACCCTCCTTTCTGAGTTCGGCAAACTTCTTCAGTCGGTCGACGTCGGAAATGTCCGAACTGTAAGTTATAACGGGATAGCCCTTATCCTCGGCGGCGTAATCGTATCTGTCCGCAAATACTATATATCCTTCCGCCTGGACTTCTAGGTCGTAGACGTCTCCGTTTTTCGTATATACGGGAAGCACGAGCCTGTCGGAAGTTTTTGCCGCCACCGTTGCGGTAACGGCGGTGCCGTTGTCCAATGTAAACTCAACGCTTTGCCCTACCTCGGTATCTTCAAAAGCCTTTCCCCCCACGTATATCTGTACGGGATCGTCGGTTTCGAACCCCAACTCGGGCACGTTTAAAGCGGCGGAGAAAATCTTTTGCTGTTGAAGCGGCATCGCATAGACGGTTACCTCCCTTCCCCCTGTCGTAGCCTTCCCTCGGCTGTCAGACATGTATACTCCCGTATATTCGGGCAAGGTTGCCGCTGTCGCCTCTATTTCGTCAAGAGTTTTATCCCCTCTGACGATTATATGTTTACTGAATACGTGGCTTTGCGTTTCCGCTATCGACAAATCGTTGGTTTTTTGGTTCTGCCTTGCGCTTACCGAATATACGGTAGCGGACAGAGCCACAACGGCAATCATAATGCCGATTACGATTGAAATTGCATTTTTTCTCATAATATCTCTCTCCTTAAAAGCGTTTCCGTGTCGTTATTATAAAGTTTCAGAAATGTAATTCCCGAAGATATAATCATATAAGCGCCGGCATAACCCGCGTATACGGGTGCCATCATTCCTTTTTCGTAATACAGATTTCCCGCAAAGAAGGTATCGGTAACCGCGCCCCGGGTTATCAGAACAAAAAGCCCTGCCGTCAGACATATTACGAGATGCAAAGCCGCGACGGACAGGTATATATGTCCTTTCCCGGCTCCCGTGCTTAACACTATGCCGAAATATTTTTTGTTGTTTTCGAAAATAAACAGCGAAAGCGATATAAGCGCTATCAGAAGCAGTGCCGCCGACGCAACGATCAGGGGATAAAACACGGTAAACGTTTCGTTTGTCATTTTACGGGTATTATCGCATATCGTTTCGATGGTCAGAACTGTGGCGTTCTCCGAAAAAGACGCCGTAAAATCTTCTGCCGACAGTGCACCGTTTAATGAGATGTATCCCGCATAAGGAAGGTTGTCGTCCGCGGAATAAGGAAAACATACAAAGGGAGAGCCTTCTTCTTTTGCGGAGGAAAACAGCAGCTCCGCCGTAAAAGGCGAGCCGCCCTTGCCGAAATCCGCTATGAGTGAATTGTCCGCAAGTATCCCCGATATCTCGACTTTTATACCGTTAAAATCCGCAGTCTGTCCCACTTTGTATCCGCTGTCCGCCCGCGCGAGACCGTAAATCGTACCGTTTTCGGAATTTCTTACCTCGCCCTCCGAAAGCACGTACGGTATTACCGCAAACAGCTCGGGGCTTATGCCGTATCCCCGACACGAACCGAAAAACGCAGTTATTCCGAACACTTCGGCCCCGTCCCGGGCGGCGCTTTTTATTTTTTCGGCGTCTTCTCCGCCGGGTTTGACGCTGTAATACAGCTCGGCAAATCCTTCCGCCTTTAAAAGGGCGGAAAGGGGCAGCTCGGCATTTTGTTTGTATAAGTAGGAAACGTACAGGCAATATACGCTGAACACTATCAGAAGCACCAGACACACGGCATACGCTATATTTTTTCTGAACAAGTAGCTGAAAGGCTTGAAATACGCCACCGAATAAATCCCCCTCCCTTTTGCCTGTAATTCAATTATAAATAACCCGACTTAATATTGTCAATATATATAATTAAAATTTTCAGAGCGCTTATCCTGCGGCTAAGGACGCTTCGCCCGCACAATGGCTCATGCACGCTTAAAAAACATTATTTTACAAACGGTTATTTTTGTGTTATAATATAAATACAGTAATGCTTACCACGGGTTGACTCATAAAAAACCCGCTCCGCGTTATAATATAAAGGGGGTTACTATGAAAAAACTTTCAGCTGCATTTTTATTGATTGTTTTAGCGTTCAGCATGCTTACGCTTACGGCGTGCAGTTTCGGTCTCGACAAGCCTTACTCGCTAGAAGAAGATTCCGAAGTTACTGCAATTACCGTAACGTGCAACGACGGTTACACTTTCGAACTGGGCAAAGAGGATATCGACCTTATAGTAAACGAAATAAAAAGCATTAACGATAATTTTACCACCGACAGCAAAATTCTTGTTCAGAGTAAATGGGAATTCGAATACGATTATATCTTCACCCTGACGGTTTTGCGCAAGCAGTTCTTCAAGAAAACGGAAACCACTATGGCGTACGCACTCGGCACCATAGGCACTTACACCGACAGCGACGGCAAAAAGACGAATACGTATTCCGCAACCGAATGGTCTTATCATAACATGGCAAACGCCCGACGCACGGCGGATTCCACCGAGGAAAAAGCAAAAGCCATACACGAAAGACTCGACGGTATCGTCAGCAGCGCACGGCAGGCCGAATACGAATCCATAAAACAGGAATTTATAAATTACGGTTTTACCGTAAGAGAACTCGAATCGGACGAACTGTTGGGGTTTAACAATCCTTTTGAGCCGGGAGGTTATTTTTTCACCCGCGCCTCTCAGGGATTTACCGCTACCAACGAGGATACGGACGAAGTCTATACAATATATTATTCTTCGAGAGAACTGGCTAAAAAAGTATACTACAAACTTGACGGCAGAAAAAGCTGCCGCATGAAAGACGTGTTTATAGGATACGGCGAAATTATTGATTCCGAAGCGCTTCTGAATACAGTTTTCCCCGCCTCGGAAGAATAACCTTTTTTGAAAAACCGTGAAAATAAAAGCGCGCATATACTGCGCGCTTTTTTATTGCTTATCTTATTACGGACGGCGGAAGAATTACTCCTGTAAGTCTGTGTGGTACGTAACGCTCGTCTATATAATCCGCGTCTTCTTTTGTAAGTTTTACGTCAAACGCGCCCGCCGCGTCGTCGAGATACTTTTCCTTTGTCGCTCCTACCACGGGGGCCGTTACACCTTTCGCGAAATGCCATGCCAAAGCAATCTGCGTCATGCTTGCGCCGTATCTGTCGGCAAGCTCTTTGATTCTGGCCACAATCACCCCATCTTCGGGAATGCCGTTATCGTATTTTGCCCGTGCTATTTTGTCGGTCTGCCTTCTCTCGCTTTGGTAATCGAGTTCGGCGCGGGCTACCCGCCCCGCGGCAAGCGGACTGTAAGGCGTAAGCGAAACGCCGTACTGCCTGCAAACGGGAATAAGCTCTCTTTCGTCCTCACGGTAAAGCGGATTGTAATGGTTCTGCATCGAAACAAACCCTGTCAGGCCGTTTTTCTCGGCGGCTGCTTGAAGATTGTGAAACTGATACCCGAACATGGCCGAAGCCCCCAGAGCCCTTACCTTGCCCGCTTTTACAAGTTTGTCGAGAGCATACAGCGTTTCTTCCACAGGCGTGTTATAATCGAAACGGTGAATTATGTAGAGATCGAGGTAGTCCGTCCCGAGACGTTTGAGCGTGCCTTCTATCTCTCTTTCAATCGCCCCTGCCGACAGCGCGCCCTCGTTATAATACACTTTTGACGCAAGCACTACTTTGTCCCTTACTGCGTTTCTTTTTATAGCTCTGCCGAGATATTCCTCACTCGTACCGGCCGAATAGCTGTTGGCCGTATCGAAAAAGTTTATGCCCAGATCGAGAGCATGTCTGATAATTTTTTCGCTTTCGCCCGGACTTAAAGTCCAGGCGTGCATATTGCTTGCGGGGTCGCCGAAGCTCATGCAGCCCAGACAGAGTTTTGATACTTCTATATCGCTGTTTCCCAGTCTCGCATATTCCATAATGTTTACCTTTTTACAATTTCGATATTTTATTATATTATAATATACTTTTTAACCATTGTTTAAGTTCGTTTAAGTCAGCGTTTGCTGAAAATCTTTTACCTTTAAGCACTGTGGCTCCCCTGCATGAAGGCTTTAGATTTTCCGCGGTGTTACCCATGCCGCTACCTCCCGACGTGGCAAACGGTACAACCGTTTTGCCTCTTAAATCGCAGCTCTCCAGAAATGTATTTATTATTGTGGGGGCAACGTACCACCATATGGGAAACCCTACAAAAATAACCTCGTAATCGGATACGCTCGCAGCTTTTCCGCGCATTGGCGGGCGGAAAGACGGATTCTTCATTTCCACGCTGCTGCGGCTGAGCGGATTTGTCCAGTCAAGGTCGGCCGCCGTATAAGGCGTTTCGGGCTGAATTTCGTAAATATCTGCATTTGCCGCTTCCGCAAGTTTTTCGGCAAGCCTTGCCGTTACTCCGGAAGCCGAAAAATAAGCTACCAAGGCTTTTTTCATAAACTTTCTCCTTTATTTGCTTTATCGTATTCGTCGTCGCCGACCGCTTCAAGCCACTCCGAACAAGCGTTTTCTCCCGGTATTTCCACGGCCAAATGCGAAAACCAGCTGTGTTTTGTCGCTCCGTGCCAGTGCTTTATGCCGGGTTTGATGCTGACGGTATCGCCAGGCCCGAGTATTACGGCTTCATGTCCCCATTCCCGATACAGTCCGCGCCCCGCCACGCAAATCAGAATTTGTCCGCCGCCCTTGTCGGCTTTGTGTATGTGCCAGTTATTTCGGCAAGCAGGCTCGAAAGTTACGTTGCATACCGAAATCCCCCGGGTTGCGAGAGGCGCAAGATAACTGTTTCCCGTAAAATATTCTGCATAAGCCTTGTTGGGCGCGCCGAGCGGGAAAATCATACTTTTCAAATGGTTTTTCAGGTCTTCGTTTTCTTTTTCGGACACGGGCCATATACCCTTTGCCGTTCTGAGGGCGGGCCATACTTTGGGCCAACCGACGTAAAAAGCCGCGTGCGTGAGGATTTCGGCAATTTCCTCTCGCGTGATTCCGTTTTTCAGGGCTGTTTTGAAGTGATATTCCAGCGAAGAATCCGTTATTCCCTGTGCCACAAGCGACACGACGGTAACCAGCGACCTGTCCCTTAAAGACAGTTTGTCCGTCCTTGCCCATTCCTCTCCGAAAAGCACGTCGTCGTTAAGACGGGCGAACTCGTCGGCAAAGCCGCTTAGCGCGTCTCTGCCCGCGGTTTGTTTTTCAGTCATTCAATCACCTTCTTTTAAATGGACTTTGTTAATACGCGCGAAAAGTTTTTCCGTTTGCTCGCCGAATTTTTCAAGCTCTTCCAGAAAAGAATATCCGTTCTTTGCCAGGTATCCGTCGAAAAGCTGCTGTTCTGCACGGTAAACGGGCTCGAGTATCTTGTCGGCGAACGCCCTTCCTTTTTCGGTCAGCACAACCTGCATTTCTCTTTTTTCACCCTCTATCTTGCAAAGGGCGACTAACCCTTCGCTTTCGCACTGTTTGACCAAAGTGTTTACGGTAGACCTGGGAAACAGCCATTGGTCGCATATCTGCACCTGGGTGTGTTTTTTGCCGTCGTTGAGGGCGTAAAGAAGCCACATAAGGTTAGGCTTTACCCCGCCTCCCTTGGCAAAATAATCGTATGCGCCGTCGAGTTTGTAAACTGCAAGCGCAAGCCGCGTGAAAAATTCGTTGCGATTCATAAAAACCTCTTGAAATCCCTTTTCGTATTTCAAGTATAATACGAATTCGTATTTCAGTCAAGGGTTTTTAACAAAAAAAGGGACTTTCTCATAGTCCCTTTTTTATGACGTTACGTTTCCCCTGACGCTTGCCGCGGCCTTATCCGCAGGCTTTATCCGAACACTTTTTCGAGCACGTCTACGGGAGTATGGTCGGCCGAGCCGGCAGAATACAGACAATATTTTACGCCGTTTTCCACGTATTTTATCTTATAATGTACGGTATCTCCGCTCCTCAACCAAACAATGTAGGTAAACTCTGTGCCGTTGTAAACGGCTTTGTCTATAAAACAGTCGTACAGGTCTACGGGTGTAAACGAGTTTCTCTCATCGGTAACGTACATGCTTAAAGAATGAATATTTCCTTCGCCGTAAATTACCGACTGCCGAATTCCTACGGGAATTTTTTTGTTGCCGTATAAAACTATAAACAGGCCGTCGCCGTAATCGTCATCGAGCAGTCGATAATTAAAGTTATATACGTTTCTTACGTCGTCTTTGTTTGTAATGAACCTGTAAAATATGCCGGAATCGCGGTAATATACCCGATCACCCGAAACAATACCGTAATCATTATTTATTTGACTTTTGCGCGCAACGCCGACCCCTATCGGGAGGGCTACCGCAAGCACAAGGCAAACAGCCAGACAGGCGGCAATAATCACGTTACGCTGACGTTTATAGCTTGCGAATTTCCTTTTTACGCAATCGCTGCCCGACAAGTCCACGCAAGCAAGCTCTTTTTTCGCGTCTCCTTTAAACGCGCTTCTGTATTCGCCTATCGCCCGATAAAACTCTTTATTCCTCATAATACTAACCCCTTATTGGCTTATTATGACGCCTTCGATATGATCGAGATGTCCGCTGCACGCGATAAGATATTTGGAATGACCTTGCTCGTCTATGAAGTTGAGGAATATTTCGGTATACATAATGTTGCCGTTATGATCATAGAAATAAACCCACTCTATTCCGTAAACCATAACCGCATGATTGCCCGAATATATTCTTTTTGTAATGCTGAACACCTCTCCGTTATAGGAGTATTCGCACCTGTTATATCCCGAAAGGAACATGATAAGCGGAATACCGTTCTCGAAAGTTTCGAAGCACTCGCCGTAATCGAGTATGCTTCTATTCATGCTCATGTCCTTATACGTAAGGGTAAGTCCCTTTCCCGATACGTAGGATTCCAAACCCGCTTTAAAATTTGCCAACGTGGTGCCCGAATGGCCTACGTTAGTCTGCATAGTGCTATAAAACGTGTTTATAACCGCTTGTTTCTGTAAAGAATTAACCGACATCGGGTAATACATGAAATAATTCCCGGCCATCGTGCCTGCCGACGCGTTGGGTATAAGCTGTTCGTAATATCTGTCGTAATAGCCGACGATATTCGCGCCCAGAATATTCGCGCATACGTTTGAAAGATTTTCGTTGTTGTTGGTAAACTGTGGCAGATAGCCGTTGTTTATGTGTTCCGAATATATGCTTATAGAGCCGTATTCTATATCCGTAACGAGTGTTTCAACCAAAACCCCCTCGCCGTAAGCGTCGTCGCAGTACCCGGCCGCCTCCCCGGCCTCGGCCGCAAGCCCCTGTCCGAACGAAGGAAGTATTACCGCCGCAAAAGCGAACACAAACAAAATAATTAGTCCCGTTTTTCTGATAACCATAATGCCTCTCCTTTAAAAATTAATCTTTATAAAACTCTTCGAGTTGTTTTTTCATCTTTTTCATGGCGCCGTTTTTAATTCGGCCTATCGTCGATTTGGAAATGCCCGTCTCCGCCGAAATACTCCGTATGGTCTTATCCATAAAGAAAATATCGCATACGACAAGCCTTTCGAGTTCGGTCAGTTCTTTCAGACAGGCGCTTACCTTTTCCACTGTCTCCTTGTGTTCGAGCTTGTCGTGCGCGCCGTCCGCATAAAACACGAAAGCGTCCACGTTTGCAAACTTATCCTGTAAAAGATATTCGCTTTTCTTCCTGTTGTAATAATTGATGCTTTTGTTTTCCATAGCCTTGAACAGGTATGCGCAGCCGCTGCCTACGTAATTGTATTTTCTGCAGATGCCCACGATATCCATCCAGAATTCCTGCATGATATCGCCTACGTCGTTAAGGTCTGCGGCGTATTTGTAAGCTATGTACTTGATTGAAGGGGAAATTATGTCGTAAAGGTCCTCAAGGCAATCCGTATCGCCCTGTTTTATTCTTAAAATATAGTCGTTTACCTTTTCTTTAGCGCCTTTATCCAGCATAACCCTCTCTGTCCCTGAAATTATAACACTATATCCGAAACATATAATAGCACATTTCGGTTGCCGTTACAACAATTATGTTAAAAAAATAAAGCGGCGGTCAGATGTTCGTGCGAGCTTTTACCCTGCCGTAAATTTTAACGGCAAGCGGCACCAACCCGAAATCCGTTTTAAAAGGAGGAGTTTCCCCCCGTTTTTTCAGCCTTTTGTCGCATACTTTATTGCTGATGAAATAAATCAGGGCCATAAGCGCGACTACCGCAACAAATATTGCGGCGACGGCTATCCCCTTCAAAGCAGGAGTGAGCGATTGCGGATCGACAACGTATTCCAGTATGCGTCCGTCCATTATTTTAAGAAGGATTATATCGTCCTTATAAGTAATGTCTTTATAAATTACGCCCGCGCGCACGAGGTCGGCAAAGCCGAGTATACATATAAAGCCCGCCAGCGAAATATAAAAGTTTTTATATCGGAACCTGTCTCCGCCCAGCATAAACAGCAGTCCGCCCGCAAAAAGACAGTTATGCACGAAAACCGAATGCAAAAAATACCCCGTACTTCTGAATCCTGTGGCCATAGACTGAGGCGAAAGCATAAGCGCGATAAGATACCCCGTACCCGTAAGCAGGGCGCAGAATGAAGCAAAGGGCCTTAAAACCTTTATTCCGCTCAGGGCGACGGCCCCCAGAACAAAATAGGAGACGTGCGAAAATTCCACGGGATACTGCGCAATACCGTTAATGCGGTAAGAAGCGAATTCGACCGTTTTGGCCGTAAGAGCGTAAAGCGCGAAAAGAGTCGCAAGCACGACGCACGTTTTCTGACAGTTTCTTATTCGGTAAGCGACAGCGATTTCCGCCGCAGATACCGCCGCGGACAAAACCGAAATCCAGATGTACTCCATGAGTCCCTCTTTTCCTTGGTGAATCGTAAATATTATAACGCAGTGCGCGCAAAAATGTCAAGCCGCGCCGCGCATGACCGTATTTGTCAAATCACGCAGTTTAAATTATAAAAAAGGGTGGTTAACCACCCTTTTTTATAATTTTGGAAGCTATGTCGGATGTTACCTTCTGTTGCGGTACTCAAACCAGTCGTCGTCGCCGTGGCGGTAGACGTATCTGTAAGGATCTTCCTCCGTGCCGGCGCCTTCAACGGTGATTATAACTTCGGTTTTAACCCCGTTCTGAACTACCTCCGCCTCTATAAAGTCTTTGCCGTTGGCTGCTCTCTTTTCTTCGTACTCTACTTTAAACGTTTTACCGTTTTCGATGCTGGTCATTTCCATTTCCTTTTTGCCGTTTTCAACGCCTATTTCCAAAGAAAATTCCTTGACCTTTCTGCCGTTCTGATAGTATTCGTACGAGAACTCCTGCTCGGTTTCGTCAGCCTCGGTGCTTATCTCCTGCTCGAACCTGACATATTCGCCGACGTCCTTTTTAACGATTATTTCTATTTTCGTTTCGGTTTCGGTCTGTCCGTGCTCTACTTCGGTTTCGATTTCCTTAATGCCCGTCAGCTGATATTCAATTCCCTGATAGAGTACGACGCCGTCGAGCCTGAAAGACTCTTCCTGTTCGAAATCGCCTCCGTTCTGGCCGAAGAAGGGCTTGTCGTCGTCATAATCGACTTCGGTTCCGAGATAGGTCTGGTTGTAGTACATTTCAAAGGTGTGTCTGACGCCGCTGAGATCGTTGGTGGCAATAATCATGCTGTATTCGTAGATGCCGAAATATGCGCTGTCTTCCCCTACCAGGGCCTCGGTTACCGTAACCGCGTTGTCGCCTATAAAGTTCTCAAGTACGGCAAGCTGCTCCATAAGCATCTGCTTTTCTTCCTCGGTAAGCTCGGAGCCGTATGCGGGCGACTGAGCCGCAGCGCCGCTTTGTGCGGCCTGAGCGGGCGCCTCGGCACTCACGTCCGATGCCGATACCGCCGAGTCGTTCCGGCTCTTTGCGGCTTCATCAAGCATTATTGCCGACGAGCTTGCGGACAAAGCGAATATATCTTTTGTGGACAGGTCGGCTCCGCTGCCGTTTCCGTTTACTTTATCGCTGTCGTTGTCGGTGCAGGCTACAAGCGCAAAGGACAACAAGGCCACCACTGCAACCGTTGCGATAATCATTAATTTCCTTTTCATAACTGTGTCCTCCGTGTTTTGTTTGACTATATAACAAACGAATCCGTTTTTTTGCCAAACTTTTCAAATATTTTTTTAATTTGTTTTTTTATTACTGCAAATTTAGTATATTACATATATACATTAATATATAAACAGAAAAATTTTAAATTGCCGTGCAGCTCTGCCGCGTTAAAAAAGCCCCGTTCGGGGCTCTTTCAATCGTCGTCGGGGTCGAACCATCGTTCTAACTGCTCTTCTATATAGTCGCGCATTTTATACTGCGACATTTCTCTTATTCTTTTTTCCTCCTCCTGTTTCAACGCCTCATCCTGCCCGTTACCCGCCTGACTCATACGGCCGCAATATACGTCGAGATATGCGGGCAGAACTTTCTTTTCCCACAGCCTGTCGAGCTCGGCGCACAGGGCGCGACGCGCTTCGTACGGGGTAGCGTATGCGGGATTGTAAAGATATTCCGTTTTCAAACGCTGCTCTTCCGCCTCGGCAAGACTCTCGGCTTTATCCTCGCTGTTGCCCTCGCCCATGCGGAACAGTTCGTATACGTCGATATAATCGTCGAGCTTATCCTCGAAATCTCCGGCTAAAGGCTTTAAGGTGCTTTCTTTCCATTCGTCGATTATATCCTCGGCGATATCGTCGTCGTAACCTTCGTTTTCAAGCAGCCTTTCCCACTCTTCTTCGAGAGCGTCCAGTTCCTCTTCCCGGGTTATGTCGTAACTGTTAAGAAGGCGGACAAGCTCTTTAACGGTTGCCTGCTGATATTTGTCGGGATTGCTTCCGAACATACCGCTGAGGGCGGCTATGAGCTCGTTGCGCGCAGTCTCCTCGTTGCTTACGGCAAGAACGGCGTTTGTATACTCCGCACTGATTAAGCTGCTTATTACACTCTGTAAACCGCTGATTGTGCTGTTTTCCTTGTCATTATCGGCATTAGCCGCAACAATATTTATATCGAGATTCTCCTCGTTTACGTATCCCAGGTGTATGGCCGTTTTCACGATATCTTCGCATACGTCAAGTACGGGTTTTCCTGTATAGCTCTTCCCCAGCATAACAAGCCGTGCGTCGCTGTTAAGCCCTGTTACCGAGGTAACCTTGTCGTTTGTGTCGGCGGTTATCTCGAATGCGGGATTGATGCTTATGCTTATATACGTTTCGGATACGGGATTGAATATTCCGCCGCCGCCCTGCATATCGCCGCCGTTGTCGTTTTTTCCGCCCGTGCGGTCGCCGCCGAAAATACCTATGGCCGCCGCCGTCAATGCGAAAACAAGCAATACCGCTCCTATTGCGGCAAACTTTGAAAATGATATGTTCCGGCGCGCTTTTGCCGAAATGCCGAGACGGTCTTTAATTTGCTCCTTTACTTTTTCGTCCGGCAATACAAAATCCGCCTGCTTTTTAAGTTGTCGGGATATTCTGCTCATTAGTTCGCGCCTCCTTTTTCCATGTTTTTCTGCAAAACGCCGAGCGCGGTTTTCAGCCTGTAAGTTACCGAGGACACGGGCATATTCTTTATAGCCGCCACCTCCCTGCGCCTGTATCCCGCTATAGTGCACATCACCACAATTTCGAAATCCGTTTCGGAAAGCAGGTTTTCGGCAAGCGCTATTATGCCGAAGCTGTCCTCGTCGGGCATTTTGAAATCCCCCTCTATGTACGCGCTCTCCGCGGTGAAATCGGTTAAATGTTCCCTCTTTCTCCGGTTAAAATAGTTTATGGCGTTGTTCTTTGCCGCTACGGTCAGCCAGGCCAGAAGATTGTTCTGCGCGTATTCGCCCGCCTTCCTGAACGCGGTGAGATAGGTGTCCTGCAGTATATCCTCGGCCGCCGCCCTGTCGCGCACTATGTTGTGCACCACGAAGAACAGTACCTTATAGGTATTCCGATAAATATAATCAAACGCCTGTTCGTCGCCGTTTTTGAAATTCTCCATTGCCCTTTCGAGCGACTTGTTTTTCATTTACCCTCTATATAACAAATCAAAGTTGCTTTTTACCAAACAATCCGGAATTAATTTGTAAAATTAAATATTTTTGTTTGCGATATCGTTTTTGATCTGCGTAGTCGATATCTCGGGCGTCCGCGGGAGATATATCACTTCGCAGTAATCTTTCAGAAAATCGAATTTGCCTTTCCAATCGTCGCCCATCACGAAAACGTCGATTCTGAACTCTTTCACGTCGGAAATTTTCTGCTCCCAGCAGTTTTCCTCGATAACCAGATCCACGCATCTCAGCGCTTCCAGCATTTTTTTGCGCTCTTCGTAAGAAAAATAACACTTTTTGCCTTTAAGACCGTTGAACTCGTCGGTGGAAAGCCCTACAACGAGATAATCCCCCAGGGCCTTGGCCCTTTCAAGCAGATTGATGTGCCCGTAGTGAAGTAAATCGAAGGTGCCGTAAGTTAAAACCTTTTTCATTTTTTCTCCTTTATATTACCTTGCCCGCAGAATAACGGACAAAGTTATTGATCCGCATAATTATTTGCCGTCCGCGCTGTCGGTAAGCTGCCTTTTTGCATATTCTTTATAAGGCAGATCGTAATTCACGTAAATTATCGAGTGTCCCCCTCTTTTGTCTTCGGGAGGCGGAGTCATATAATCCCCGTAAACGGTCGTAAGATACTTGTCGTAGTCCTCGACTCCGTAAAAAGCGGTATCCTCGAATTCGTAAAGCACAGGATTCCCTATTACCTCTGTCGGGGTGATTTCTCTTTCGTTATAGGCTCCGTACACGTTGACAAGGTATTCGGAAGGCTTGTCCTTAAACTTTTTGACGGGCTTATAAGGTAAATCGAGCAATTTGGGATTTTCGGGTATAAGCTGTAAAAGTCTGGCTACCACCGTTTTGATCAAACCGGTACGGTTGCCTTTCTGATAAATTGCCGAAACAAACCGTTTTCTCGCCTTTACCGACTTCATTATTTTAAGCGCTTTGCCGTAGTCGTCGCCTATGTTGTCAATAGGAAAAACGTCTATAAAAACTCCGCCTATAAACCGGGTATCCTTCCCGGATTCGACGAAAGTGGTATTTTCGTCGTACATTTTGCAAAATCCGTATTTGAAGTTTTTGCCGTCAGACGGCACGTTAAACGTATAGCCCTCCGGAAGGCGGTCCCTTAATGAAAGCATTTTTTCATAGCTTTTTCTGGGAACGCCGAAATCTATATCGTCGTCCCACGGGATAAAACCCTTATGCCTTACCGCGCCCAGCATGGTACCGCCTATCATAAAATATTCAATACCGTTGCTCTGACAAAATTCGTGAAAAATTTTTGCCATTTTCAAAAGTTTCCGTTTCAATACAATGCTGTCCGACTCGTTATTCATTGGTACCGCAATCTCCTTTTCTCCTGTTTTTTATAAGTGAAAAAATTCTTGAGCATAAATATATAACGTCTTTAAAATGCAGCGCCGCCACCGCGAATACAATAGCAACCTGTATTCCGTAATATAAATATGGCGAAGAAATTTTCGCGCTTTCGAGTATAAAAACCGATTGTCCCGCAATCAGAAGCAGAACAATAATTTCTTTAATCGCGTTTACCTTTATTTCGGAGTATTTTCGCGTGTCTACTACCCTTATAAGAGTCATTATCGTGTAACCGGTAAGACTAGCTATAAGCGCGCCTTTTATTCCCGTAAACGGCACCAGAATAAGGCAGGCAACCGAATTCGTAAGCGCTCCGGCCAGAGTGGAAACGAAAATCATCTTAGTATTCATGGCGGCATTATAATAAGCTCCGAAGAAAGAACAGTAACAGCTGATAATAGCGGTAAATATGGCCAGCGAGGAGTATCGCCAGGAATCGGAGAAGTCCCCTTTCAATAAAAATCCCGATACAAACGGAAGTATAAGCAGCAAGCCCGTTGTCGCCACGTGTAAAAACGCGCTGTAATATCTGAATATGTTGGAATTGAACGAGGATTTGTCGCGGTCGTCTATGGATTTTACGGTCGAAATAGTCCAGGCCTGTAAAAATATCGTTCCGAATATGTTAATCAGCGTGGCTATTTTTGACGATGCGACGTACAGACCCGCATCCCCCTCGCCGCAGAACCATATTATAATGTATCTGTTGACAACCTGAATAAACCACCAGCATATCATTGTGGGCATAAGAGGCAAGGCGTATCTGAACATAGACTTGAAAAGCGCCTTGTCCGCCGCTTTCGGATTCAGGTTTTTATACACTCCGCCCACAAAAAACAGAACCGTGAGCGACGACAGATATGACGCGACGAGAGAAAGCAAATATCCGTTTGCTCCCCAGCGCAGCCAATATACGAAAACGGCGTTGCTCACGGCAAGAATAATCGCCTGAATAATACCGCTTACCGCAAAGGTTGCTACCTTACCCGTTCCTCTCACGAACTGTCCCCATACGTTGGAACATGCCACGCATATATACAATGCGGCAAACAGAAGGCAGACTTCGAGAGATACGCTTACAGAAGCTATAAGCGCTCCTATAATTACCAAAGCCGCTCCCGCAACCACGATTATCATTGTATTAATCAGCACGCTTTGCTGATTAACCTCTTTTTTCATTGCAAATCTGAATACGGCGTCCTGCAATCCCAGCGTAAGCAGCGGTATGATAAGTTCGGTAAGGCTCATGAGCGATTCGGCCATTCCGTAGTCGTCCGTCGTCATTGAAACGGTAATCAACGGCATAAGGAAAAACTGTATAGCCTTTACGCTAAACGAACCTATCGCAAATATTACGGTATTTTTCCCCAGTTGCTTATAATCGCTCATTTTTCATTCCTTTCGCGACAAAGGCCTTGACGGTTATTTCGTAAATAATTACGGCGCACAAGAAATACAGCAGCTCTGTCGCGGTATCGAACACGCCGCTTCGCGGCAACGTAAACAGATTGTATGCAAAAAACAGCATCACCGCGTTTTTGACTACCGACGTCTTGTTGATATTGAACGAAGTCAGTCCGGCAATAATCCTGCCTATAAAAACGGCCCCGACAATTACGCCTACGACGCCGAAAGCCAGATACAGCTCGGCAATGAACGACGATCCCATGCCGTAACCTTTTACGTACAGATCGGGATTTACTATATAAGAAATCCAATGCGCGAAAGAATCGCTGTGTGCGATATAATCCACGCCCTGAACGTAACTGGGTATTTCTATACCGAACAGCCTCCACTTTATTTCGTTAATCAGCGCGTTGCCGAAAAGCGTTTCGGTTATCGGGTTAAGAAGATAAACGATCCCGTGTTTGGGAAAGGCGTCCTTATTGCGGATAGTGTTGGCTATAACCGAATCCGATCCGCCCGTGGAAACCAGAAAGTCTTTAACCGCGCCGAACAAACTGAAACTTTTATCGGCGTCCGAGCGTATCTGTTCTATCAGCCAGAACAAAAGTATTCCGCCCAAAGCGGCAAGTGCAAGATAAATAAGATATCTGTAAGGCATCTTCTTTTTCTCATAGCCGAAATAATTTATAACGTACCACACTACCAAAAGCAGAGTCTTTGCGATAAGGGCACGCCTGCCGGTAAACATCTGCAAACCGCCTTCCACAATCAGAAACATGACCAGCACTACGGCCGCATATCTTAATTTGGGGCGGCAGCATAAATACAGAAACAAAAACCCTACGAACAGATAGTTACCCGCTTTTATTATGGGATTTACGTCCACGTTGATAAGATATCCTTCCGTATAGGATACGTCCGCCTTTGTCAGCACTATCTTGACCTGCATATATAACGCGCACACGAAGCAGACAGCTAGCATCGGCACGATAATACGTCTTCGCGCCGCCAGCCTGTCTTCCGCCCCGGGGCAGTAACACGAATCCCGAGCCGAGTCGCGGTATTTCAGTATATAATACCTGTTAAACGATAATCTGTACCCTGCGAATATGCCTGTAAGCGCACCGTATACTATAAAGCTGAACTTAAAATATTCGTCGGGATCGAGCTTTAAAAACACAAAAGTCAGAAATTCGTCGTAACCGCCGGTTTCAATGTATTTGAACATCTTCTGACCGAGCAAAAACAGAAAGAAACAACAGTAAAAAGCAAAAATCAGAAAATGTTTGTTTACCCCTACCAATAAAAAATAAAACAAAACCGCAAAAAACAAAACGTATACATTGGCAAACATCATTTTGTTTACCTCTTCGCTTATACCGAACAATTGCATGACGCACAATACCGATTCGAACAAAATCGATATTGCAATCAACACGTCGGCCGCGTTAAACCTGTTATTCGTTTCCAAGGCATTGTCATTAATGTACATTCGCTTTGTCTTTTAATATGATATTCTCAAACTCCTTTGCGTAACATTGGTTATCGTAGCCTTTTTCCTTTACCATGTCGGCGTACGTTTCACGCCGCACCTGACGGACAGAACTTATTTTTTCCGCCCAGACCGAAGCGTCGAGCTTTTCACGGGAACATAAATCGGTGATTACGCATTCGTCGCTTACTCTATCGGATATGACGCAGTTCAGACCGTTAGCCTGAGCCTCGATTGCCGACACCGGAAACCCTTCGTGAAAAGACGGCAGAACAAAGACGTCCATGGCGTTAAGAAGCTGCGCGACGTCGCTGCGGATACCCGTAAGGATAACCCTGTTTTCCAGCCCGTAAGCGAGGATTTTTTGCATGAGTTCCTCTTTCATTTCGCCGTCGCCCACGTAAACGAGCTTATAATTTTCGGGCAGCTTTTTCAGTACGTCCGTAAGAAACAGCGGGTTTTTGACCTCCGTAATTCTGCCTACGCTGACTATTGCGATATCCTCCCGTCCGATTCCCAGTTCTTTTCTGAAAGTCTGCCGCATGTCCTCGTCGAACCTGAACTTCCCGGTATCGATAGAGTTTCTCAAAACGTTGACTTTATGCGTTTTTCTGTAACGCTTGCTGTAAAAATAATCGGCCGAACTCTGCGAACACGAAAGGGCTATATCCAGATTTTTGTAGAATATACCCGCCGTGAAAAATTCTATGCTTTTGTATAAAAGCTTTTTCGCTAAACCGCCTTCAACGCACTCTCCGTGCGAATGCGCTATCGTTTTTACGCCGTATTTCTTTGCAAGCCTGAAAATAATCACGTCCACCTTGCTGGTGTTGTTTATCCAGACGTAATCGTAGCGGCCTTCCTCAAATACCTTTTCCAGCTCTTTTTTATAAAGCTTCACCCTCTGGCCGAACGGAGTGATCTTTTTAATTTCGACGCCCAGCGCGGCAAAGTCTTTTTCCGTTACGCTGTCGTACGTAAGCAGAATCACGGGTTCGAACTTCGTTTTGTCCATATTGCAAATAACGTTGTAAACAACGCTGCCTATTCCTCCGCGATAGCGTCCTATGCCGCTTATAAGAATTTTTATTTTTTCCATATTTTACCCAAATATTTTTTAACGATTTTCCGGGCAAGCCTTTTACCCGCAAACAAAGTCAGAGCAACCGCTTTGTATCGCACCCCGATATGCCTCGAAAACAATATTTTCCATTTGTTTTCGTTAAGTTTATCGGCATATATGCCTACGTAATCGGTCTGACAATCCGTGCCGTAAACAATGCCTTTGCACCAGAATGCCAGTACGCCTTTGAGGTAGTGAGCATACGCGGCCTTTTTGTTCTTTTTTGAAGCGTCAGCGTAAATTTTCAGACGGCAGTTAAGGTCGGATACGTGATTTTCTTTAAGTTTTCCCGAAGATAACGACAAAGGATTCTGTCTGTAAAAATACCCGTTATAAGTGCTGAACGAAGCTTTACGGACACCTTTGACATACCTGAATATAAAATCCTGGTCCTCTCCGAGTCTGATTCTCTCGTCAAATCGCAGACCTCCCAGTACGTCGCGACGGTAAAGATATCTCACGACGCAATAAAGCCTGTTCTTATGCAAAAAATATCCCTCGACGTCGGTATCCACGCATTTTGCCCTGACCTTTTCGGTAACGGAAGGAAGACTGTCGCAGAATTCCAGATATTCCGATCCCGCCATGTCCGCCCCGAATCTTTCTATATCCGAAACCAAAACGCTTATCATGTCCTTATCTGCAAGGTCGTCCGAGTCGATAAACGATATGTACTCGCCCGTAGCGCGTTCGAGCCCGTAATTTCTGGCGCTGCCGAGACCGCCGTTTTTTTTATGAAAGCACACTATTCTTCCGTCTTTTTTTGCAAGCTCGTCGCAAATCTCGCCGCTGTTGTCCGTACTTCCGTCGTCAACGAGTATAATTTCCAAATCCTTATAAGTTTGCGCAATTATACTCCCGACGCATTGCTCGAGATACCGCGAAGTGTTATAAACGGGAACTATTACCGATACTTTCATTTTTTATTGTCTCCGTCTGTTTTTACAAAGGGCGAAATCATTATGCCGTAAACCGTGCCCAGACCGTACGCGAAATGCAGCAACGGAAACAGCAGCGGCAGCGCGAAAAGTCCTCTGGGCTCCTTATAATCCTTACAGCTTTTAACGGTAAGAACAAGGTCGGCAATCAGGTAAAGAGCGACGCCCGCCACGAAAGGCACCCTCGTCCAGGCAGGAATATCGGGCGCAAACGACGCGCAGAACAGCGCAAAGCATACGAATGCCGCAACCGCAAACACGGCGGGCACATAATGATAAAGCGAAAATACCGACGGCGTTTTTCTGACGGCGGTTATTCCTATCCATTTGCCGTTACCCCACTTCTGTTTCAGCATTCCTTTCAGAGAAGCACGGGTGAGATATCGGGAATGAATTTTATCGGACATGCATATTTTATACCCGTTTTTCCTGATACGGTAGTGCATTTCGTTGTCTTCCGATCTCAAAAGCCCTGTGTTGAACAAACCGCACTTGCGGAACACTTCTTGCTTATAGCAAGCGTGCGCGACCGTCTTCACGTACTGTTTCTTGTCCGAGTTTCTGTAAGTGGCCACCCCGCTTCCGAACATTGAGTTTTCGGCCATAAGCAGTATTTTTTTCCCGACCGAATCGCCCTTTATGACGTTTATCCTGCGCCCTCCGCATACGTCCTCGCCGCTGTCTATGCAGTTAACGTTTTCCTGAACGAAATCCTCGGGTATACGTGCATGCGCGTCTACTCGGATAATAAGTTCGCCCGACGCGTTAGTAATTGCCGTGTTCCAGCCGCCCGCCTGTATTTTAAGAGGATTGTCAAGTATCTTCACCGACGCGAAATCGCTGTCGCGTTTAAATTCCGACATCATTTTACGAGTGTCGTCCTCAGAGCCGCTGTCCACAAGCACGATCTCGGTTTTGGCGTGATCGTATGTCTGCTTTGTTATATCCGCGAACAGGTCGCCTATATTCTCCTGCTCGTTAAACGCTATCACGCACAGCGATACCCTGATGTTTTCGGAAGCAGTCATTTTTCACCTCGTTTCAGTACTGCCGCGAAGGTCCTGAAAATCAGATATATATCGTAAAACACGTTCATTTTTTGCATATACTGCATATTCAGCTTTATTTTTTCGGGCATAATTTCCTCGATATAGGTGCGCTCAGGGTCCTCGCTCTTGGCGAGAACGTCGTTTTCGTCGCGGTAAACTATGGAGGCCAGCTCGGTAATACCGGGCTTTATTCTGAGCACGTTCTTCTGATAATCGGAATACATATCCACATAGTGCGGCACTTCGGGCCTGGGCCCTACGAAACTCATCTGCCCCGCAAACACGTTAAACAGCTGCGGCAGCTCGTCCACTTTGGTTTTTCTTAAAACTCTGCCTATCCCCGTAACGCGCGAATCGCCCCCTACGGTAATCTGCATGCCCTTTTTCTCGGCGTCGGCCACCATGGTGCGGAATTTGTAAATTCTGAATTCCCTGCCGTTTTTACCTACTCTGATCTGCCGGAAAAAGACGGGCCCGCGCGAAGAACATTTAACCGCAACCGCCACCGCGGCAAAAGGAATAAGCAGAAACAGTATCCCGAAAAAAGACGCCGTTACATCGAAACACCTTTTAAAAAAGAGCGCCGCTTTTTTCTTTTTCATAAGAGCGTCGAAATCGACGACGCCCGCATTTTCGTTTTCCGTCATTTTATTTCACCTTTTTTACGCATTCCGCGAAGGATTCGGCTACGAACTCCGCGTCCCCGTCGGAAAGCAGAGTGTGCAGCGGCAACGTAATCTCGCACGCGTATTTCGAATAAGCGTCGGGATAATTTTTGATATCGAAACCGAGATTCTTATACGCCGTCATCATGGGCAGCGGTTTGTAATGCACGTTTACGGCGATTTCCTTTTCTGCCATGAGCCCGATAATACGGTTGCGCTGTTCCTCTCCTATGCCCTTAACCCTTGCAAGGTAAAGGTGCCCGCTTGAAGCGAAGTTCTCCCCGAAATGTTTTACCGGCACGGCAAGATCGCCTATAACCTCGTCGTATTTGGCGATAATCTGTCTGCGCCGCGCCAGCAGGTCGGGATATCTTTTAAGCTGGGCAAGTCCTATCGCGGCCATAATATCCGTCATATTGCACTTCTGACCGCAGAGTCTGATGTCGTATTCCCACGCTCCCGCTTTGTTTTTGGAAAGCGCGTCCTTGCTTTGGCCGTGCAAAGACCACAGCATGAACAAGCGGTAGATTTCCTCGTCGTCCGGAAACGGGCGGCTTTTCCATACCACCGCGCCGCCTTCGGCCGTGGTAAGGTTTTTGACTGCGTGAAAACTGAACGAGGAAAAATCGGCGTGAGCGCCGCTTTTTATCCCGTCTTTGACCGCGCCGAAACTGTGCGCCGCGTCCGCAATCAGCACAGGCCTTCCGAAAGCCTTCTGCAAAGGCGTACGGCCTTTAAACAGACCTTTTTTGCTTTCTATAATATCGAATGCCCTGCCGTAATCGCATATCTTGCCCGCTATGTCCACAAGTATAACGGCTTTGGTTTTGGGCGATATCGCCCTTTCGAGGGCGCCGTAGTCAATTTCGTAACCGTCGCCCGCCGTATCGAGAAGCACTATGTCCGCGCCCACATGGTTTATGACGCTTGCGCTTGCGGTATAGGTATATGCCGAAGTGATAACCTCGTCCCCGGGGCCCACGCCCAGTATACGCAGTATCAGTTCCAGCCCTGCGGTGGCCGAATTGAGGCAAACGGCTTTGGACGTACCGCAGCAGGCCGCAATACGTCTTTCAAATTCTTTTGTCTTGGGTCCGGTGGTAATCCATCCGGACTTTAAAGTATCCACGACTTCGTCTATTTCCGCCTGAGTTATGTCGGGCGGCGAAAAGGGTATCATTCGCGTTCTCCCGCAGCGCGTGCAGACGCACGCCCGCATATAATAATTTTTGGCTATTATATCATATAAAATACCGCAAGGCAAGCAAAACGACTTCAAAAGGGCCCTGCGCCCGACCCGGGCCAAATACCTCGCTTCCCTTTTTTCGACAAACACCGCGTTCAGTACTCAGGGCCGCAGCTTGCCGGATTTTAATTTTCATAGTCCTTACGGGGCTTTATTCGGTTTGCCGCACGCGCATCATAATTAACCGTTGACAGGCGTTCTCGTATGGCTTACAATTACATTGCGGAAGTTCTGCAAATAAATTATACGGAAAGAAGATTATTATGATAACGCTGGCCCCGTCCGACGCGCCCAACGCCTGCCAACAAGCTCAGATAAACCGTAAATACGGAATGTTTATCCACTTCGGCATAAACACCTTCAACGACACGGAATGGTCCGACGGCAAACTGCCCGTCAGAAGTTACAATCCCTCCGGCATAGACGCAGACGGTTGGATTAAAAACGCATATAACGCAGGAATGAATTACGTCATCCTCATCACCAAACACCACGACGGCTTCTGCCTGTGGGATACAACGACGACAAGTTATTGCGTAAACAATTCTCCGAACAAAACCGACGTGGTTGCCGCCGTGGCGACAGCCTGTAAAAAATACGGCATAAAGCTCGGGTTGTACTATTCCCTGTGGGACAGGCACGAAAAATGTTACAAGGACGATACGCGTTACGTCGAATATATGTGCGCTCAGCTTACGGAGCTACTGGACGGCAGATACGGTGAGATTGCTGAATTATGGCTTGACGGCGGCTGGGATAAACGTCCGCGCAAATGGAACGTCCCTAAAATATACGACCTTGTGCACACGCTGCAGCCGGACTGCGCCACGGCTGTAAACGTTACGATAGGCTACCCGTGGACCAAAACAACGTTAAAAAAATTTTTCCCCGAAAATTACAAAGAAGGTATGCCCATAAGATATTTCCCCAGTGATTTCAGATTGCTGGATCCTCATTTTACCGCAAAAAACGATCCCAAATTATATACGTACAGGGGCAAAAGGTACTACCTGCCTTTCGAAGCCACGATATGTATCCGCAATATGACTAACTGGTTCTGGGACCCTGGCTACACTTCGGACAAACTTGTAAGCAAAGACTTTATAGCGGAAAAATACAGATTGCTGACAAGCCAAGGCAATACCCTTGTGGTTAACGTTGCGCCGAATATCCACGGCAGGCAGGAACAAGCCGACGTAGACCGTCTGTTGGAAGTTGCCGACGAATTAGGCATAAGAAGAAAATAGCAAAATGTTATAGTTTACCGGAAATACCCGGAACGAAAATTCTTATCCGGCAAAACCCGTTTGCCTGCAAACAGAAAACAAGCCCCTTCGCGGTGCTTGTTTTATTATGTGTCAACCTGCGTTTTCGGACGTGGTTATCAGAAAAGCCGTTCCTCTTTTGCAATTCTTGCCGCTTCAAAAACAAGGTCTTCATAAGCCGTCTTTTTCAGCTCTTCAAACGAAAGCAGCGGTTTAGCTGTATAAAAAGCGTGTTTAAGCCCGTATTCGGCGTAATTGTTCAGTTCGTCGTCAATCACTCCGCTTATGGCGGTAACGGGTACTTTTCTTGCCGCGGCCTCTTTTACGACAAACCCGACAAGCTTGCCCGAAAAAGACGTTCTGTCGAGCTTGCCTTCCCCCGTGATAACGAAATCGGCGTCGGCGATTTTATTCGAAAACCCGGCGGCTTCAAGTAAAAACTCCGCCCCCGGCCGTATCGGAGCACCCGCGGCCGCCCAGAGCCCTCCGCTTATCCCTCCGGCGGCTCCCGCCCCTTTTTCGGCCGTGGGATCGCGTCCCGTGGCCCGGCAGAGAATATCGGCAAAATGCCTTAATCCTTGGTCAAGAAGAATGACTTCCTCGGGAGACGCTCCTTTCTGGGGCGCGTACACGAAGGCCGCTCCGTCGGGCCCGCAAAACGGGTTTTCGACGTCGCACACGCAAATAGTTTCGCCCTTTATAAGGTTTGAAAAGTCCGCTTGTTCTATATCTTTAAGCGTGCCGCCCGTGGGTACGAATCGGCCGTTTTTTCCGTAAAACACGGCTCCCAGCGCACTGAGTATCCCCGCGCCGCCGTCCGTAGTGGAACTGCCTCCCAGAGCCAGCGCCACTCTGTCGCCCTGCTCCAGCCTGCTTCGGATAAGCTGCCCCAGCCCGTAAGTCGAGGTATACATCGGGTTTCTGATTTCCGTCATCGGCAGGCCTATGACCTTGGCGGACTCTATTACCGACAAATTATTGTTTTCGTCGCGCAGATACTCGGCGTTTATTTTTCTGCCGTCCGCGTCAGTTACGGTAAAGGTCCGGTATTTTCCGCCCGCCGCCGCCATATAGCATTCGAGCGTTCCTTCTCCGCCGTCGGCCGCCGTTATACTTTCGATAACCGCATTCGGAAACTCTTTTGCAAAAGCCGTTTCCACGGCCGCGCACACCTGCCCGGACGTCAGCGTTCCTTTGAAACTGTCGGGACATATCACTATTTTTTTCACAAAGGCGTTTACCGTTTTCAGACAGTCTGCCATGACGCCCGTTTTTGCGGCAAGTTTTTTCAGGCGTTCATACAGTTTGCGCAGGATTTCGCCTCTGCTCAGATTGAGCTTTTTCGTGAAAACGGATATGAGTTCTTCCGCAAGCCGCATTTTGAAAGGCGTAAAAGGCTTGCCCGAGATAAGCACGTGCGCCGTAAACGAAGCCGCGTCCGTTGCAGGCTCGCCCTCGCCCGCTTGAGAGAAATCGGTAAAAAAGCATCTGCCTTCCGACAGCAGTATCCTGGCGGGGTCCGCGTCGTTGAGCACGGTAAAATATCTGCCCGTCATAATTCTGGCGTAAAGCTTTTTCAGTCTGTCGGCAAGGTCTTCCGCCGCAACCGTGAAAACCTTAGTGTCCCTTACGGTTTCGCACGCCGAAAGCAGTTCGCTCAGCGAGTTTTCCGCCCTGAACGTCAGTTCTTTCTCTTTTTCTTCCGCCGGTAAGGCGCAAAGGCCGTCCGCGCAAAGAGAATTGATATAATCCAGCGTTTTTTCCGTTTCGCGGGGATTTTTAAAAGACACGGAATATTCTTTCATAGTCTGTTCTCCGATTTTGTTTTAACAGGCCATTCGCCCTTTTGTCAAGCCGGATAAAACAAAAAGGCCTCGGCGGCCTTTCTGAATTGTTTTATTTTCCTGCTTTTGCTTTTTCAACCGCTTTTTCGATGATTTTCTGTATTTCCACAAGCGGTATGACGGCAAACGCCACGGCCAGACTTATCGCCCATTCGACCGTAGTCAACGGCGAAGTGCTGAAAAGGTTTCCTATCGGGCGTATCAGGATTACGCCCGTTATGAGTACCGCGCCTATGACGAAAGAAATGTTGAGATATTTATTGTCGAACATCTTGCGGTTGAACACGCTTTGCGACTGCGACCTTAAATTGTAGCTGTGGAAAAGCTGAATGAAGCACAGACTTACGAAGCCCATCGTCATGGCCACGTCGTGATTCTGAACGCCGTCGGGCAAAACGTAATTGCCTATGCAGAAGCTCAGCATTACCAAAGCCGTCTGCATTATGCCCTGAATAATTATATCCTTACCCGTTTTTCCGGCAAAAAGGCTGCTGCCCGATTTTCTGGGCGGGTAGTTCATTACGTCGTTTTCGGCCTTTTCCATGCCGAGCGAAAGAGCGGGCAAGGAGTCGGTTACCAGATTGACCCACAAAATCATGACGGGAGTAAGAAAAGTTACTTTCATAAATACCGTTGCAATAAACAGGCAAAGCACCTCGGCGATATTGGCCGACAGCAAAAACTGTATGGCTTTTTTTATGTTGCTGTAAATTTTACGACCTTCCTCGACCGCGCCGACGATGGTTGCGAAATTGTCGTCGGTAAGTACCATGTCGGCCGCTCCCTTGCTGACTTCGGTACCCGTAATGCCCATGCCGATGCCTATATCCGCCTCCTTGATGGAAGGTGCGTCGTTGACGCCGTCGCCCGTCATAGCCACCGTCTTGGCGTTTGCCTTAAAGGCCTTTACGATTTTAACCTTGTTTTCGGGGCTTACCCTTGCGAACACGGCGTATTCGTGAATCATAGCCGCAAATTCGTCGTCGGGAACCCGATCGATTTCTGCGCCGGTCATAACCTTGTCGTCCTGTCCGAGAATACCTATTTCGGCAGCTATTGCCTTTGCCGTATCGATATGGTCGCCGGTAATCATAACGGGGCGCATACCCGCCTGTTTGCAAACTCTGACGGCCTCTTTAACCTCGGGCCTGGGAGGATCTATCATTCCCACCGCGCCAACGAAAATCATATCGTTTTCAAGGTCGTTTTTATCAAGATTGTCGTGCTTGACGGCAATTCCCAGAACTCTGAGCGCCTTGTCCGCCATGGCTTTGGTGGCCTTTCTGACCGCGTCTTTGTCGGCCTGTTCTATTTTTCTTACCGTCCCGTTATCCGATATATACGCGCACTTGTTGAGCAGCACGTCGGTAGCGCCCTTGATATAACCCGTAAGAACGCCGTTTTCCATATTTACCGTGCTCATTGTTTTACGCACGCTGTCGAAGGGGATTTCGTCCGTCCTGACGGCGGCCGAAGTGAGAAGGCGGTAATCTCCGCCCAAACTTTCGTAAAACTCCACCAAAGCCGTTTCAGTGGGGTCACCTATCAGCTCGCCTTCGGCGGTTTTTACCGTATCGTTACAAAGAACCATGGCTTTTACCGCAAGGCCCGTGTCGCCCTCCAAAGACGTATCACCGGCGGAAAGCACTCCCGAGGACAGCGTATACATGGCTTTAACCGTCATTTTGTTGAGCGTAAGCGTTCCCGTCTTATCCGAACAAATTACCTCGCAGCAGCCCAGCGTTTCAACTGCGGGAAGATTTTTTATTATGGCGTTGCGCTTGCTCATCTTCTGCACGCCGAGCGCCAGAACTATGGTTACCACGGCGGGCAGCCCCTCGGGTATGGCGGCAACGGCAATGGCTACCGCCGTCATAAAGGCCTCAACTATTTCCGTTTTGCGTATCACGCTGACCGCAAAGATGACCGCCGCAACCGCCAGAACGGCAATGCTGAGTATCTTTGCCGTTTTTGCCAGCTGTTTCTGCAAAGGAGTAATCTGCTGCTCGGCCGCGCCCAGCATTTTGGCTATTTTGCCGACTTCGGTATTCATTCCCGTAGCCACGGTTACGCCCTGACCTCGTCCGTAAGTCACCACGCCCCCGCTGTATGCCATATTGCTGCGGTCGCCAAGAGGCGCGTCTTCCCCGATGACGGCGTCCGCGTCCTTTTCCGCAGGCACGGACTCGCCCGTAAGCGCGGCCTCCTCTATTTTCAGCGAAGAACAGCTTATCAGCCTGAGGTCGGCGGGCACAATATCCCCCGCTTCGAGGTTGACAATGTCTCCGGGAACTATCTCCTCGCTGCGTATCTGAACCACGTCTCCGCCCCTGACCACTTTGGAAAAAGGCTTGTTCATGTTCTGCAAGGCGTCAAGCGCGGCTTCGGCCTTGTTCTCCTGCACGAGCCCGATTACTGCGTTCAGAATTACTATAAGCAGTATGATGCCGCTGTCTACAAGTTCTCCGTATTCCTTTCTCGCGACGGCGATAACC
Source organism: Candidatus Faecicola pullistercoris (assembly GCA_018714105.1). GTDB lineage: Bacteria > Bacillota > Clostridia > Christensenellales > CAG-917 > Faecicola > Faecicola pullistercoris. Next base: position 72,331 of record DVNW01000003.1, on the reverse strand, counting down.
GCCGATATCAGGGCGGCGACAATCAGAACGATTATCATAACGTCCTTGAACTGGGCGAAAAACTTTTGCAACAGGGATTTTTTTCGCGCCTTCTGCAATTCGTTTTTCCCGTACTTTTCGAGCCCGGCGGCCGCTTCCTCCCGCGAAAGCCCTTCCGCGCCCACGGAAAAACTTTCCATAACCTTTTCTTTATTTAAAGAGTGCCATTGATTCATTAATTCCTCCCGACAACCGGCAAGGCAATAAACTAAAACTCGCCGTCTGCCTTTATTTGATAATGAGATATTAGCAAAAAGCGGTGCGGCTTGTCAACAACCCGCAAGCCTTTAAACCGCAGATATGAAAAAAAGGCTTTCGCCTTTTTCCATTTGTTTGAGTTATTACTCTTCGGAAATTGCGCTTACGGGGCAACCGCCTTCACAAGCTCCGCAATCTATGCATTCGTTTGCGTCAATTTCGTAATGGTCGCTGCCTTGAGAAATAGCTCCTACGGGGCAGGTGTCTGCGCAAGCGCCGCAACTGATACAATCGTCGCTGATTTTGTGTGCCATAATAAAACTCTCCTTAATAAGATTTTGTATTTATATTATACCACCGAAAAAGGCGGTTGCAAAGCGATTTTAACAAAATGTTGTCAATCCATTATAGATTTAAGGCTTTCGTCTATAACGGCTTCGGCGTCGCTTTCGGACTGATGCACCTTTGCTTTTATCTGATCCAGGCTGTAAGTTTTAATCTCGTAGCTGTCGTCGGACTGCAAAACTTTTACCTTGACTTTCTGACGCAATATGTCGTTGCTTTCCACTATACCCTCTCCGTCGGGGGTATGAGCGCGGCTGCCCACCTTGGGCATTTTCTTGAACATTTCGGCATAGTAGTCGTTTTCGTATTTCAGACAGCACATAAGCCTGCCGCATACTCCGCTGATTTTGGAAGGGTTGAGGCTTAGTCCCTGAATTTTGGCCATTTTCACCGAAACTTTCTCAAAATCAGGAAGATGCGTCGCGCAGCAGCACGGTCTGCCGCAAGCGGCCAGCGCCCCGCGCATTTTGGTGTCGTCTCTTTCGTAAATCTGCCTAAGCTCTATCCTGACTTTGAGCGCAGAGGCCAGATCCTTTACCAGCTCGCGGAAATCTATACGCCCGTCGGCGGTGAAATAAAGTATGACCTTGTTTCTGTCAAAAGTATATTCGGCGTCCACGAGTTTCATAACGAGGTTATGTCTGGCTATTTTTTCGGCCGCCGTTTTCAGCGCGTTTTCTTTAAGTTTTTCGTTGGCTTCGAGCTGTTTGTCGTCGGCGGGCGTCGCCTTTCGGATAACGGGTTTAAGCGGCGGAACTATCTCGCTTTCGGGCACTTCCTTGTTTGCCGCCATTACCTTGCCGTACTCCACGCCTCGGGCCGTTTCGACGATAACTCCTTCCCCTTCGGAGAACTCCGTTCCCTCGGGGCTGAAATAATATATCTTGTTGGAACTTTTGAATTTTACACCGATTACTACCGACATAAATGTTTGACCTCCAGAATTTTAAAAAGCATATTTTCCGCAACCGATACCGAAGAGGTATTGTAGTTCAGCATTTTTCTGTTTTCGTTAAGCGCGAAAATTACGGCGGCGGCAGCCTTGGGGGTAAACTCCGCGGCAAGTTTTTTAATAGCGTCCCCCCGCTGTTTGCTTTCCGCGCAAACAGGGTTTGCCGCGACCTCGGCCACGTCCCCGAATATCACGCTTAAAACGTCAAGTAAAACGGGAAAATTGTCCTTAGAGAATACTTTATCGTTCAAAACCGACGAAATATCCTTGCTTTTGGTTATATTAAGTAATATCCAAAAGGCCTTGTCGTAAACTTCGGAATAGGTTTCGGACGTTGCTATATCTAGCGCTTTGCCCAGCATTCCGTCGGCACAGGCGGCTGCTGTCGCGGCTTTTTCGGGCGAGGCGGTTTTGACGATTTCGTCGTAAATCTCCTGTCGGGAAAACACGTCAAGCCTTACCGTTCTGACGCGCGACTTTATCGTGTCGTACATGGCCGCCGCGTTTTTTACCGCAAGAAATATAATCACGTTTTCGGGCGGCTCTTCGAGCGTTTTCAAAAGTTTGTTCTGCGCCGCCGCGTTCATCTGCTCGGCCGAAAGCACGAAATACAGCTTGTATCCGCCTTCGTTGGAAAGAATATAGGTATCTTCCACCATGGCGTTTACCGTTTCAACGCCTATTTTTCCCTCGTCGGCGTTTACGTATACTATGTCCGAATGGTTGCCGCTAAGAACTTTTTTGCACTCGGGACAGAGGCCGCAGCCGCCCTTTTTGCAGAATATCCGCATGGCTATCAGCTTTATAAGACTGCCCGTTGCCTTTCCGTCGGGCGAAACCAGCATGTAAGCGTGGGCGATGTTGCCAGAAACTATATCTCTTTCCACGCTTTTGTAAGCGGCGCTGTTTTTGAGCCTGTCCCCGAATAAAATCATACGATAATGCCCTTTTGCCTGAGCAGATTGATTATTTTGGCCGTGGTCTGCGCCTTGTCGGCGCACGGCTCGACCTTGACTATACGCCCTTGCGAAAGCTCGGCCGCCCTTATATATCCCTCGTAAACCTTTTTATGAAATTCCTGATTCTCGTTTTCGAAGCGGTCTTCCAGCGACAAGGCCTTGGTCCTGCTCCTGAACGACCTCTCGGGCGGAAGGTCGATAAATACGGTCAGATCGGGCTTGAGCCCTTTAAGCGCGTAATCGTTGATGGCTATGACGGTTTCCGCGCCCAGCCCTCTTGCTCCTCCCTGATATGCCACGGAGGAATCCACGAAACGGTCGCATATAACGAGTTCGCCCCTTTCAAGCGCGGGCTGTATAACCTTTTCCACAAGCTGAGCCCTGGCCGCGGCGTAAAGAAGAGCCTCGCATATCGGAGACATTTCCTTGTTTTCGGGATTGAGAATTACCGCCCTGATCTGTTCGGAAATGGCGTTGCCGCCCGGCTCCCTGGTAAAAAGAGCTTTTTGTCCCGTCTTTTCGAGATAGGCCTGAAGCTGTTTGAGCTGCGTGGATTTTCCCACACCCTCACAACCTTCGAAGGTTACGAGTTTTCCTTTCATGTTTCACCTGAACGTATAAACTTAAATTACTTATCTATTATAACACAAATTTTCCCGTTCACAAGTCCGAACACCTCGTTTTCGGAAAAAAGTTTAAGTATATCGGCCGTAATTTTCTCGCCGTAAGCCACCGCGGGAATTCCCGGAGGGTAAATTCCGGCCTCTTTGTAAGCCGTTCTCCCCTCTGCTTTTTCAAGGTCGACAAACTCGTACCTGTCGCCCGCGACGCCCTTGACGGGCAAGGGCAAATAAGGCCGTCGGCCCGAACGGAGTTGTCCGCCCGCGCAATTTTTTAAAAGTTCTGTCTTTTTATAGTTCGACGGAGTCAGTATGAAAACGTCCGCGTCGCCCCACTGCGCTTCCTTTTCGATGTTTGCGGCCGCAAGTTTGTTTTTATCAAGGCCTAGCGTTACCAGCCTGGTAAAATCGTCGTTTTCCGCAAAAACGATATTGCTGTTCTTTTTGAATTCCTTTACGGTTTTTTCGATTTCGGCATATGTTTTCCGCCCCTCGTTATACATATCGCAAACCGCCTTGTCCATAGACGCCATAACAAGATAAGACGGGCTTGTAGTATGCAAATCCGCCCTTAACGAGCAGGTTTTATCATATAAACCTTCGTTATTGACAATAAGCAAAGCGCCTCCGGTGTAGACGTCAAGCGTTTTGTGCAGGCTGACGGCACAAAAATCGGCGGTTTCCGAAAACCCGTCCGGCAGATTGTCGTAAAAAGGATAATGAGCTCCGTGGGCCTGATCGGCAATAACGGTCATTCCCGCCGCTTTGGCCGCTTCGGCCGCTTGCGCGTCCGCCGCCCTTCCGAAATAGTTGCACGCGTTGAAAATAAACGCGACGGCGTCGGGATGTCGGTCTATCGCCTCCTCGGCCTTGCGTGCCGTCAGCGCGAGCGGAATTCCGTTTTCGTCGAAGTCGGGATACACGTACTCGGCCTTAAGCCCGAAAAAGCGCACGGCCGAATACACCGATTTATGACAAGCTCTTTCCACCAGCACCTTGTCCCCTCGTCCGGCGGACGCGCCTATCGCGCAGAAAAGCGCCGCCGTTGCGCCCTGGGTAAGATAAAGTGCATGGCGGCCGCCGTACGCCGTGGCGGCGCGTTCTTCCGCTTCTTTTATTATCCCTGTCGGATTTTGAAGGTTGTCGGAAAAAGGCAGTTCGGTTATATCGTAAGGCGCGCTCGCGTAAAGAGCGTCGGTTTTCTCGCCCGAATGGCCCGGCATGTGAAAACGGACGGCGGCTCTGTCGGCATACTTTTGAATTTCGTTAAATAGCAAGGGTTCCATAACCTTATTATACTCCGCATCGGCCGCTTAGCAAAATCAAATGAGCGGATATTTTATTTTTATTTGCGTTTACAAACGGCTTGCCTTACTGTATAATCGAATTATACGGTTACGCGACCGCTTGTGAGGTGTATATGGAAAAAGGTATGAGCGTAAATTTCAAAATACGGGTGTTTTCCGTGATAACAGGCGCGCTCGGCGTTCTGCTGATGCTGGCGCTGTGGATTGTCCGGCTTAATCTCATAGCCGTAATAAGCGCGCTTTACTGCTGTATCGTATCGGCCTTGCTCTTTCTCGGCACGGTTACCCGAAAGCGCATAAACATATGGTATTTTTACGGATACGTTGCCGCCTCTTTCGGAATAACCATGTATTATATCGTATGGGGCGCGGACGCCTCTTTCGGAATGCGTCTGTTAAGCAATATAGGGCTTGCGCTTCCGTCGTTTATCGTGATATTGTTTTTGTATTACGTGAGCCTGTACGTAAAAAAACACAGACAGGTTGCCGCGGCCGTATGCCTGAGCGTCGCACTGATACTGACCTCGGTGGTATACGCCCTTACGATGAACCTTAAATCCAAGCCCAAAGTGTTCAGTCTGCAAAAGGGGCACGACGAGTATCTCGCCGGCGTGGATGCCGACAAAACCAAGGCAAACAGCCCAAACGTGCTCTTTATACTGATGGACGACCTCGGTTACGGGGATATATCCCGTTACGGCGCCATTTTCGATACCCCGAACATAGACTCCATAGCCGACAACGGTCTGTATTTCGAAAACTTTTACGCTACGTATTCGGTATGCTCTCCTTCCCGCTTTGCGGCGATGACGGGCAGATATCCTTACCGCGGCTATGCCGACAACGTAATGTATCCCACCGAAAAATGCTTTGTTCCTTTCTCGATGACGCGTCATTACAATTCTTTCGAACTGGGCAATAACGTAGACGGTATGCTCGGCGACGAAATCACCGTGGCCGAAACCTTCAAAGCCGCGGGTTACAATACGGGCGCGATAGGCAAATGGCATCTGGGCGATTACGGACAGTATCTGCCCACAAACCAGGGCTTCGATTATTTCTACGGCTCATATCAGGTAAACGACATGACGCCTTATTACTTTGTTACCGAACAGAACGGCGAAGCCACGCCCGATCCCGATTTCACAACGGCAAAACTCCGCGAAAGTCAGGCGGGAGTCACCAAAAAACTGCATGAAGAAATGACGGCCTTCATCACGGACGCGGCGGAAGGCGACGCTCCGTTCTTTGCTTATTACTCTACTCCGTGGCCGCACGCGCCGCTTTCGGTAGGCGAGGAATTCGACGGGGCCACGGGTCTCGACGTTTACGCCGACTGCGTAACCGAGTTCGACTACTATCTCGGCGAACTGTTCGAAACCATGAAAGAGCTTGGCGTTTACGACAATACCGTTATAGTTTTCACCTCGGATAACGGCCCCGCCCTGCAAGGCTCTACGGGCGAACTAAGAGGCGGGAAGTACCTTGCTTACGAAGGCGGACAGAAAGTCCCGTTTATGATGAAGTGGGAAGCTAATCCCGAGGCTGTAGGCGCGGTTACGGGTTCCGCTACCCGCGTAGAGGGCTCGGCCGTACTCGTAGACCTTTATCCCACTCTCGTCGAGCTTGCCGGCATAACGGGCAATAACGGCCGGACTTTAAACTACATGCCCTTCGACCGCGAAATAGACGGCGTATCGATGATTCCCATGCTGACGGGCGAAAAGGATTACATCCACGGCGCGGACAACCCTATACTGTATATGAAGCGCGAACAGATTAAAGGTATTCAGTATACGATAGACACCGACCGCCTGCTCGAAATAAACCAAAATTATTCCGATTACGAAATAATAACCGACAACGACTGGTTACAGTTCAAATACTTCAAAAAGATGCAGAACGACAACCCGGCATTTTTCAATCTCGTGCGCAAAAACTGGCTGCACATAATCACCGACGACTCGGGCGAAAACTATAACCGGGCCGACGTCTACCCCGAAATAGCCGCAGAAATGAAACAGGCCATGGAAGACGCCATGGACGAATTCAAAGCAAACAGACGCGGCGTAAACAAACAATACTATAAATAAAAAGGGGTTGTCCTCCGCCCTTTTTTAAAGGACTTCTTATGCCCCACGTATCCATAATGATAAAGCCCGCGTCAAGCCTGTGCAATCTCGGGTGCAAATACTGTTTTTATCATTCGCTTGCCGACAGCCGCGAGAGTTACGATTACGGAATAATGTCCTCCGCCACGGCCGAAAAGCTGATTTCGGACGCGTTTTCCCTTGCCGAAGGCGACAGCGTGGCCTTTGCCTTTCAGGGCGGCGAACCCCTTATCGCGGGAGCGGAATATTTCGAACGCTTCACCGAATTCGTCCTTAAAGCCAACGCCGAAAACATACCCGTGTATTACAGCCTTCAAACCAACGGAACGCTGATAAACGAAGAATGGGCCCGTTTTTTCAAAAAACACGGCTTCCTGATAGGGCTGAGCCTGGACGGCGACCGCAATTTCAACCGCAACCGAATGTACAAAAACGGCGCGTATGCCTATAACGATATTATAAAAGCAGCCGATATTTTAACCGAATACGGCGTTGATTTTAATGTTTTGACTGTTTTAACCGCAGATATTGCCGAAAATATAGAAACCGTATACAGGTTTTTCACCGACCGCGGCTTCAGATATCTGCAATTCATACCCTGTCTGCGCCCCTTCGGCGACAAAAGCGAGAGCCGCCTGTATATGACGGCCGAGCAGTACGGCGATTACCTCGTGCGCATATTCAACCTTTACGTAAAGGATTACGTGAGCGGCAATTACACTAGCGTAAGGCAGCTCGATAATTACGTACGGCTTTTCCGCGGCGAACCGCCCGAGCAATGCGGTATGAACGGACACTGCTCGCATCAGCTGGTAATCGAGGGCAACGGCAACGTGTATCCGTGTGATTTTTATTGCCTGGACGAGTATCTTCTCGGCAACGTGAACGAGACGTCTTTAACGGCCCTTTCCCGCTCCGCGGCCGCCGTCGGTTTTATCGAAGAAAGCCTTCCCGCAGACGAACGGTGCAAAAGCTGCGCTTTTTACAAAATGTGCAGAGGCGGCGGTTGTAAACGCAGCAAAGCGGACAGAGATTATTGCACGTCGTATAAAAAATTCTTTTCTTCCTGTCTTCCTCTGTTCCGCGTCTTTCTCGACCGCAAATAAAAAACGGCCTTTCGGCCGTAGTTTTATCGTTTTTGCGGTTTATTTGCCTTTGGGTTTCATCGTGGGGAACAGCAGTACGTCTCTTATCGAGAAGCTGTCGGTAAGCAGCATTACCAGCCTGTCCACGCCTATTCCCAACCCGCCTGTGGGCGGAAGGCCGTATTCGAGCGCGGTAACGAAATCTTCGTCCATCATCTGTGCCTCGTCGTCGCCCTTTTCGCGTTCCTTAACCTGCTGCATAAAGCGTTCGCGCTGGTCGATCGGGTCGTTAAGCTCGCTGAACGCGTTGCCCATTTCCCTGCAGTTTATAAAGAATTCGAACCTCTCGGTAAGGCGTTTGTCCGACGCCTTTCTCTTTGCGAGAGGCGAAACCTCTACGGGATAATCCGTTACGAACACGGGGCCTGTGAGATGCTGTTCGACAAGCTGATCGAAAACGGTGTAAAGCGCCTTACCCCAGCTGACGTCCTTTTCAAAACCCACGCCCGCCTTTTCGGCCTCTTTGATGAGCTCGGGGAGTCTGCTTTCGTCCGAGAAATCAAGGCCCGTATACTTTTTGACAGCGTCCGTCATGGTAATCCTTTCCCAGGGAGCTTTGAGGCTTACGGCCTGCCCCTGATAGGTAATTTCGGTAGTTCCCACCGCTTTTAAAGCCACAAACTCGAAAAGCCTTTCGGTGATATCCATCATTCCGTGATAATCGGTATAAGCCTGATAGAGTTCCACTGTTGTGAATTCGGGATTGTGTTTGGGGTCCATACCTTCGTTTCTGAACAGCCTGCCCATTTCGTAGACTTTTTCGAAGCCGCCCACGATAAGCCTTTTGAGATACAGCTCGGGAGCTATGCGCATGTACATATCGATATCGAGAGTGTTGTGATGGGTAATGAAGGGCCTTGCGCTTGCGCCGCCCGCTATGGTATTGAGGATAGGCGTTTCGACTTCGATAAAGCCTTCGCCGTCCAGAAACTCTCTTATCGCGCTTATTATCCTGCTTCTTACGACGAAAGTCTTTTTGACTTCGGGGTTGGCGATAAGATCTACGTACCTCTGGCGGTACCTGAGGTCGGTATTTGTAAGCCCGTGCCACTTCTCGGGAAGGGGCAGAAGGGACTTGGAAAGCAGTGAAAGCTCGGTAACCTTGACGCTGATTTCACCCTTATGCGTGGTAAAGACCTCGCCTTTGACGCCGATAATGTCGCCTATATCGTACTTTTTGAAGTCCTCGTAAACGTCGTCGCCGAGAACGTCCTTTTTAAAATAAAGCTGAATCTGGCCCTGCCCGTCGAGAAGATGCCCGAAACTGGCCTTGCCCATAACCCTTTTGCTTACGAGGCGGCCGGCAAGCGATACCGTTTTACCCTCGTAGTCCGGATAATTGTCAATAATATCGGCGGAAGAGTTTTCCTTATCGAATTTAACGATTTCGTAAGGATTTTTGCCTGCAGCGATAAGCTCTGCAAGTTTTTCCTTGCGGATTTTAAGTATTTCGTTAATATCGGCTTCCTCTTCGGGAGCCGCGCTGACATTCAAAACAGATTCGTCCATAAGTTTTACCCGAAAAATCAGTCTACGCTGATAGAAAGTATTTTGTATTTAACGATGCCGTCGGGAGTTTCCACGTCGACTACGGCGTTTTTCTTTTTACCGATAAGCGCTTTGCCGAGGGGCGATTCGTTGCTGATTTTGTTTTCGGCTATCTCGGCTTCGCTGGAACCTACGATTTTATACTCTTCCTTCGTGTCGAGCTCGACGTCCAGAACTTTAACCGTGCTTCCGATGCTTACGGTTTTGTTGTCGAGTTCGCTTTCGTCTATGATGATTGCGTTTGCGAGCTTGTCGTCGATTTCCTTAATTTCTTTTTCCATAAAGGCCTGTTCGTTTTTGGCGATATCGTACTCGGCATTCTCGCTGAGGTCGCCGAATTCGCGCGCGACTTTGATTTTTTCGGCCATTTCGGCTCTGCCCTGTCCGCACAGATAATCGTAACGCTCTTTAAGTTCGTCGTAACCTTTTTTGGTCAAATAAATTTTTTCCATTATTAAAGCTCCTTAAAAATAATACGGATAAAAACCCGTATAATGTATTTGATTATAACCGCAAAATCGCGATATGTCAACAAATAATCGATAGTATATATATAAAAGAAAAGCTCCGCGCATTCCTGACGGCGGCCCGTTTTTCAGCGCAAAAAGAGCCGACGAAGGACTTTACGGAAAGGATTATGCGCCTTTGCCGCTGCATTTTCGCCGAAACGGCAAAACTTTTTATTTAAAGCAAATGCGAGGTTTAAAAGCTAAATTCCCGCTTTTAACAGCGGTTTCCGACAATTTATTCTCGGTCGCAGCTTTTCGGCAGCCTGCGCTCGGTAGCGTTCCGCCGCCCGTATTAGGCCTTTTGCGCTTTGCCGCACGGCCGAATCCTTTTGCCGGCGGCCGCCGAGGTCATTTTTGTATTTTCGTATAAAATTGCACCTCAGTACAATTATTTTTTTAATTTGCTTTACTTTTTGCTCTTTCGTATGGTAAAATTTAAACAGTACTTAAACTGACGTTTAAAAACGTTAATAAAGGGTGGCGACGGCTGATGGAAAATCAACAGCAATCAAGACGGTTAAGAAAAAAGAACAATACCCACAAAGCTATTTTGCACAGCGCAAAAACTCTGTTCGAACAAAAGGGTATTGATAAAACCACCATAGACGAAATAAGCGAACACGCCGACGTCTCGCGGTCAACCTTTTTCAACCATTTCGGCTCGGTTGACGAGCTGCTTGAAGAAATCGCCTCGCAGGAAATAAACGATATGCTCGAAGCCGCGGTCGCGTCGGACAAAGGATTTCCTTTGCGGTCGATGCTGTTCCGCCTGGTGGACGACACCTTCCCCTATCCTTACCTTACGGGCGAACTGCTTATGCGCGGCATTCTCAGCAAAAAAGACAATTCCTTCAAGGAAATCGATCTGTACCTGCAAAAGTCCATTACCGAAAGGTCGGGGTTCAAAGGGCTTTCCGAACAGTTTTCGCCGAAAGAGCTGTCGGCCATTCTCATGGGCGTCTACTACGGGCTGATATTTCAGAAGTTTATTTATAAGGAGGACTTTTCGTCCGACTTTGAGATAAAAGAAAGCATAAACAAATTCATAACTTTTTTAAAGAATTATTAGGAGGTCAGAAAAATGAGCAACGGATACGCAATCAGCAAATGGCAACCCGCATCCGAAATTTACAAGGAACTGAAAGAATTAACCAGCAAGCCTATATGGTGCATATCGGACCAGGCGCTGAAAGACGTTCTCGAACACTACGAAACCAAGTGCGCCAAATCCAAGGCTATTACCACCGAGGCCAAAAACTATATCCCCGGCGGCGTTCAGCACAACCTGGCGTTCAACTATCCCTTCCCCCTCTGCATGGTTAAGGCGGAAGGCGCATACTTATACGACATCGACGGAAACAAATACTTTGACTTTTTACAGGCCGGCGGTCCCACCGTACTCGGCAGCAATTACAAGCCCGTTCAGGAAAAAGTAATGGCGCTTGTCAAAGAATGCGGCCCCGTTACCGGTCTTTTCCACGAAGCCGAACTGCTGCTTGCCAAAGAAATCAACAAGCACATGCCCAACGTAGAAATGTTCAGGATGCTCGGTTCGGGTACCGAATCCGTAATGGCCGCTATCAGAATAGCCCGCTGCGCTACCAAGAAAAAGAGAATCATCAAAATCGGCGGAGCTTACCACGGTTGGAGCGATCAGATGGTTTACGGCCTGAAAATCCCCGGAAGCCGCAGCTTCCTCGAATCTCACGGCATACCCAAGGGCTGCTACGGCACTACCGACGAAGTAAGACCCAACGATCTTAACATGCTCGAAGCGATGCTCAGACGCAACAAACTTAAAGGCGGCACCGCGGCCGTTATAGTTGAACCCGTAGGTCCCGAAAGCGGCACCCGTCCCGTCGATTTCGATTACAACAAAGGCGTAAGGGAACTTTGCGACAAATACGGCGCGCTGTTCATCTTCGACGAAGTCGTTACGGGCTTCCGCGTAGGTCTGGGCGGCGCTCAGGGCTACTTCAACGTAAAACCCGACCTTACCATATTCGGTAAAGTTATCGCGGGCGGATATCCCGCAGCCGGCGGCGTAGGCGGCAGAGCCGACCTCGTAAAATGCATGGCGGCCGGCGTAGGCACCATGATGAAGAGAGCTTACGTAGGCGGCACTCTCGCGGCCAACCCCCTGTCCGCTTTCGCAGGATACTGCTGCATACAGGCAATAGCCGAAACCAACGCTTGCGAAAAGGCCGGTCAGGCCGGCGACAGAATCACCGCCGGTCTCAAAGCGCTGATTGCCAAATACGGTCTGCCTTTCGTGGCTTACAACCAGGGTTCTATCGTTCACCTCGAATGCACGGGCGCAATGAGTTACGACTATTCCAGCATGAACCTGCTTAAATCCGTAATTCCCATGCTCAAAAACAAGGACGAAATGATGAGAAGAAAGACGGCTATGGAACAGATGGGCGCGGCGTATGCGGCAAACGGAATCATCACTCTTGCCGGCAGCAGGCTGTACACCTCTATGGCGGATACCGACGAAGTCGTAGACGCGGCTCTCGACAGATTCGAAAAAGTCTTCGCCACCGTAGAAGAGTGCAAACGTCCTCTCGACAAATAAATCCCCTTGCGTAAGAGGTAAATTATGAAATACATACTTGCACACGATATAGGTACAAGTTCGGACAAGGCCGTTCTGGTGAGCTATGACGGTAAAATCATAGCCACCAAGGTCGCGCCTTATCCCACGTATTATCCCTACCCCGCCTGGGTGGAACAGGATCCCGAAGACTACTGGAAAGCCGTTTGTCAGTCCACGCGCGACATAATATCTTCTCAGGGTATTTCTCCCGAGGATATAGGCGGCATAATATTTTCCACGCAGGCACAGGGCGTAATACCCATGGACGAAAAAGGCAACTGCCTTTACAACAATATTACGTGGGTAGACGCGCGCGCAGAAAAACAGGCTCAGTCAATCATGAAAAAACTGGGCGGCAAAAAACTGTTTACCCTGGTTGCGGGCACGCCTATAATGGGTAAGGACTGCATCGCAAAAATAATCTGGCTCAAAGAAGAGCGGCCCGACATTTACAATCATACCAAATACATACTCGACGTTAACGGCTATCTCAAATACCGTTGCACGGGACGCATGGTATTCGAACTGTCCGGCGCTTCGTCTTACGGCCTCGACCTCAAAAAGAAGACGTGGCTCAGCGTGCTGCGTCTTACGGGGCTAGATATGAATAAACTTCCCCCTCTCGTAAAAAGCACGGACAACGTAGGCGGTCTTACCGAAGAAGCGGCCAAAGAAATGGGCCTTGTCGAAGGCATTCCGGTATTCGGCGGATGCGACGACGTTCAGTCGGCGGCGATAGGAAGCGGAATGAACGGCGACGGCGATATTCACATTTACCTCGGCACCTCGGCATGGGTGGCGGCAACTTCCAAAACGGCCACGGCCTTTAAACACGGCGCGGCCGCTATACAGAGCGCGGACCCCGAAATGAACCTTATCGCGGGCATAACCGAAGCCGCGGGAAGCAACATTCAATGGCTGTGCGACCAGTTCTTCAAAACCGAACAACAGGAAAAAGGCGAAGGTATTTACGCTTATATGGACGAAGTCATCAATACCATCGCCCCCGGAAGCGACTACCTCATCTGCACGCCGTGGATGATGGGCGAACGCTGTCCCGTAAGCTCCACCACCACTAGAGCCACCCTGTTCAACATCAACCCGACTCATACCAGAGAACATCTGATGCGCGCCGTTTACGAAGGCGTAGCTTATAACCTCAGATGGATTCTCGAAAACTTTAAAAAGGATTACGGTTTCAGCTGTAAAAGCTTCCGTATTATCGGCGGCGGCGCGCTAGACAACGCCTGGATGCAGATTATAGCCGATATTACCAACACCGAGTTTTCCATAGTCGACAACCCCAGAAACGCAGGCGCTTTGGGTTGCGCGATTATCGCTCTCATAGGCCTCGGCGAACTCAAAAGCTTTTCAGACGCCAGGGACTTCGTGAAAATCACCAAAACGTATACCCCCAACGCGCGTAACGCCGATATCTACAATCCTCTGTTCAAAACCTATAAGGCAATCTACAAAAATCTGGCGTCGACTTACAAAGCCGCCAATTCCAAACGATTTGAAGGAGAACTTTAAAATGAACAAAACTCTTGTTGCGGCCATTATAGAATACGCTAAAAAACTCTCCGACGAAAACCTCGTGGGCGAAAACGGCACCGTTAGCGTAAAAGAAGGCGAAAGCGCAATGTATATCACCAGGCACGGCGCGGATCTGGCAAATCTGACCGAAGCCGACATCATAAACGTATCCTTCTTCGGGTCGGCAAACGTCTCCGAAAAGGAAAAGGCCGAAATAGCCGTACATACCGGTATCTATAAGGCTCAGCCCGAAACGGGTGCCATTATGCATACTCAGCCCGTCAACGCCTGCGTCTGCGCAAACGAGGGCGTTACCATTCCTCCCGTTCTCGACGATATGTCGCAGATTGTGGGCGCGAATATCAAAACGGCGCAGGACCTTACGTGCGAATACGTGCTCAAAGCCATTAAAGGACGTAACGCCTGCCTGGTCAGAAACAAGGGAATGCTCAGCAGCGGAAGGACTCTCGACGAAGCCTATACCGCCTGTCTCGTTCTCGAAAAAGCCGCCAAGACCTTTATAGAAGGGACGATAATAGGCGGCTGCGTATCACTCGGATTTCTGGACGCCAATCTGCAACGCTTCATCTACAAGAAGAAGTACAGCAAAGCCAACCAGGCGGCCAAAATGAACGAAGAACACAATTAAGGAGGGACTTATGGCTAACGAATACGAACTGCGCTGTGCCGTAAAACAGGCCGGCGTCGATATGCTTAAAGAAAACCTCGTTCAGGGAACCTGGGGCAATATCTCCATACGCCTCGACGAAAACCGCATGCTGGTAACTCCCAGCGGACTGGATTATATCACCCTGACGCCCGAAGACATGGCTATAGTGGACATAAACACCCTCGAATGGACGGGCCCCAAAAAACCCACCAGCGAAAGAAAAATCCACGCCGCCATACTCCGCGACAGACCCGAAATAAACGTAGTGCTTCACAGCCACCCCACTCAGTGCAGTATCTTTGCCTCCACGAGGAAATCCCTTCCCGTAATGAACGACAGAATGGCAAAATATATAGGCGGCGAAGCCAGATGCGCCAAATACGGCCTTCCCGGCACCAAAAAAATCACGGCCAACACTCTCGAAGCCCTGAAAGACCGTAACGGCTGTTTCCTTGCCAACCACGGCGTGTTCGCCTGCGGAGCCACGGTGGAAGACGCATTCGAGGCAATCCGCGTTCTGGAAGAAGGCTGCCGCGAATATATCGTCAAAACCGTGCTGGAAAAAACCGGCGCGAAGGAATTTTCGGACGAACTTCTTTACTCTCTGTTTATTAAAACCATTCGTACCAAATAAAAAAATAATAAAAAGCGGCGCTTCGGCGCCGCTTTTTTATTGCATAAACGGTATTTTATGCCGCGTTTTGCAGCTGTAAAATCACAGTTTGATTTTTATAGGCTCTTCCCTTTTCAGCCGCCTGAACTCCTCGCCCACTGCTTTTTTCTGCTGCCGCGACATGGTTTTGGCCTTTTCCTTATAATAAGAAACAAATATCCCTGTAAGTTCGGCGTCGCTCTTTCGCGCAAGCTCTTCAAGGGTTATTTCCCCTCCGCCGTCCATAACGGCCGCGCGCAGACACATCAGGCATTTTGCCTTTCGCGGGCTTACTTTAAGCTTTCGGGCAATATCTTCTATTTCCTCCGCGCTTTTTCCAGATACGACTTTTTCGGATAAAATCCTTTCTTCGAACAGCCTGACGTATCCGTCTCCGACCGTTTCGAAATCCACGGTAATAGCCATTGCCCTTTCTCCTTCCGCCGGAATCGCGAACGCCGTCGCGACCGCCGCGAACAGTATTAAATATAAAACTGCGGTTTTATTCATCGGCGTTATTATGCGCTATAATCCTAAAACCATTCCTTTTTTCAAAATAAAAATCCCCGCGCGGGGATTTGGGTTTCAGCCGGTTACCGTATTTATCGGCTTTCCGTCAAGGTAGCCCTTCAAATTTCGGACGCTTATCTCTATCAGCCTCGATCTCGCCTCTTTGGTGGCCCATGCTATATGCGGCGTAATGACGCAGTTGTCAAGCTCGGCAAGCCTGTTGTCCGCCGCCATGGGCTCTTTTTCGATGACGTCCAGAGCGGCTCCCGCAATATCCTTGTTTTTAAGGGCCTGATACAACGCCTGTTCGTCCACAAGAGGGCCTCGTGCCGTATTTATCAGAAAAGCCGTTTTTTTCATTTTAGCCAAAGCGTCGCCGTTTATCATTTTCGCGTTTTTGGCCGTAAGCGGACAATGCAGACTGACTATATCCGAATTTTCCAGCAGATATTCGAGTTCCACGCTTCCCGCAAATGGCGTGCGGTTGTGTACAAGCACATTCATATTAAATGCTTTTGCTACTTTTTCCACGGCTTTGCCGATGCTGCCGTAACCTATTATGCCCAGGGTTTTTCCGCTGAGTTCGGTAAGCGGCGTTTTCCAGAAGCAGAAATAAGGACAGCTTTTCCATTCCCCGTCGGCAACGGCTTTGGCGTGTACGCTGACGCGCACCGCAAGTTCCAAAATAAGCGCAAAAGTCATCTGCACGACGCTGTCCGTGCTGTAAGCGGGTACGTTGCTGACCGTTATGCCCTTTTCTTTGGCATAATTAACATCCACGACGTTATAGCCCGTGGCGAAAACCGCGACAAACCTGAGCTCGGGACAGGCGTCCATAACCTCTTTATCTATAATCACCTTGTTGGTAAACACAATCTCAGCCCCTTTTACACGGCCGATTACCTGTTCTTTTGAGGTATTGTCGTATTCCGTAAGGTCAACAAGCCACCTTATCGCGTCGAAGTTCAGGTCCTCGCCCTTCACTGTATGCCCGTCGAGAATTACTGCTTTAACCATGTTTATTTCTCCTGTTTTGCCGAGGTTTTTCTTTTTGACTCGTTCAGGATGCGCTTAATGTCCTTGCGCATTTCTTTAATATCGGGATGTTTGAGCCGCTGAGCGTTGTTGACGGCTATGTTTGCCTGCTTTTCGTCGCCCAGTCTCGCGTATTCGAAAGCCAGAAGAACGTAGCAATCGGTATCTTCCTTTATCTGACTCTGCTTGAGAAACATTTCCACCGCTTTCCGGCTGTCGCCCTGTTCGGAATACACTCTGCCGAGAATGTTATACGCCGCGCTGTCTTCCGTATGGCGCAGAAGCGCTTCGTTTGCCTTTTCTGCCGCGCGGTCGTAATTCTTGCGATAAAGTTCGGTTTCCGCAAGACCTTCGTAAGCGTTGTGGATTTTAAGTTTTTTGAACTTTCCCGACTTTATCGCCTTTTCGAAATGGAAAGCGGCCTTGTCGTAGTCGCCTTCTTTCATAAAGCGGTAACCGTCGGAAACGTGCTGGTCGCCGTAAGAGGTACCCAACAGTTTGATAACAAGTAAAATGAGTATTACGGCGGCCATAACGCCCATCATAATACCCGTGCTTTGCGCCTCGGTCAGCGCAAGAATCAATGAATTTATTGCCATATTAACCTTTAAGTTGTGCAAAAGCGGGGCTTAAAACCCCGCTTTTGACTTTTAAATTTATTTTGCCGCGTCTAAATAAGTGCCTTGGGCATAGTAGCCTACAAGCATCATAAGGTCTCCCAGCACGGCTCCGAATTCGGGCGCGCCGTCGATAATAAGCCACATTTTGGACATGTACTCTATCATATCGCCTTTGGACATAAGTATGTCGAGGGCATGCTGAGTGCTGTCGAAACGCATGGTCAAAAAGGGTTTGCAACGCTGATATTCTCCTCTGCCCGCCTTGCTGTTGCCGGCCTTTATCCTGAGCCAGGATTTAAGCTCGGGATAACCCGTTACTTCCCACGCGTAAGCGCGGTCGGGGCTGGGCCCGGTAAAGGCTTTGGCCTCGGGGTGGCCGAGTTTGTTGAGCTGAGATATTCCGTTGGGCAGCAGATAGAAGTAAAGTTTTACGAGCATCTGCTGATCCTCGTCCTTTTTGGGTGCGTCCTTCGCTTGCAAAAGCCCGGCCATTCTGAGCAGAGCCATGAGTATGGGGACAAGCACTCCGAGTTTGGTAAGGCCTTTGATTTTGGGAAGAGGCATACCCTTGCCCGAGAAGAATATTATAAACTTCTTCAGATCGGAAAAGGCAAACTCAACGTCGGGCGCTTCGTGCGCTTTCCCTACGAAAGTGGTCCATACTCCGTCCTCAACGACAAAGTGCGTGGCCATTTTGCCGCCCTCCGCGCCTTCGTACGCCGCGGATACCTGGAATACAAAACTTTTGCCTTTGAATTTGTCGCCGTATTTGGGCTCACTCTCGGCAATGACTTTCAGCAGCGGCAGAGCGGAATAAAAGAATATCCTGGCCGCATACAAATCGTCCTGAGTGATTTTAACTTCTTTTGCCATAGTATTATACCTCGTCGCCCCAGTCCTCGTCCATTTCGAAGTCCATCTTCATAAGTTCGAGGACGTTTTTAACGATACCTTCGGCATCGATTTCGTGCATAGCCATAAGGTCTTCGTGCAGGCCGATTGCAGAGAACTTATCCTGCAAACCGAGCTTTCTGAAAGCGCAGGCCTTGCCGCCTTCGACAACAACTTCGGCAACGGCGCTGCCGAGGCCGCCTATAACGGTGTGGTCCTCAACCGTAACTATACGGCGGGTTTCCTTAACCGCTTCGAGTATGGCTTCCCTGTCGATAGGTTTAAGGGTATGCATGTTAAGAACTCTCGCGCTGATTTTGTGGTCGTGCTGCAGAATATTGGCAGCCTGAACCGCCTGATATACGCAAGAGCCGCACGCGATGATGGTAAGGTCGGTACCGTCAACCATTTTAACGGCTTTGCCTACCTCGAAGCCGTAATCCGAAGTGTTGTAAACGGTAAGGTCGAAACCTCTGTTTATTCTGATATAGAACGGTCCGGGGGTGTTAGCGGCAGCCCTTACCGCGAGGCCCGTTTCGATACCGTCCGCGGGACAGATAAGCGTCATGTTTACGAGGCCCCTGATAACGGCAAAGTCCTCGATGGCGTGGTGAGTGGAACCCGCCTGCCCGAAAGAGGTGCCGCCGTGCGTACCGATGATTTTAACGTTTACGTTCTGATAGCAGATATCGGTGTGAATCTGATCGAGAGACCTGAGGCTCGCGAAAACGGAGAAGGACGACGCAAAGGGAATAAGCCCGCATTTCGCCATACCCGCCGCCGTACCGTACATGTTCTGCTCGGCGATACCGACGTTAAAGAATCTGTCGGGGAACCTGTTTTTGAATTCGCCTATTTTGGTAGAACCAGCGAGGTCGGCCGTAAGAGCAACGATATTGGGGTTTTCCTCGCCCAGTTCGACAAGAGTTTTACCGTAAATTTCCGCGGTTGCCATTTTGGTACTTTCAACCGCCGTATATGTTAATCCGCCAGCCATGATTAAATTCCCTCCTTCTCAGCTCTTTCGATTCTCATCTTGCGATGCTCGGCCAAATCTTTTTTGGCCGTTTCGTACTTGGGTTGGTCAAGCGCGCCGTAATGCCATTTGTAATTTCCGGCCGCAAAGGAAACGCCTTCGCCTTTTACGGTGTCGGCAATGATGCAGACGGGTTTGTCCTTTGCCTTGAATGCCTTGTCGAGAGCCTCGGACAAAGCGTTCATGTTATGCCCGTCGACTACTATGGTCTCGAATCCGAAAGCCGTCCATTTGTCGGCGAAGGGTTCGAGCTTCATGACGTCTTCGGTATTGCCGTCTATCATGTTGTGGTTACGGTCTACTATCGTGATAAGGTCGGTTACGTTGAAGTGAGCGGTAGCCATGGCCGCTTCCCATACGGAGCCTTCGTCGCATTCGCCGTCGCCGAGTATGAGGAAGGTCTTGTATTTCTGACCTTTTACCCTGGCGGCGAGAGCCATGCCGAGCGCCAGCGAAGAGCCGTGACCGAGCGAACCGGTCGAGCTGTCCAAGCCCTTAACCTTGTTGCAGTCGAGGTGGATACCCAGTTTGCTTCCGGTAAGGTTGAAGGTTTTGAGCTGTTCTTTGTCAAGCAATCCCAGCTGAACGAACAACGGGGCAAGTATTATACCTATATGCCCTTTGGAAACCACTATTCTGTCCCTGTCGGGATTCTCGGGATCCTTGGGGTCGAAATTAGCGTATTTGTAATACAGAAGAGTAAGAATGTCTGCCGAACTGAAGCTGCCGCCCATATGGCCGCTGCCGGCCCATTTGACGGTATCCAAACAAAGCTCTCTGAGGTCGGCGGCTTTGTTTTCGAGGGCAACCCATTCTTTTTTTGTTAAAGCCATAAATGTTTCCTCCTTAAAATATGTCTGTAATAATTGATTATTAATGCAAATAAACAGGGTTTATCTCTGCAAATTCAAAGATAAACCCTTGTTTTTAGCCTAATTCAGGATGATTTGCCTTTACTACCTTGTATGCTTCGTCGGCAACGTCGAGGGTAAACTGAATATCCTCGTCTGACAGGGCCGCGTTGATGAAGTGGTTGTGGTGGCTTACGAAGAACACGCCCCTCTTGACGCATTCGGCAACCCATTCCTGATGCAACATGGTGGTGTAATCGTTGTTAAGACGCATATACCACATCGCCGGTTCGCCGGATACTACAAGGTCGAACCCGTTGGTTTTAGCCACGTCTACGAGACCGTCCAGCAATTTTACGCCTTTTGCCCTGATATATTCGTGGAACTGCTTTCCGCCCCAGTTGTCGGTATTCAGCATTTTGGAAATACACGCGATACCTGCGGCAAAAGGTTCGGCCGACAGCCAGTACGAGCCGGTATAGTAAACGTCGGTAGCGTAACCCCTGAGTGCGTCTGTTCCGCACAGTGCGGATACGTTGTATCCGTTGGCGAGAGCCTTACAGAAGCATTGCAGGTCGGCCTTTACGCCGTAATGGTAGTCGCTGCCCTTTACGTTGAGCCTGAAACCGCAACGGATATCGTCGAATATAAGCACGATGCCGTTTTCGTCGCATATCCTGCGTACTTCTTTATACCAGTTTTCGTTGGGAAGTTCGTTGTCGGTAAATATGGGATGAGAATAAGGCGTGGTTATAAAGCAGGCTATCTCGCCCTTGTTGGCTTCTACTACGCGTTTGAAATCCTCTATATCGTTAAAGGTACAGTAAAGGTTGTTGCATACGTCCTCGGGGATAATGCCGCCGTGACCGAGTTTCTGCGTCCAGGGCGCAACGCCGTGATAACTGCCCTTTATCATAAGTATTTTCTTTCGGGCGGTTGCCTGCCTTGCTATCATGACCGCGTATGAAGTAACGTCGCCGCCGTTTTTGGCAAAAACCACCCAATCGGCCATGTTTACGGTATCGCACATAAGTTCGGCAAAAGGAACCATTACGTCGCCGGGCATGGTGACGCAGTTGCCCTTTTTGAGCTGAGCCGCGGCCGCCGCGTCGACGTCGGGATCGTTATAACCCAGCACGTTGGGGCCGTAAGCGCACATATAATCCACAAACCTGTTGCCGTCCACGTCCCAGAAGTAAGCTCCTTTGGCTTTGGACGAGAATATGGGAAACGCCGAAATGGGTATAGCACAGCCTTCGGACGGGCCGAGGTGGCCGTAAACGCCGCCGGGCACTACTTTAAGAGCCCTCTGATACAGTTCGTTACTCTTTTTATATTCGTTAATCGGAAATTTCATCTCAAATACCTCCTATGCCAAATATCTGCTTACCTGACTTAACAGTTTGCTCATATTGTCTAACATCGGCAGATATCCCTTAATCATAAAGGTGCCGCCGCCGAGTCCGGAGAATATATCGGACTTTCCGTTCAAAATGTCGTTGCAGGATTTCAAAGAGAAAAATCTCATAATAGCCCTGGGGTTGGCGCTGGTGCCGATAGAGGGCGTAAGGCGATGCTTTTTGTCTACCGATATAACCATCTGCGGTCCGCCGTCGACGGTCATCTGAA
The DNA here is from genome assembly GCA_018714105.1 of Candidatus Faecicola pullistercoris. Lineage (GTDB taxonomy): Bacteria > Bacillota > Clostridia > Christensenellales > CAG-917 > Faecicola > Faecicola pullistercoris. The sequence goes on along the minus strand of DVNW01000003.1, from coordinate 50,569 downwards.
TTTCGCCGTCGGGAATTCTGCTCGCGTTAAGTTTGCCTATTTCGTCGCTGTTGCCTATCTCGCAGAGGGCGTGGAACGCGGTATACGCGGTAAGGTATGTATTGATTCTGAAATAATCCTCGTCTTTAAGCAGCTCGTCCGTCGGTTTTAAATAATAGGTCAGGCGTTCCGCCAGTTTGGTAAATATTCCGGTAAGAAAACTTACTTTGAAAACGTTTATGAAAATGGGTACCGTCTTTTCCCCGTCGATAAGTTTATTGAAATGCTCGGCCGAAGTGAACCATAATTTCAAACCCGCTTTTCCCTTGCCTTTTGTAAAAGTGCATTTTCCGTTTTCGAACTTCATTACCGCACTGCCTACGTCGGGTACGTTGAACTCTACCGCCAATTTGGTATCTTTAATGAGTTCTTTGGATTGCGCGTCCATTTCACACAGGTCCTGCATGTTGCGTAATACGGCAAAAAGATTGATTTTTGCCTTGGTTACATTGTCCATAGAACTACCTCCCTATTATATAATTATTGAATTAATCATAACATATCCGTTTATCTTTTTCAATACCTTTTTTAATTTTTGTTCCCCGTCAGGCGCATTTTTCTTTGCCGAACGGCTGACTGCGAACGGTTGCGCATTTAATCGTCTACACCGACCGCGGTTTTGTCTATTTTCTTTTTTTTGTCATTTTTATTTTATTTCTTTGACTGTCCCCTCGTGTTTGTGCTATATTCTACTTAAATACTTTTCCGAGGGCAAGAAATGGAAAAATCCAATTTTAAAAAATCGTGGGAATATCCCGACAGCAAAGGCTGGGGCGCGGTGGCAAAACGTCTTTTAAAACGATATTTCATCGACGCTTTCAGCGGCATGGCGCAGGGCCTTTTCGTAACCCTGATAGCGGGTACGATATTAAAGACGATAGGCGAACTCATAGGCCTTGACAATTCTTTCGGCGCCATACTGTATTTTGCGGGACAGGTTGCCTCGATACTTATGGGCGCGGGCATAGGCGCGGGCATAGCCTCTCATCTGAAAGCGCCCAAAATGGTGGTTTTCGCTTCCATAGTCGCGGGCTTTATAGGCGCGTTTTCCAATCAGTTCATAGGCGCGGGCGCCGCGTTTACGGGAGGAACGCTTTCGGATATAACCGCGCTTCTCTCCAAAGCCCTGCCCGGCAATCCGATAGGCGCTTACGTGTGCTCTGTTATAGCGATAGAACTGTCTTCCCTCGTTTCGGGAAAAACCAAACTTGATATTCTTCTCGTTCCGCTTACCTGCATGCTTTCGTCCATACTTGCGGCTTACGTCGCATGGCCCTTCGTAAGGTTTACCGAGCTGCTCGGCACATGGATCGAGCTTGCCACGACGGCTCAGCCCTTCGTAATGGGCGTGATAATTGCGGTTATAATGGGCATTCTGCTTACAATGCCCACTTCTTCGGCGGCCATATGGGTGTCCATAGCCGCTACCAATACCAGCGACGCCATGCTGCTTGCGGGAGGCGCGGCGGTAGTGGGCTGCGCTTGTCAGATGGTAGGTTTTGCCGTAATGTCCTACCGCGAAAACGGATTCGGCGGACTTATAGCTCAGGGCCTGGGCACAAGCATGCTGCAAATCCCGAATATAATGAAACATCCCAAAATCTTTATTCCGCCCATAGTTGCAAGCGCCGTACTCGGTCCCGTATCGACCTGCGTATTCAAGCTCAGATGTAACGCGTCCGGCGGCGGCATGGGTACAAGCGGTCTTGTAGGCGTGTTCGGCACCATAGACGCCAGCAAGGGAGTGATAAACGACTGGACTCTGGCACTGGGCATAATTCTGCTGCTGTTCGTCTTGCCTGCGGTGATAAGCTGGGCGGTATGCCTTCTCATGCGCAAGAAAGGCCATATAAAAGACGGCGACATGAAACTCGACATCTGATACCCGTAACGCAAAAACTCTTCCCGGCGGGGAAGAGTTTTATTTTGGTTTTTCGCTATTGTTTCAGCCCGTTTATGCTTTCCCTTACGGCGGCAAGCATCTGCGAATAAGTGTCCGCGCAGTCCTTGTATTCCTGCTTTTTGTGTCCCGATTTTCTGCTGACGCAAACAGCCGCATAGCCTTTCCTCGCGAAAGGAAGAGCGTCGTTGTAATAAAAGTGTCTGCTTTCCTTTATAACCTGTCCGCCGCCCGCTTTGATTCCTTCCGCCACGGCCGAACAGAGTTTTGCGTTGTAATCCGTTTTAAACCCTGTATCCGCAACCGTTACGGCGTACTCGCCGTCCAGCATGTTGTCGAGGTCGATGATAAGCGGTTTTACCAAAAGGTCGTCTTTTCTGTGCGCCTTGATAAAGGCTTCGCTGCCCTTGTTCCCCGCAAACGAACTACCGAAAGCGGCAAACACAAGTTTCGTTCCGTCCGGCAGTTCCCACGGATGCAGAGTATAATATTTCATAATCGCCAGTCCTATACCCAGGCCGGAAAGGCCCTCTCTGCTTTCTCTCGCTGCGTCTTTGAAATAATTGAAATAAGTAGCCATATAGGCTATCGCCAGGCCGGATACGATTACGTTTATCAGCAACAGAACTATTTTAAGCGCCTTTGGCGGATTTTTGACGGCCGAAAGTATTACGGCAAACACGAACGTCAGCGCCATGCTTATAAGGATAAGCCAGATGCCCGTTTCCTTGACCTTGGGATTGGTCTTGTGCCTGCCCAGAAAATGGTCGACGGGCTTGTCGTAATCGGTATCGTATCGGCAGCCGAGTATAACGGTGTTGACGGTTTTGTCCCCGCGTCTGTATTCGGAAACGACGTTGTACGAGGTCTTTCTTGGGAAAAGCCTGCTGAACACGTTGCCGTTATACCTTATCTGCACCAGCATAACCGCGGCGAGAACGGGTATAAGAACTATTCCCAAAGGCTGATATATGATATACAGCAAAAGCACGGCCAGATAGGCCATTCCGTATACGGGTATTCCCAGCCTTCCGGCAAAAGGCCACACGTTAAAAGGTTCGAGTCTGGCTGTGCGCCCCGTGCTTTCCTCTACGATGTCCCTTATTTTCTGCGCGGCAAGGCGCTCGTTGTCCGTGCCCGAATATCTGGCTCTGGAAAACTCTTCTATCCTTTCTACCGCCTGTTTGGCCGTATATTCCGCCATCTCCCTTTCGGTAAGCCGCTCGTTGTGAATACGGCTTAATATTTCCTGCTTTTTCTTTTCTCCGTCTTTTTCCTTCTTTCTGGCGTCGAGTTCGAGCTGGCGGCTTTCAAACGAGGGTCCCTCGCTTTCCGCCTTTTCGGGACGGACGGCAGCCTCGGGTGCGGACGGCTCTTCCGCTGCAAAAGCAAGTACGCCGTCCCCGTCGGCCCGTGCGTCGGCCGTAAGGCTTTCTTCTTCCTCTCCCTCTTTTTCGGAAATCAGGTCGACGGCGCCGTTCAAATCCCCGTTTTCCTCCGCCCCTGCCGACTCTGACGGCAACCCGACGGAAGGCGCTTCCGCTACGGACGCGTCAAATTCCTTTGCGGCCTCTTTTTCTTCGGCCGCGTTTTCCTCTTTTCTTTTCTTTCTGAAACTTAACATGGTTATTCCTCTACTCGTTTGCCGCGACTACGACGTAACCGTCGGGCTTATCTATAATTCTGTATCCTTTTTCTTCAGCCGCGGCTCTCAGTGCGTCGGCCAGGGCGTAATCCCTGTTCTTTTTGGCCTCGGCCCTCTGCTGCGCTATTTTCATCACGTCCTCGGGTACGTCGACAGCGGCCGTCTCTTCCGCGGGTCTTGCCTTGTCGAGACGCAACCCCAGAACCTTGTCGAATTCGAGCGCCGTTTTGTATATGTCGCAGCTTTTGGGCTCTTTAAGCATGGTAAACAGCACTCCGAGCGCCAAAGGGATATTTAAATCGTCGTTTATTGCATTGTTAAACTCCGTTTTGTATTTTTCGATTACTTCCGCAGGCGCCGCCGCCGAAGACTTTTTATGCATATACAGCGTGCTCAGAAGCCTTTCGTACGACTTTTTCGCGCCGTCCATTCCTTCGAATGTGAAATTAAGTTTTTTGCGGTAATGCGCGTTTTCGCAGAAGAACCTGAATACCATGGGGTCATATCCTTTTTCCTGCAGCTGACTGATTGTATAGGTGTTTCCCAGGCTTTTGCTCATCTTTCCGTTGTCCACCAGCATAAACTCGCCGTGCAGCCAGTAATTGACGCTTTTTTCGCCCGTATAGGCCTCGTTCTGCGCGATTTCGTTTTCGTGATGAATGGGAATATGATCTACGCCGCCGGAGTGTATGTCGAATTTCTTGCCCAGATATTTTATGCTCATGGCCGAACACTCTATGTGCCAGCCCGGATAGCCCATTCCCCACGGGCTGGGCCATTGCATTATATGGCCCTTTTCGGCCTTTTTCCATATAGCGAAGTCGGCGGCGTTGTGCTTTTCGGGGTTGACCTCCACTCTTGCGCCCGCCTTCTGCTCGTCCAGCTTTGCGCCCGACAGCTTTCCGTACCCGGGGAATTTTGCTATATCGTAATATATTCCGTCCGACGTTTCGTATCCGTAGCCCTTGTTCTGAAGCTCCTTGACGAAGTCTATCATTTCGGGAATGTGCTCGGTAGCCTTTGCTATTATCTCGGGACGGCCGATATTGAGCCTTTCAAGGTCCTCGAAAAAGGCCTTTGTATAGTGTTCGGCGATTTCGTAAGGGCTCTTCTGCTGTTCCTTTGCGGCCTTTTCCATTTTATCCTCGCCGTCGTCGCTGTCGGCCATCAGGTGCCCTACGTCGGTAATGTTCATAACGCCTTTTATCTTGTATCCGTCATACCTCAGCACGCGCCTTATCAGATCCATAAAAATATAGGTGCGCATGTTTCCTATATGAGCGTAGCCGTAAACCGTGGGCCCGCAGGAATACATCGTTACCTTTTTGGAATCCAGAGGTACGAACTCTTCCTTCTTTCTGGTTAAGGTATTGTAAAGTTTAAGCATATTATTTCTCCTCTTCGAGTTCTTCGAGTTTTTTGAGTTCTTCTTCGCCCACGGGGCGGTTGTCCACGTCCTCCGAAATGGAATATCTGCACGAAGCTACGCCGAGCTTTTCTTCCAGTTCGCTGATGCGGTGATTGAGTCTGCGGAACTCCTCCATTATCGGGTCGGGAAGCAGAACCTGATCCATATCGGCAATGCGCTTTCCGTTCTGTTTCACAATTCTGCCCGGCACGCCCACCACGGTACTGTAAGGAGGTACGGGTTTGAGCACAACGCTGCCGGCGCCTATTTTGCTGCCCTTGCCCACGGTAAAGGGGCCCAGAACTTTTGCGCCTGCCGATATCATAACGTCGTCCTCGATAGTGGGGTGCCTCTTTCCTGTATGCTTGCCCGTGCCGCCCAGCGTAACGCCCTGATACAAGACCACGTTGTTACCCACTTCGGCCGTTTCGCCTATAACCACGCCCGCGCCGTGGTCGATAAACACGCCCTTTCCTATTTTGGCGGCGGGATGGATTTCTATACCCGTAACGCGCCTTGAACGCCTGGCTATAAGCCTTGCTAGCAGTTTGAATTTTCTGTTGTACAGCCAGTGCGCTATCCTGTGGTTAAAAAGAGCCTTAAACCCGGGATAAGTAAGCATTACGGTAAATTTGCCCGTTGCCGCGGGATCTTTTTCGAGCACGGCGGCAAGATCGGCTTTTATGCTTGAAAACATGGCTTTCTCCTTCCCCTTTCGGGATAAAAATAAGGCCGCCCGAAAGGACGACCTTTAAAAATCGTTATCCACCTGTCAGTAGCTTGCCCTGTATCGGGAGCGCCCGTTGCGGCATTTCCTCCGCAAAGGCTCGAAACCGCACTTTCTTTTTCCGTTCGCACAGCGGCTTTCAGCCGACGACCGCTGCTCTCTTGGCGACCGTGGAAAAATACTCTTGTTTCTCAACGCCTTATTCGGTTTAATATATTATATACGTACCGATTAATTTTTGTCAACGGTATTCGCCTTTATTTTATAACCCATCACGTACGCCCTGCCGCCCGGCGAAGCCAGTTTTTCAAAGCCGTATTTCAGGTAAAAGTTGACGCCTTTTTTATTGTCGGCCGCAACGGTCAGCCTTACGCCCTTAATGCCTTTTCGTCCGAGTTCGGAAATAAGCGCGTCCATAAGCCTGTGTCCGACGCCCTGCCGCTGATAGGGCGGTTCGATGTCGATATGCAGATGCGCCGGATATGCCTTTGCAAATCTGCGGTTATATGCGTTTTCCAGCAGTTTTGACAAAAACATAAGTTTACTTGCCTTTTTTAGCCTTTTAAAATAGTGTTTTTTATAGTTTTGCAGATATTTTTTCTCGTCTTCGGCGCAAAGGACGTATCCTGCAGCCTCGCCGCCCGCGTCTGCCACGAAGACGTTTTCGGGTTCCTGCTCGATATAATAATCGCAATACAGGGTATACAGTACTTCCGTGTTTTTCGGGCCGTAGTCCGAGGTCGCAAGGCATACCCGCCTCACGGCCTCTCTGTCGCGGCTTTGATACGGCCGGATTATAATTTCCGTCACGGCGCTACGGGCGACGGAAAGGAAATAACCACGTTTCCGCTTCCGTCCAGGCTTATATTGTTCTTGACCGCGGTGAAGAAATCCTTGATAGTCATGTTTCCGAGCACGGTAAGAAGCAGGTTGCCTTCCTCGATCCCCAGGTTTGCCCAATCGTTAATCTGTACGAGAGTGGCCTGTTCGAGGGTGGATTTGATGGCGTCGTCTATCTCGCTGATTTTGGCGTTTTTGATGGCGGGCTGCTGGAAGATGCCCTTTTCGTCGCTGCCGCCTATATTAAGCTCTCCGAAAGTGGTATCGTTTACCGCGTCCTGCATATAACGGCTGACTTCGCCGATGCAGACGTTGGCAAGTTTTTTAATTATTGCGTTGTCGGAACCTTCGTAGGTTCTTACATAATATCCTTCGGTATCGCCGGGCAGCGGGGCGTCGGTGACTATTACGTACCAGTAGCCGTTATCCGCCTTTTTGAACAGGTTACCCTCGGCAAAAGCCTCGGCTATGGCCGCCGTGTCGGTAACGGCATCGAACTCGTCGACGTCTATCGTAATTACTTCGCAAAGGCGTACGTCCTTGACGACGTCCTTCATCGCCGCGGCCACGTAGTTTACGGTTATGCCGCTCAGCTTTTTCATGAGCACGTTGTCAAGCCCCTCGTAAATGCGGTATTTTATAAATTCCTGCGCGGGAAGAGCGTCGTATTCCGCGCCGTTGATAACGTATTTGCCTTCGCGCCTCAGGATGGAATACGCCATTCCGGGAATGAGCCCCGGCACGTCGGCGTCGGTCGATGTGATTACGGCGTAGGATTTAAGCGATTCGACGTCCGCAGAAGCAAGCGCGGCGTATTCCTCGGCCGTAATGTCGCGGTATCTGTCGGCGTCGATTTCTATTACGTCCGAAAGTTTGAGTTCGTCCATAATCGCCTGCGCCTCCGCGCCTATTTCGGTAACCTTGGTGTCGGCAAGCCTTATCATAAGCTCGCTGCTCTTTTCAACCGCCTTATAATATTTGGTTCCCGCATATCCGGCCTCGGCCTTGACGTAGCCTATGCCGTCCAGGTATTTGTAATGTTTGGAGTGAGCGCAGGCGTCGTCCGCGCATACTTCGAATACGTCCGCTCTTTCGATTTCCATAACCTCGCCGAGAATAAGGTTTTCTATTACCGAATTCATGTTGTCGAGGCTTGCGTCGGCAAGCGCTTTAAGAGCGGCGGTGCTGGTTCCCTCGTGAACCTTCACGTATTCGCCCTCTGCGTCGTAAACTATTTTGAGCGTGCCGCCGAAATCTTTAAGCGTATATCTTTCGCCCGACTTCATTTCAGCAGTTACGCGGATCTGATCGTCGGCCGCGGCAAGGCTGCCGTTTTCCACCCTGCTGATGTAGCCGTCGATAAGGTCTCCCTCGGCGGCAGCGGTGATGTCGGTATACAGTGCGTAAATATCCCTGTCGAAACCGTCAAGCATGGAGCTTATGGTAAGTTCCTTCATTTTTGAAGAAAGGTTATCGAGAGTGGTGTTGCGAAGTTCGATAAGTATTTTCTGGCTCTTTTCTTTAAGGGTGTAACGGATATAGGTATCGCCCATACTCTCTTCGTAGGGCACGAAAGCGCCGTCTACCAGAGCGTATTCGCCCGAATCGGACTGAACGTATGTATCGCTTTCGTAAATATCCATGACGTCGCCCAGTTTAATGGTCCCTACCGTGCTGTCGAAAGAGTTTAGATTAGTGCCTGCAAGGACGCTTAAAATACCGCTTCCCTCGTGTACTCTTACGTACACTTCGAGGCCCGCGTGAGCCGTTTCGTCATAGGCTACTATCTCGTTTTTGCCGTCGGTATTGGTTATAACGACGAATTTTTCCGTTCTTTCCTGAGGCGTGCCGTCCACTATTTCGCTTATGGTAAGATTCTCGCCGTCGGTAGCTATGACATAGTTCTCGCCGTTTTTAACCGAACCTTTTGCGGTAAGTGCGGGCCGGGCGCCCGTAAGATCGAATTTGTTTACGTATGCGGGCAGCCCTTCGCCTTCGTTATACGCCGAAAAGTCGCTTACTCTGACGTAAATGTCGCGGTCTATATCGTCTTTGAGGTCGCCGACGGTCATTTCCTCGACGGCCTTGTTAATTTCGCTGATTTTGTAACTGCTTATGAAATCGGCTACTCCGCCCTCGCCGAGCGAGAGCCCCAGCAGCTCCTCTATTTCGCCGAAAGTTTTATCGGACGCGCCGTTGATTTCCTCGATAATGGCCTGTATACCCTGCATTACGGGCAGGTTTTCGTAGTCCTGAATAAGACTCATGTCGGGAAGAGCGAGATTGAAGTTTGCCGAAATCGAATCCAGCGTGAGCATGTTTATTACGAGATTGAGATTTGCCGATACCGACATCAGCTTGGTATCTTTAAGCAAATCCTTCATTCCGTCGTGAAGTTTTATGTAGGCTCCGCTCGCGCTTTCGGTAAGTTCGCCCGCGGCGCTGACCGTATATCTTGCGGTCTTGTCCTCGAACGTGTCGGTGAGTTTGAACTGAATCACGTTCTGCGTTCCGTTAAAATAAACGCTGTAATTGCCGCCCGCGGTATTTTTGCCGTCCACGAAGGCCGCCTTCACTACGGGAAGCTGCTGTGCCTTGACGTTGCCTTCGGCGTCGGTATACGTCTGAAGTTCTATGGCTTTGGTCTCGTCGTTGAATACGTATCTGTTGAGCCTGCCCAAAGACTGTTCGACGTCGTACGCGGCAAGTTCGTCGGCCTTAACGAGCACCGTTTTGTTTTCGGCCTGAATTTCGAGCGCGCTTTCTATTTTGGCTACAAGGTCGATGCCGTAAACCTCTTCAATGGAAGCAAGCGTAATATTGTCCTTGTCGGCAACGGTTTCTTTCAGCTTGTTGAACAGTTGCAGCAGCGACATGTCGGCAACGGGCGTGCCTGCGGTATAATCGGTACCCGTTTTTTCTTCGATCTGGCTGACCTTCACGCTGGTCACTATGCCGTACAGCGCGCCGCCCAACCCCAGCACGAAAACGATTATGCCGGTAATCATACCGAAAACAAAAGTCAGAAGTCTTCCGCCGAATCCTTTCATAAAAACCTCCCGACGCGCGCCCGCGGAGAGCGCATACGCCTGTTAAAACTATTTACTGTTTAATAATACACTAAAAGCGGGCCTTTTGCAAGTAAAATCTTTATCGCGGACCCTAGCCTCCGCCTCCGCGTGCCCGAAAAGAAGGGAGCGCTGTAAAATAATGGCATAAAAAATAAAAGAGACAAACTTTGTCTCTTTTCAAACAGACTTTATATACTGTTCAGATACCGAACTGACCGAAAAGCTCGAACAGTTTGCCGGCTATTACCGAATAGTTGACGTATTCCATAACGGGTGCCATCTGCGCGTTTTCGCGGAATACGAACACCGCAAACAGCAATCCTCCCACGATTGCGGCGGCAAGCACGAGCTGAGCGGCCGCGCCAAGAATCCTGTCGAACACGACAACGCCGTCGTTGGACTCGGACGATTTTCTGATAAGTTTGCACAGCATAAACGACAACAGCGTGAAAACAACGGCAAGCACGATAAACGCGCCCGCTATGAATATCGCCTCGGTGGCCATGCCCGCAAAAATATTCGCAAGAGTGGGCTCTTCGAAACTGTTTACCAGTTCGGGCGAAATGAGTTTGGAAAGCGCGGCGTTGAGAGTCTGGTTATCGAAGGAAGAAAGCGCCTCGCTTAGCGAAACTTCTTTCCCGTCCACCGTAACGTACAGGACGCCCTCGAAATAGTACACCTCGCTGTTCATAAGCTCGCTGCCGGAAGAAATGGACGACGCGATTTTCTGTTGAGTGTCGGTATAAAATCCCAGTTTTTTAACGGGCGTGGAAAGATTGCCTATCCCGTGAACAAGCCCGATTGCAACTATAAGCGAAAGACTTAAAACTATAATCCTGCCGAAAAAGCCCTTTTCCAGCGCATTGCGGAAACCGCCTATCGCGCCCACGATAAGAGCAATAACCGCGACGCAGATTATAGCGACGTCAACGTATCCGATTGCAAAACCACCCAATACGAACAAGGTATTTCCTCCTCGGTGCAAGAATTTGCCCGTAGAATAAGTTATATCCGCTTTTTCCGGATAATATACACAATAATTATAATGTTATTTACCCTTTTTTGCAACCAAATAACGTATAAAAATTCCTTTCGTTGTCAATAAAAATTAAAAGCGACAGGAGGAAACAGCGTTGATTAACCAGAAACCGGCGGTTATTTTGTGCATAGGCAGCGAGAAAATAGCGGGCGACAGCCTGGGCCCCGTGGTGGGCGATCTGCTCACCCGAAAATACAACGTGCGCCATTACGTATACGGCACTACGGAACGCAGCGTAAACGGCCGAAATTACAAAGCATACATCGATTTTATAAAAAAAGTGCATCCCGACAGCACTCTGATAGCGGTGGACGCCGCGCTCGGCAGAGAGGACGCCGTCGGCAAGATCAGGATAACCGCCTCGGGAGTCAACCCCAAAAAGGCCGTTACCGGCAAAACCTGCCCCGTGGGCGACGTAGGCATACTGGGCGTCGTCGACCGTTTCGGCGCAAACTCTTTGACCACCCTGTTAACCGTACCGCACGATAATATAATGAAATTAGGCGATAAAATAGCGTTTATGATAAGCTCTGCCCTTGCCTGACTTGCTTTCGAAACAGCTTGAGCGCAATGCCGTGCAATCGGCTTTTTCGCAAAATTTCAAGTGTTGCGTATTCTTATTGATTTTTTCTGTATTTATGGTATAATATAATATAACTATAATAATTCCGGAAAAAGTATATTCCCTTATGCTTTAATGTATTTTTAACCATTTTGTTATAGTTTTATTTATTATGCTGTGGAGGCTTTATTAAGTGAAAAAATCTTACAAATACAGAGGGCTGTTCACTTTCGGTATCATGGTGGCCGTATTGTTGCTTCTGATATTCCTTCTGCCCGGCGGCGAGGGCGAAACAATAAGCTACGGCGGCGAGGGCGGCCTTCTCGATAAAATCCGGAAAGGAGAAATTTCGGATATCTATATTTCGGGCGATTACGTGGTAAAAGCGCGCAAGGTCGACAGCAAAATCACGGACAACGCTTTTCCGAAGCGCTCCGACTATACCGTTTACGTTCCCGACAGAAACGTGGAACAGCTGTATAAGGTAATCGAGGACCTGCCCGAAGGGCAAACCGTTCCCACGGTTACTTACGATAACCCCAGTAAAAACGCGATGCTGTTCTCGATAGGCATTCCGCTTATCGGCATGGTGCTTTTGTTCGTGCTGTTCTATTTTATTTACAAGCAGACCCAGGGCGCGAATTCTTCCGCTCTGAATTTCGGCAAGACCAAAGCCCGCGTTAATCAGAACGTAAAGGTGCGCTTCACCGACGTGGCGGGCGCGGAAGAGGAAAAAGAAGAACTTCGCGAGATAGTCGACTTTCTTAAAAACCCCAAAAGGTTTACCGACGCGGGCGCCAGAATACCCAAAGGCGTGCTTCTCGTAGGCTCTCCCGGTACGGGCAAAACGCTGTTTGCCAAAGCCGTCGCGGGCGAAGCCAACGTTCCCTTTTTCAGTATAAGCGGTTCGGACTTCGTGGAGATGTTCGTAGGCGTGGGCGCGTCCAGGGTAAGAGACCTGTTCGACCAGGCCAAACGCAATATGCCCTGCATTATATTCATAGACGAAATCGACGCCGTCGGCCGTAAGAGAGGCGCCGGCATGGGCGGCGGCCACGACGAAAGAGAACAGACGCTTAACCAGCTGCTCGTTCAGATGGACGGCTTCGAGGTAAACGAAGGCATAATAATTATGGCCGCCACCAACCGTGCGGACATTCTCGACCCCGCCCTGCTCCGTCCGGGCAGGTTCGACCGTCAGATATACGTAAACGTCCCCGACGTAAGAGGCAGAGAGGCCATTTTCAAAATTCATTCCAGAAACAAGCATCTCGAAAACGATATCGACTTCAAAACCCTTGCCCGCCTTACTTCGGGCTTTACAGGCGCGGATATCGAAAATCTGCTTAACGAAGCGGCAATACTCTCGGCGCGCGAAAACAAGGTTTCAATAGGCATGAAGGAAATAAACGAGGCCATAAACAAGGTTATTGCCGGCCCCCAGAAAAAAAGCCGTCTGGTTACCGAAACCGACAAACGCATCACCGCTTATCACGAAAGCGGCCACGCCATTGTCGCAAAAATGTTAAAGCATTGCGACGACGTGCACGAAGTCAGTATTATTCCTCGCGGCATGGCGGCGGGCTATACCATTACCCGTCCCGACAGCGACGACTCGCACGTAACGCAGAACAAACTTCTTGATACCATAACCATGATGCTTGGCGGCAGAGTGGCGGAAGAACTCGTCATTAAGGATATTTCTACGGGCGCTTCCAACGATATTCAGCGCGCTTCGGGCATTGCCAGAAAAATGGTTACCGAATGGGGTATGAGTCCTCTCGGCACGATATATCTCGGCGCGGAACAGGAAGTTTTCCTGGGCAGGGATTTCGGAGTTTCCCACAGTTTCAGCGAAGAAATGGCCGGCAAGGTAGACGAACAGGTCAAATCCATTCTGGACGCCTGCTATAAAAAGGCCACCGAAATTCTTACGGCAAACCGCCGCATACTTGACGACATGGTAAAACTTCTCTATAAGAAAAGCACTATCTTTAGCGAGGAAGTCGACATGCTGTTCGACGGCAAGTCCGCCGACGAAATAATCGCCGTAATGGAGGAGGAAAGCAAAAAGGCCAAGGTTGCCGCGAGCAATCTGATAATTCCCGAAGCAAAACCCGCCGATTCCGAGTCTGCCCCTGCTTCCGACGCTGCCGCTCCCGATACTGCGGACGAAACTCCTGCCGAAAAGGATTGCGACGACAATCCTTCGGACGAGTTCTGATTTTAAATTAAAAACTAAAAGCGACGCTTAACGCGTCGCTTTTTTATTGTTTAAATGCCGTTCAGTCTTTTTTGAACATAATCTTTTCGTTGTTGAACATTACGGTAAGCAGCCATATCATAACGCCGAAATAAACTATATCGGACACTATCGTTATGGCTATGGCCGCGCCGTTTATATTAAAGGAAAGTATGGCCGACATCGCCTGTATGCTGTTGAACAGCGGAATAAAGTATATTCCGAGAGGCAGGTTTTTGCCCGACAAAAGCATGCCGCTAAGGCCTATTACCATACATATTATCATAAACGGCATGGTATACATATTCGCTTCCTTCATGTTCTTCGCGAAAGCGGACAGCAGCATCATTCCCGCCACGATAATAAGCACGCTGACCAGCATTATAAGAAGAATCAGCAGATAGTGCTGCGCACCGTATACGTTCATTTCGACGCCCGAGCTTTCGGTTCCCATCAGTTTGGGGAGAGAGAGCACTATTCCCAAAAAGCTCGACAGTGCCGACAGTAACGACAGACATCCCGTACCCAGTATCTTGCCTACGGCGAGTTCCCATCTCTTTATGGGGGTGATGAGTATGGTGCCTATGGTGCCTCTTTCCTTTTCGCCCGCGACGCTCTCCATGGCAAAAGCCATGCTGGAGCTTACCAGGAATATAATAATAAGGAACGGCAGCATCATGGAGAACATCTTACCCGCTATATCCTCTTTGGTGGCGAGGTCGTATATTCCGCCGCCGGCGTTTATGTCGAAGCGGTTGGATAAGCTGCTTTCGAACGCGTTGAGCGCGCTTTCAAAAAGGATATAGGCATTTTGCGATTCCGTCTCGGCCGAATTGAAGTATATCTCCACCTGAGGCGCGGCAAGCCCGCTTTCGGGGTCGTACTCCTCTATTTTCCGCATAAAGTCCTCGGGGAACACCAGCAATATGTCCGCTTCCCCGCCGCTTATTTCCTGTTTCTTCGCGTCTGCTTCGGATGCCGTTATAAGGGTATACTTTGCGTCAATACCCATATTTTTGAAGACGTCTTCCATACCGTCAGGCATGTTCACGGCGTACACCGCGGGCTGATATCCCTCCTCGGGCGCGAAAAGATCCTCTATCGCGCTGCCCATAAGGCTGTAAATAAAGTAAATCAGAAGGCCGGGCAGAACTATGCTTGCGAAAGCCGTCCTTTTGTCGCTGAAAAATCTTTTAACTTCTTTTTTAAGTACGGTCCAGATATTTTTCATTCTTCGCCCACCTCTCTTTTATAAATATCGAAGAACAGGTCCTCTATATTCTTTTCGGCCGTCAGCTCTTTCAGGCTGCCGTCGGCAACCATTCGGCCGTTGATAATAATGCCTACCCTGTCGCAAATCTTTTCTACCAGCGAGAAAATATGTGTGGAAAGAAGTATGCACTTCCCCTGCTCTTTAAGTTCGGTCAGAAAATCCGTAACCGTTTTGGCGGTAAGTACGTCAAGGCCGTTAGTAGGCTCGTCGAAGATAATGATTTCGGGGTCGTGGGCAAGAGAAATGGCGATGCTTACTTTCTGTTTCATGCCGGTGGAGAGGTTTGCTATTTTCGTTTGGGCGAACTTGTCTATGCCGAATCTTTCGAAAAGCTCTTTTTTGCGTTTAGCCGCCGTTTCCCCGGGCACGCCGTGCAGCGCGCTTAAAAACCCGAACAGATAGTCGGGCGTAAACTGTTCGTCCGGCTTTAAATCGCTCGTGAGAAAGCCCAGTTTTTTTCTGCATTCGTCGGGGCTCTTTTTAAGGTCGACGCCTTCTATGAAAATATCCCCTTCGTCGGGCTTTATCAAGGTGGAAATCATGCGCAGAGTAGTTGTCTTGCCCGCGCCGTTAGGCCCCAGCAGCCCGTAAATCTCGCCTTTTTCGGCTTCGAAACTCAGCCCGTCCACGGCCACAAGCAGTTTTTCCTTGGTCTTTTTGGCCGCGCGCTGTTTGGCCGACAGCGTAAAAGTCTTTTTTAAATTTTTTACCTCGATGGCTTTCATGACGAAAGTATCTCCTTGTTTTATGGTCAGTATAATATTATACCTTTACGTTGATATTAATATTATATTCTTACAATAGTAAGAAGTCAAGATAATTTCTTACAAAAGTGAGAATATTGTATTATGAATACCGTTTTTGCCGAAAGATTAAAAGAGCTTCGTCTGGAAAGGGGTGTAGGGCAGGTAGAACTCGCCCGCAGTCTGGGCGTAAGCAAAGGCGTTATCAGCCTGTGGGAAAACGCGAAAAGAGAGCCTACTTTAAGCTCTCTCGTTGCCATTGCCGGGTATTTCGAAGTTTCGCTCGATTTCCTTTGCGGACTTTCCGACTGACCTGTCCTTTTCCCGTTGAAGCCAGACAATAAGCACGGACACGTCCGCGGGCGAAACGCCCGATATTCTTGCCGCCTGCGCCAGAGTAAGCGGCTTTATTTTTTGCAGTTTCTGACGCGCTTCAAGGCGCAGTCCGTTTATTCCGAGATAGTCGATATCTGCCGATAACGGGGTTTCTTCCATTCGTTTTTGCTCTTTAATTGCCGTTTCTGCTTTTTTAAGATACCCTTCGTACTTTATTTCCACCTCGGCGGTATTAAGCGCCCTTTCGCCCGCGTCGCGCAGCTCGGCCACGTATGGCAAGAAATCCTTTATGCAGAAATCCGTGCGTTTCAAAAGCTCGGCCATGCTTTTGCCGTTGGCGGGCGCTTCTATCCCTTTATCCCGATATATGCTGTCCGCAGAGGTAAACCTTCTGGCCGCGGCAACGGCTATTACTTTATTTACTTCTTCCCTTTTCGAGAGCATGTTTTTATATCTTTTCTCGCTCGCCAGTCCGAGCCTGTACCCGTCCTCGGTAAGGCGCAGGTCGGCGTTGTCCTGTCTGAGATACAGCCTGTGTTCCGCGCGCGCCGTCATCATGCGATAAGGTTCGTTGGTGCCCTTTGTAACGAGATCGTCCGTAAGCACGCCTATATACGCCCGATCCCTTGTCAGGATATAGGGCTCCTTTCCTTCAAGATACAGCGCGGCGTTTATGCCTGCGATAAGCCCTTGCGCCGCCGCCTCCTCGTAACCGCTGCTTCCGTTTATCTGTCCCGCCGTATAAAGGCCCTCTATGTGTTTTACCTTGTAGGTGGGAAGCAGCTGCAGAGGATTGATGCAGTCGTATTCTATTGCGTAAGCGAACCGCATGAACCGGCAGTGTTCCAGCCCTTTTACCGTACGATACATTTCTATCTGCACGTCGTAAGGCAGGGACGAGCTCATGCCCTGTATGTATTTTTCGTTGGTATGCGCGCCTTCGGGCTCTACGAAAAGCTGATGTCTTTCCTTGTCGGCAAAGCGCATGACCTTATCCTCTATCGAAGGACAGTATCTCGGCCCCACTCCGTTTATACCGCCGTTGTAAAGAGGCGCACGGTGAAGATTCTTACGTATAATCTCGTGCGTGCGCTCGTTGGTATACGTAAGATAACACGGCGTCTGTTTCAGCAGTTTTCCCTTGCTCAGAAAGCTGAATTTGTCGATTGTCGTGTCGCCTTCCTGAATTTCCATGACGGAATAATCTATCGTGCGGCCGTCTATTCTTGCCGGAGTCCCCGTTTTGAACCTGCGGATTTCAAGCCCTGCGTCCAGAAGGCTTCCGGTAAGATTTTTTGCATACGGGAATCCCGCCGGCCCCGATTTGGCCGAATAATCGCCGATAATGATGCGGCTGTCGAGATAAACTCCGCTGGCAATAACCACGGCGGGTGCGTAATATCTGATGCCCATCGAGGTTACCACACCTTTAACCTTGCCGCCTTCGGTGATAAGCTCCGTAACCTCGCCTTCGGTAAGGCAAAGATTTTTCTGACTTTCGAGAACCTTTTTCATCTCCCGATGATAAACGGCCTTGTCGGACTGCCCTCTCAGACTGTGAACGGCGGGACCTTTTCCCGAGTTGAGCATTCTAAGCTGCAACAGCGTTCTGTCCGCCGTAACCGCCATCTGTCCGCCGAGCGCGTCTATTTCCCTTACGAGGTGACCTTTGGCCGTGCCTCCGATTGCGGGATTGCACGCCATAAACCCTACCCCTTCGAGATTGAGGGTAAGCAAAAGCGTTCTGTGTCCTTTTCTTGCCAGCGCGAGTCCGCTTTCTATGCCTGCGTGTCCCGCCCCTATCACTATGGCGTCAAAAACCTTTTCCATAAGTTATTTCCCTACGCAAAATCTTTGGAATATCGCGTTCACAATGTCCTCGCTCGCCGTGTTTCCCGTGATTTCTCCCAGACAAGTCCACGCCGCCCTGACGTCAACCAACACACAATCCGTCGGTGCCGAAGCAAATCCGTCCCGCGCCTCTTTCAGCCTCTCATACGCCTTTCTTATGGCGTCGGCGTGTCTGACGTTCGTAACGATTTCGCCCGATCCCTCGCCTTGCGTGAACAGTCCCGCAACGTAGTCGAGCACTTCCTCTACCCCTTCTCCCGTAAGCGCGGATACGCCGAACACGGCGTCGAAACCTTCTTCTTTCTCTTTGCGGCCGGGCTTTATGCCTTTAACGAGGTCGGTTTTGTTTATTACCTTAATTATTCTTTTACCCGCGCATTGCTCGACGGGGCTGTCGCCCATATCGTCTGCGGCCTGTACGAAAATTACCAAATCGGCACTTGACAATGCGTTTTTAGCACGCTTAACGCCTTCTTGTTCAATTTCGTCCGCGCTCTCTCTTATGCCGGCGGTATCGGCGAGGTTGATTTTTACGCCGTTGTGTTCGAGGCTTTCGGTTATAACGTCTCTGGTCGTACCCGCCTTTTCCGTTACTATGGCGCGCTGACTTCCCAGCATTTTGTTCATAAGCGAGGATTTGCCCACGTTTGTCCTGCCGGTAAGCACTGCGTTGATGCCGTATTTGGCCATTTGGCCGTAGCTCTGCCCTTTAATAAGCGGTTCCAGCATTTCCAGCGCCTGCAGTATGCGCCCGTAAGCCGAGGGAAGCTGCTCGTCTTCCATCTCGTCGGGATAGTCCAGCGTGGCTTCAAGCCCCGTAACGGTATCGAACAGAAGGTCCTGAATTATACGCACTTTTGCCGACAGCTCGCCTTCCATAAGCCTGTAAGCCGCGCTCAATGCGGCCCGGCTGTCGGCGTTAATCATATCTATTACGCCCTCTGCGTCGGCAAGCGCGAGTTTACCGTTTAAAAAAGCCCTTTTGGTAAATTCGCCGCGCTCCGCCGGGCGTGCGCCTGCCGCGCAACACGCGTCCAGCACGCCCTGAGCAAGCCTTACTCCGCCGTGCAGATGAAACTCTACCACGTCTTCACCCGTAAAGCTCGCGGGACCTCTGAAATAAACCATATAGCATTTATCGCAAAAGCCGCCCGCGTCAATCGTTCCCAGATACATGTATCCGGGGTCGGGTTTAAAGCCGTCTTTAAGCTTTTTGGCCGTGAAAAGACGTGCCGCGATGTCGAGGCTTTGCTCTCCGCTCAATCTTATTACCGCAATTCCGCCCGTCTGTACGGCCGTGGATATCGCCGCTATTACCATAATACCTCTCAAATAATTACGCCCACCTTGACGTGGGCGCATTATCATTAAAATCTTCTCTTTTTGTATCCGAAGCTCTTAACCTTGGGCGGCCCGTTTCTCTTTACCGAGAAATCTTTTACGGGCGCGTCCTTACCCGCCCTCTCCTTGGGCGTGATAACGATATGCCTGCGCGGCTCGACGCCTTCGGAAGAAGTGGTTACGTAAGGGTTATCCTGCAGGGCCGTGTGAATAATCCTTCTTTCAAAGGGATTCATCGGCTCCAGTTCTATGGGCTTACCGCTCTTACCCGCCTTGTAAGCAAGTTTTTTGGCAAGTCCTTCCAGAGTCTTTTCGCGCTTTTCGCGATAGTTTTCGGCGTTTATCACAACCTTTTCGAACTTGTCCTCGCCCTCGTTGGCAATCAGCAGCGTCAGATACTGTATAGCGTCCAGCACTTCGCCGCGGTATCCTATCGCTATGCCGCTGTCGGGCCCCGTTATGGATACCTTTATCACTCCGTCTTCGCTTTCGCAGCCGACTTCGCAGTTAAGCCTCATTTTTTCAAATAACGTTTTGAGAAACTCTCTCGCCCTGTCCCCGGGCCTTTCCTTCTCGCTGATTCTTACAACCGCTTTGCTGAACAATCCGCCTTCGCTTACTACTTCCACTTCGGCATTTTCTTTGCTTATCCCCAACTGACTCAATCCCTCTTCGGTCGCCTTTTCCACGCTGGACGCCTTGATTTCGATACTTCTCATTACTGTCTCCTTATTTATAGGTATTAATTAACCTTTGCTCTTCCTCTTTTTTATCCTTCCGCTTGGCCACAAGGTTGTAAACCAGCTGGAACACCGTGGTAAACAACGAACTTATGAACATGTAAAGCGTAAACGCCGCGCTGTAAAACAGAGCGAACACGCCCATCATAACGGGCATCATATACTGCATTACCTTCATATTTGCCTTCATTGCGGCCTCGGTCTGCTCGTTACCGCCCGCGGTAGGAGCCTGCATGGGCTTGTTGAGCTTACTGCTTACTACGGACAGTGCCACTACAAGAAGGGGCAATATCAGGAACCCGTTCCAGCGGTTATTGTATTTTTCCTGCAACGCCAGCATGACTTCGTTATAGCCGGTTTCGCCCGCGTTTTCGTATCTGTCGCCCGTTATGGACGCCTGGTCCTTATACGGATCCGTCGCGCCTACGCCGCCGATGCCCGAGCTTACGAACTTATCGTACGCGGGGATGGCGTCCTGCCAGCCGTCGGGCATGAATATGTTGTTTACCCACAAGAAACTTATTCTCGAAGCGTAATCCTTTTCGAACCTCTCTATAACCGCCTGTTTGGAAGCGTCCACGTCGCCGCCCGTAGCGTCGTAAGTGGAGTAATAAGCCTCTCTCATTTCGGAATACATTTCCACGTTGACGTTTTTAACCTCGGCCCTGAACCCCGCGAATATAACGAAAAACAGCACCAGCGTAACTATCATCGGTATGCAGCTGCCGAACATGGAATATCCTTCCTCTTTATAAAGCTGCATCTGTTTTTGCGCGTAAAGCTCTTTGTTTCCGCCGCACTGCTTTTGCAGTTTTTCGAGTTTGGGTTTAAGGCGTTCCATCGCCTTGTTGTTTTTACGAAGCGCTATCTTCTGCCAAACGTCGAGAGGCGACAGCGCGACTTTCAATATCAGGGTAAACAGTATTACCGCCACGGCATAATTGCCGACGCCGTTGTAAATCCATTCGATAAACTTGGCCACCACGTCGGAAACGCCGCTCAACATAACGCTACTTATATCAACCATTTTGCTCTCCCTCTGTAATTCTCCGGGACGGGGTCTCTCCCCCCGGCGTGAAAGGGCGTGCAGCGAAGAATCCTTCCCGCACCCATAATAATACCGCGTAAAGCCCCGAATTTACGGATAGCCTCGGCCGCATACATCGAACAGCTGGGTTCGTATATGCACCTGTTTGCGGTCGCGGACGAAATAAACCGCTTGTAAAATTTAATCGGCAGTATCGCCGCTTTTTTCATTTTTATCTCCGTCGGCGCGTTTCAGCGCGCCGCTCCGATCCAGAAGAAGGGTAAGTTCGGCCTTGATTTCGTGAAAATCCATCTCCGCTATCGCCTTACGGGCCACGACAACGTAATTGTATCCGCCGTCAACGCGGTCTATAAGACTGCGGAAACTCTCTTTAAGCCGCCTTTTCGCCTTGTTTCTTACTACGCTTTTACCGACTTTCTTACTTACCGAAAAGCCCACTTTCATAGGCAATCTGGTTTTGGCCCGGATCAAGACCATGCCCTTTCCGCTTACGCTTTCGCCGCGGCGGTATATGTAATTGAACGAACCGTTGCTTTTAAGTCGGTATCTGCTCTGCATTTCTTTGCCCGATTATTTATAGGGCAACTAAAATTAGTTGCCCCCTGTCGTCGGCCGATTAAGCCGAAAGCTGTTTTCTGCCTTTACGACGACGCCTTGCCAATACGTTTCTGCCGGCTTTGGTCTGCATTCTTTTTCTGAATCCGTGAACCTTGCTGCGCTGTCTCTTTTTGGGTTGGTAAGTCCTTTTCATGTCTGCCTCCGTTCGGGTTTACCCGCATACCGCGGGCGTTCCCTCATTATATATTAATATTGCCAAATTATTATAATAAAATAGTAAGCTTATGTCAATCGTTTTTCGACGATAAACCGTTTAACCCTGTTTTTTGTACTTTATTACATTTTTCGCTCCCTTTTAATATAATGGAGTATGAATCTTAAAACGCTGTCGCCAGCCGAACTGTCCGCCATTGCCGCATGTATAGCCGAATGTCTGCCCGACGATGCCGCCGAGCTTGTAGCAGTAGGCAATCTGTTGCAGCTGATACGCGACCTGATAAACGTCAAAATTGCCTCTTTGCGGAACTCGAATTAATTTAATATAAATTAAAAATTTATATTAACTTATTTTTTAACGAATTTTAATTTACTTTTTTGCAAGATTCTGTTATACTGTTATCATGAAAAAATTCGGCAGATTCACCTATACGCATACTTTGTATTCCTGCTACGTCGGATACGTCACCCAGGCCATAATCAACAATTTGTCTCCCTTGCTTTTTGTCGTATTCAATCGGGATCTGGGTATTTCGCTCGAAAAAATCAGTCTGATAATTTCGGTAAACTTCGGCGTACAGATAGCCGTAGATCTGATAGGCGCGAAATATGTCGACAGGATCGGTTACAGGGCATCGGGCATAATTGCACATGCGCTCTCGGTAATCGGGCTGGCGTTTTTGGGTCTTCTTCCCTTAGTCGTTCCCCCGTATGCCGCTATTTTGACGGCAACCGTCGTTCTGGCTACGGGCGGCGGCCTCATCGAAGTCATAATCAGCCCCATAGTAGAGGCTCTTCCGCGCGAAAAGAAAAGCGCTACTATGAGCGTTCTTCATTCGTTTTACTGCTGGGGACACGTCGCCGTCGTTCTGCTGTCTACCCTGTATTTTAATGTTGCGGGTCTCGGACTGTGGCGATGGCTTCCGCTGTTATGGGCCGTTATACCGGCGGTTAATATTTTTATGTTCTGCAAAGTTCCTTTTGCAAAGCTCGTGGACGAGGAAAAGAAACTTCCGGTAAAGCGCCTTCTGGCAAAGCGCGCTTTCTGGATACTTTTCGTAATGATGATATGTGCGGGAGCCGCCGAGCAGGCCGTTTCCCAGTGGAGCTCGCTGTTTGCCGAACTCGGCCTAAGAATATCCAAAACCACGGGTGACCTTCTGGGACCTTGCTGTTTTGCCTTCTGCATGGGCCTTGCCCGCGTTCTTTTTGGTCTTAAAGCCGACAAGCTCAACCTGAAAACAGCCTTGCTCGTCAGCAGCGGCGGGTGCTTTGCCGCATATATGCTGACCGTCTTTTCGCCCATCCCCGTACTTTCGCTGACAGGATGTGCCCTGTGCGGGTTCTTTGCCGGGATACTCTGGCCCGCAAGTTTCAGCCTGTCTTCCTCTACTATTCCCGAAGGCGGCACTCCGATGTTCGGACTTCTGTCGCTCGGAGGAGACCTCGGTTGCAGCCTCGGCCCCGCAATAGTCGGGCTTATATCGGATAAAACGGCGGACACGGCTCTGCCTTCCGCCTTCGGCTCTTCACCCGAGGAGGCCTCTTTAAAACTCGGCTTGCTCGCAGCCTCTTCTGTCTGCGTGGTAATGATTGCTTTTATATTAATGCTCAAAAGGCTTTCGTCCGAAAATCCCTCTTTTCCCGACATAAATAGTAAAATATAACCTTAAACCTGTTTTTCGACATTATTACGCTCGGTCGCAAGTCTTCTTCGACTTTATTCGCATCGCCGCTCTGCCTCGTTTCCGCCGTTATTTTTGCAAACGCACAACGACAGCCTTTCCGCAATCGGGCAGAAATCCGTCCGTCGCGCTCACGGCAAATCTTCCGCCCGCAGGAATAGCCAACCGTCAAAAGCTTCTGTTTTAATTATCCCGATTTTTTCGCCCGCCTGTTTGCGACAATCTTCCGCCTGCGCCAATAACGCAACGGACGCTATATACTTTGGTCGCCCGCCGTCAGCCTTTTCGCCGCCCAAGCCTCCGCGAGTACGTTTTCGGCCCCGTCCGGCAGCCTTCGATATCACGCCTCGCTCCCATTTCAAATCCGCAGTCGGATACCGGTTGTCTCTGCCCGCGCGTGAGCGCCACTTTCGCGGCGTTGATTATCGTTTATGAGCAAAGCCTCAAGCATACGCTTCTCCGAGTATGCTGATTCACGCCGTTTTATAATTTAAAAACTTATTTCGCGATTTTACGGACAGGCTTTTCCGAGTCGCCATTACGCACCCCGTTTTTGCGCCGCCGTTATTATATCAGCTTTACAATATTTCTTTTCACGCTGCCGAAAACGGTTATTTACCCTGTTTACGCATGCGGCTACAACGTCTGAGTCTGCCGCAGGCGTGAATTGCGCTTTCCGTTTTGCTGTTTGCGCACGTTTTTTACTTAGTTTATATATTCGGTTCACAATCATTCTTGCCGCTCGCACACGAAAGGATCATACGGTCGGTCGATATGTGTTTATCGCTATTTTGTGCAGGGAACATTGTCTGCGCGGCCTTTATCCCGTTACACTGCGCTTTCAGGCATTGCTCGCCGCATCCGAACAAACCTTAAGTTCGTTTGCGATTATCAATGCCTTACTTTACCGACAATGCCGCAAGTCATACCAAAACATTAAACCGCAGGCAGCACACCGTTACGGCACGGTGCATTAACCGCCCCTCTGTTATTTGAATTCAAATTTGATATCAAAAGAAATTAATTGCGACTTTAAGCATACCGCACAGCCAGCATTACAAATGCCCTTGCCAGGGACAGGAAACCGAAACGCTACCGCACCCGCGCTTTCCGCAGAAATTTTCGCAGTTTAAACAGTAATCGGTTTGTTTTGCCCCGAACACGCACAAAACCCGCCACACGCAATAAATAAACTGATGCGCAAAACGCGTCTGCCTGCCGCGCCGCTATAAACACAAATTCGTAAAAACTCTTTCTTAAAAATCCGTCGCACATTGCCCGATACATATATTATCGACCGTCTTGTGAGAAGATCGCACAAAAAGCAATCCGTACGAATCAAGCGCGATAAATCAAAGCAACAAAAGCTTTTGTCCACGCAAAACGCATTTTCCGATAATCCGACAGGGCTTAACTTTGTTTTATCAGGTTAAGATTAAAGTCATAGCAGCCGAATCCTGCTTTTACTCAAAATTATTGTCGTATTTTAGCATAAAATTCCTCGGTTTCAGTTGTCCACAATTACTTCCACGGCGACGATTGTTTCACGTGAAACAATAGAAAGTATGGTTTGTAGGTTTCACGTGAAACTTTTGAGTTATCCACATTGTTTCACAGGAAACCATATCGGCCTGTTTTTACGTTTATTTTTCGAATTTTAGGCTGTTTTCCTATGTTTTTTTCGCTTTTTTATTGGTTTTATTTAAATGTTTCACGGCCGATTTTATAAAATCGCGTTCTTTCACCACCTAAATTTCGACCATGATTTTTGTGGATAATTTTTGCCGCGTTTCCGGTTTTGTTTTACATTACGGAAAACCGGCGTTTTTACAAGTTTTAATATAATTTTTCAATAAAAAACCGGCGGCTTCTATGGGATTTTGGTAATTTTTTGATTGTTTGTCTATTTTTTCGTTTATCGGCAATAATATTATCGGAGGTTTACTATGGCCGAAATAAGATGTTCCGTATGCGGAAAGCCCATTAAAGACGGGGACGCCGGTATTTGCCCAACGTGCGGCGCCCTGATTTGCCCGAGCTGCGTCGGCGGTGAAGCGCTCTGCCCGAACTGCTCGTCTAAAACCGGATACCTGTCGTAATGCGAATATTTATTTACAATTTGTGCATATTTATGCTTATTTGGCTTGTTTTTGCATAAAACCGCACTGTTTCGATTTCTCGCGTGAATATAACTTTATAATGATGCATTTAGCGGTTTTTTTTTGCGGTTTGGTGGCCGTTTTTCCCGCTATTCGTCTCGCAGTGCCTACCGCCCGCATTCGCGGAACAGCGATTGTTTTTTCCGATTGCCGAAGTAATTCGAGTTTTCCCGCCGCGGCTTTTACGGCGGCATTCCCGGTCGCGCGATTCCGCGACGTGATATTGCGGATTGCAGTTGCAGCTTTCTATTAATCGCATATCCGTCTGTTTTCCGACATGATTTTAACGGAATTTTACCGACCAAACCCGGTCTGAGTCGTATGTAATTGCTTTATTGCGGCCCTTTTAAAGGCGCATATTGCCGGAAAAAGCATGCAAGCGGTTTCTTATGGAAAAGGGCTTTTCCCCGATATGGCCCGCTTGCGCGGCCGTAAAAACCGCTTTCAGGACAGGTTTTGGCATATGTTTCGGAAAAACGGCCTTGCCGCGCGGGCAAAAACGGTAATCCGATAAGCACGCGCCTTTTTATTGCTCCTGACGATCTGCCGCACGTATTTCCTTCGGTTTTTTGCTCCGATTATTCCTTTTTTCCGCATTTTCAGTCATGTTGCGATCTGCTTTTCCCGTTATTTCGTCAATATTTACGAAAATTTTTAAACAATGTTTCCCGTGGAACATTTTGGTTTTTGGTTCTGTATTTTGCTTATTTTCCGCGGTTTTTAAGGCATAACATTTGTATTTTTTGATTTGTGTTGATTTTTTCCGCTGTCCTATGTATAATTGTTTATATAATGCTTTGGGGGATTTATGGCAAATTTTTCCTTTTATCTGGCAACGGATATTCATTATTACTCAAAAGAATACTTCCGCAAAAAGGTATTTATTCCCGACCAGTTGCGCGCGTGGGACTCGAGGGAAATGTTTATTTCGGCAACCGACGGCCTGAAAGCCGGGGACGTTTTGATTTTGACGGGAGATCTGACAAAAAACGGCGAGGTCAAAAGCCACGAAGAGTTTTTATTGCTGCTTCGCGGGCTGAAAGAAAGGGGTATAACCGTTTACGCTTTTACGGCGTCTCACGATTATTTCAACGGGGCAAAATCCTACCGCTACGAAGAAGACGGCTCTAAAATTCATGACGTAGACAAGGTCGAGCGGCGCGCTCTTTGGGATATGTATTACGAATTCGGCCCGTGCGACGCCATGTCGTTCGATGAGGAGTCGATGTCCTATGCCGTCAGGCCCGTAGCAGGGCTTACGTTGTTTTTCCTTAACGGAGACGATTTCGGATCTTATACCGTTTGCGGCCTTTGTCCTTCGGCGCGCTCATGGCTTAAAAAGCAGGGTGAAGAATGCAAAAAGCGCGGCGATATCCCTTTGTTTTTTGCCCATTATCCTCTTTTCCCGTCGTCGCCGATATACGATAAAATCACTACGAAGAATATGCTTGACCCGTATAACGAGCTTTATACAGAATTGGCCTCATACGGCGGCAGAGTTATATTTACGGGACATTCGCACGTACATAACGTAAGTTCGCAACCGTTGGAAAAGGGAGAATTTTATGACGTCAGCACGGCCGCACTGAGCGGATTCCCGCCTTTTTACAGAAAAGTCGAGGTTTTCGGCGACAGGATAGATGTGACAACGTTGACCGTGCCGGAATGGAAAGGTTACGACCAGGCGATTTCGTTATACGAATATACCCGTCAAGGTTTTTTCGGCTTTATAGAGGACACTGTAAAAGGCGCGGCCGCAGGAGACAAGGCGCTTGTAAAAGAAGGTCTGAACGCCATAAGCATTACGGGAGACAAGGTGGATAAATTCTGGCTTCCGATAAGATATTTTGGGAAAAAACTAAACGGACTGGATTTTTATAAGCTGTGGAAAAAGTGTAAAAAGAAAAGCGGAATAGATAAAAAGGAAGCGCTTTTGTTAAAAGACCAAAAAGTTTTTCCGTTTTTGTTAAAGCTGGCGGAAACCGTTTATGCGGGCAACCCGTCTTTTGAAGGAGACATCCGCGCAAATATAATAACCGGTTACGTTAAAAAGATTGATTTTTGGCTGAAAATAATAAAAAAGGGCCCGTTTGCGCCCGTTGTGGAGGAGATGTTTTTCGGAAACGGTCTGGACGACAGCAATATCTCTCTTCCTCTGATTTAGTATTTTGCTCGTTAAAAAAGGCCTCAGCGGCCTTCTTTTAATATCAGGAGATACTTTTTGATTTCTTCCTTTGCTTTTTGTAGGTCATGCTCTTTGTAATTTCCGCATTCTTCCTCTTTGTTTCCCGGTATTTCGGTTAGCAAAAGACAATCTTCGAAGGCTTTTATTATTAAGGGAAGCGCTTTTTCCCTGTCGGTATCGTGCATAAGAAGGTAAAATCCCGTTCTGCACCCCATCGGCCCGAAATATACCACGTCGTCTTTTACCTCGCTGTTGCGTATGACCGTGGCAAAAAGGTGTTCGATCGTGTGCATGGCGGCGATATCGAGATACTCTCCTTTATTGGGAAACTTGAATCTTAGGTCAAAAGTGCTTATGCCTCTTGCCGCTCCCGAAAGATACAGTCCCGGTTTATGCGTGCGATGATCTATCGTAAAAGATTTGATTTTTTCCATTTTAAAGCTCCTTTATCAATTTTACCATGATTTCCGACAATTTTTCCGTGCCCTTTTCGCAGGCTTTGACAAAATCTGCGGGACTGTTCTCGTCGGCGTTATCCGACACGATTTTGAGAAACAGGCATTGTTTGCCGTTCCGATAGGCGGTCAGGGCGATTGCCGCGCTTTCCATCTCGCATATTTGAGCGCCGAAAGATTGTACCAGCTGTTTTTTAGCCTGCGCGTCGGCGATAAACTTATCGCCCGAAGCTACGGTAACCAACGGGAGTCCGAACTTTCGGGCTATGCGGTCTTTTATGGGAGAACAGGGTATATACACGTCGGCAAGCTCGGTATATTTCCCGACGCACACGTTTTCAAGGGCGGAAATATCGTAATCGTAATGCACGATTTTATCCGCTACCACCACGTCTCCGGCCCTGATTGCGCCGCTAAGCGAGCCTACCAGCCCGAAATTGATTATAAGGTCGGGATTCCAGCGCTCGACGGCGGCCTGCGTTGCCGCGGCTGCGGCTATTTCGCCCACGCCCGTGTTTATCAGATATATCCGGCCGTCTGCCGTGTCGTATACGGTTATTTCTTTACCGCAGAATTCGCCCGCCTGCCTTCCTTTCCCCAGGCTTTTGGCAAAAGGGCGGAGCTCTTCGCTCATTGCTACAAGTATTGCCGTTGTTTTCATACTGATGTTTTCCTTTGCGTTATGAACTGATTATACCACACTTTAAAAGCGTTTTCCACATAATTTAACAAAATCTATTGTTTTTTTATAATTGTTTTGCTATAATTTATAATATATTGAGTATATATTGTTTAAAAGGACTTTAGGTTAAATGAAACTGAACACGAAACACGTAATATATGCTTCGCTTGCGTTTGGCTGGATCACGATTTTCTGGTTTGGTTACGACCAATTGATTCAAACAATAAACATTCAGACGTTTTCTTTAAAACCTACCGTTTCGGGTTTTATTCTGGCGATAGACAATATTCTGGGGTTATTTCTTCTTCCGCTGTTCGGCTACCTGTCGGACAAGACGCACACAAAATACGGCAGACGCATGCCTTACATAGTGGCGGGAACTTGCGTCTCACTGGCGGCATTTCTGTTAGTCGCGGTGTTCGCGAACAAACAAAATTTACCTTTATACATAATTTCATTATGTATAAGTTTGATTGCTATGGCGGCATACCGTTCTCCCGCGCTTTCGCTGGTACCCGATATCACGCCCGAACCTTTACGCAGTAAAGCCAATGCGATATCCAATATAGTAAGCGCGCTTTTCAACGTTGTAGCGATAGCTCTTGTTTCGCCGTTCCTGACCAAAAGCAATATCGCGGAAAACAATTATTATCCCGTGGTTATAGGCATAATAGTGTCGTCGCTGATTACGATGGCGATATTCCTTAAAAAGGTTAACGAGAACAAATATATTGAAGACTTCCGCCGCGAAACGGAGGAGTTTGAAAATAGTTCGACCAAACCTGCCGATCAGTCTTTGCCCGAGGCATCTGACAGCGCGCTCTCCGAAGAATTATGCGAAGGGGCGGAAACTTCCGAGGTTGCAGCCGATACTGCGGTTGACGAGGCGCCCGCGATTTCTCAGGATGCGGTTGCGGACGGAAACGCGGACGAAGCCGTAATCACTCCCGCTACGAAAACAAAGAAGTCGTCCGTTCTGAAAGACAAGATATTTATTCTTCTTGCCGTATTCTTCTTCTACATGGCGTACAACGCTTTGGTAAGCAATCTTAACAATTACGCTACTTTCGTGCTTAAAGTCGAGGCGATAACCGTTCCTATGATAGTAACCATGGCGGGCGCGGTGCTGGGCTTCGTTCCGGCGACGAAATTCGCAACCGCGTTCGGACGCAAAAAATCCATAATAGCAGGGTTTATAGTAATGTCCGCGGCGTTTGCCGTAGTTTCTTTAAATTCTCTTACCGTAATCATGTCGGGAATGCCCGAAGCGCTTTATCTTACGGTTACTTATATGTGCTTTGCGGTAGCGGGTTTCGGATACGGTTTCGTAATGGTAAACATATATCCTCTGTTTTTGGAATACTCCGACCAAAACACGGTAGGCAGCGGCACGGGTATTTTTGCCTCGTCGATGACGGTTGCAATGGTAATAACCCCCATTCTGTCAAGCGCGATAGTGGAAATTTTCGGCAAACTCTGGAACGTAGAATACGTAACGGCACAGGGCGAAACCATGTTCGGCGATTTCAGAATGCTGGTACCGTACTGCGCAGTCAACCTTATTCTTGCTCTTGTTGCGGCCCTTCTTATCAAGGAAAAGAACCGCACGGGAAAGGTAGGAGTAAAGCGCGGCATAGAGATGTTCGATACCGATATTTAATATGGAATTGCTGACACGGGGCTGCAAAGCTCTTAACATAGATTTAAGCGCCGAAACCGCACTTAAGTTCGAACGGTATTACGAAGCCGTAATCGACTATAACCGTTCGGTAAACCTTACCGCGATCACGGACAGAACGGAATTTATAATCAAGCACTTTCTCGACAGTCTTACGGCCGCGCAATACATACCCGAAAACGCTTCTCTTGCGGATATAGGCAGCGGAGCGGGTTTTCCCGCGATACCACTTAAACTGGTAAGACAGGACGTGTCCGTAACGATGATGGACGCTCTCGGGAAAAGAGTTTCATTTCTGCAAGGGCAGATAGATGCTCTGGGGCTTAAAAACGCGTCGGCCCTGCATATCCGCGCCGAAGATGCGGCGAAAGGGCCTTTGCGCGAGAGTTTCGACGTGGTTACGGCAAGGGCGGTAGCCCGACTGAATACTCTTGCGGAATACGCCTTACCCCTGGTAAAGCCGGGCGGAATATTTATCGCCTACAAGGGCGGCGACTGCGACGAAGAACAATATGCTGCCCGTGCGCTGGAACTGCTGAAAGGCAGAATAGCGCAGTCGGTAAAACTGAATCTTCCGTTTTCGGGAGACGGAAGAACGCTTGTTATAATAGAAAAAACCGCTCCCACGCCCTTGAAATACCCGCGCGGCGGCGGCAAAGAACGTAAAAATCCGCTTTAATGCGGCAGCCGTAAGGCAATATTACTTTAAGGAGAACCGTTATGGCAATAGGCAAAGGTTTAGGCAGAGGCCTCGACGCCCTGCTGAGCAACTTCAACGAAGAGGAAATTTTAAAGGAAGAACAGAAAAAACAAAATTCCGGGGTTACCGAAATACCCGTTTCGCTTATCGACAACAATCCGAATCAGCCGCGAAAGCAGTTTGACGATCTGGCCCTGAAAGAGCTTGCCGAGTCGGTAAAGACGTACGGCGTTCTTCAACCGTTAATCCTTCTCAAAAACGAAGGAAGATATATGATTATAGCGGGCGAAAGACGTTTCAGAGCGGCCATTCTGGCGGGCCTGCATCAGGTCCCCGCGATAGTAAAAGAGCTTTCCACGCAACAGGTAATGGAAGTTGCGCTTATAGAAAACCTTCAAAGGGAAGACCTCAACCCCATAGAAGCGGCGGTCGGCTTGCAGGAGCTGATAAAGTCGTACGGAATGACTCAGGAAGAAGTCGCCTCCAAAATAGGTAAAAGCCGTCCTACCATTACAAACCTGTTAAGGCTTTTACAGCTTCAGCCCGAAGTCATCGAACTGGTAAGATCGGGCAGGCTGTCGGCAGGCCACGCGAGAGCCTTGCTGCCTGTAACCGAGCGCGAACTTCAGATAGACTTTGCCAACCGCGCATGCGACAACAAAAAGAGCGTACGCGATCTCGAAATGGAAGTAAAACTCTATTTCAACCGCAAAAAAATGGGCATGGGCCCGCGCGAAAAAGAGGTTCAGAGCAGAGAGCTAAAATCCTTCGTAGGCGAACTCAAAAGGGTATTCGGCACACGCGTTAAAATTAAAGGTAACGACGAAAAGGGCCGTATAATGATTGACTATTTTTCGGCGGACGACTTACAGCGCATTTATGAGCTTGTCGAGTTTCTTAAAGCCAATATCGGCGCAAAATAATAGCTGACAGGTAAAATTTTATCGTTAATCTTTGCTTTTTGTTAAAAATAAGAAAGCGGCGGTGCCGCTTTCTTTTATTTTACGCTTCCGTTTTCGATACGGAACGTCTTTTTCGGAATAGGGTTTTTAACGGTGTATTCTGTGCATGTCAGCAGGGTCTGCACGCCTTGCGTTTTTTCGATGAGCTTACGGCATCTGGCTTCGTCAAGCTCGCTGAGCACGTCGTCGAGAAGTAGTACGGGCGTTTCTCCCGTCTGTTTTTTGAATATATCCAGCTGCGCCAAAATTATGGATAGCGCCGCAGTGCGTTGCTGGCCTTGGGAAGCTATTTTCCTGGCGTCGTTTCCGTTGATTTCTATCAGAACGTCGTCGCGGTGCGCGCCGCTTTGGGTATATCCCGCTTCTTTTTCTTTTTCGCGGTCGCTGCGGTATCTTTCAAGCTGATTGGCCGTTATTTCCCGTATACTTTCGCCGTCCACGTCGCTTTCGTACCAAAGTCTGAGAACTTCTTTTCCGGTAATTTCGGCGTGCAGCCCCGCGGCTACGGGTTCAAGTTCTTTCAAAAAGGCCTTTCGCATATAAATCAACCGCGCGCTCGCCTCGGCAAGTTGCATATCCCATACGTCAAGCATTCCGTCTATATCCGGGTTTTTAACGTCTTCTTTAAGCAGTTTGTTTTTTTGTTTTAAAATTTTGTTGTACCTTACAAGGGTACGGAAATACTGTCCGCTTTGCTGACTTATACCTATATCCATGAATTTTCTGCGCTCGGCGGGGCTTTCCTTGACTATTTTCATTTCGTCCGGACTGAACAGAACCACGTTGAGTATGCCTACAAGCTGTGCGGCTCTGAGTGCGGGTATACCGTCTATCAGTATTTTTTTGCCGCCCTGTTCGATTTGCATTTCTATGGTATGCCTGCGAAATTTTTTCTGAATAACGGCTTTCACGTAGGCTTTTTCCTCGCCTATCCTGACAAGTTCTTTTTCCTGCGAGGTTCTGGCGGACTTTCCCACGCCGAGAAGATATACCGCTTCGAGTATATTTGTTTTGCCGCTCGCATTCGGTCCTTCCAGCACGTTAAGCCCGTCGCCGAACTCCACGAAAGCGCTTGTATAATTACGGTAATTTCTGACGTAAAGCGAGGAAATTTTCATAACTGTCTCCGTGCTGATATTTTAGCATACCGCACGGCAAAAATCAATTTGCTTGAACCCCTATTTGGCGCGTTTGGTAAGATATTGTCTTTTTTGACTTTTTTTGTTTGTTTTTTCGGCCGTCTTGGTGTATAATACATATACTATGATTGTTGTCAGCGATATATGGGCCGAAGCCCTTTCCATTTTATCGGGCAGACTGCAGGCCATAAGCTTCGAAGTCTGGATAGAAAAACTCGAGCCTCTCTGCTTTACGCAGAACAGGCTTATTCTGCTTGCTAATTCCCAAAGCTCTAAAAAGACTATCGAAAACAAATATCTCGACACGATAAAAGAAGCCGTTACCGAAGTAAACGCTCTTATCACGGACGTAATAATAATTACCGAAAATCAAAAGGAAAAATACCTCAAGGAAAAAGATTATATCTTTAATAACGAACTTGTCGTAAGCAATAAAAAACCCGTCAAGGACAACGGTTTTTCCTTTTCAAAAAAATACACTTTCGACACTTTTGTTGTAGGCAAGTCAAACGAAATTGCCGTTGCGGCTGCGCAGACCGTTGCCGAACACCCCGGCGGAAACTTCAATCCTCTGTTTTTATACGGCGGGGTAGGACTGGGAAAAACGCACCTGATGCACGCCATAGGCAATTACATAAAAGAGCACAGTCCTCACTTAAAGATACTGTACACCACCGCCGAGAAATTTACGTCGGATTTTATAAATTCAATAAATCAGAACAAGGTCAATAAATCCGCCACGGCCGAATTCAAGGAAAAATACCGTTGTGTGGACGTACTTATGATAGACGACATACAGTTCTGGTCCCGTTCCACAGGTTCGCAGGAAGCAATTTTCCATATATTCAACGACCTTTATCAGAATGATAAGCACATAATCATAACTTCCGACCGTCCGCCTAAAGAAATCGCTCAGCTCGAAGAAAGGCTGCGTACGCGTTTCGAATGGGGCCTTACCGAAGAAATAAAACCGCCCGATCTTGAAACCAGAATCGCAATATTAAAGCGCAAGGCCGCCGGGCAGAATTTCTTTCTCACCGACGACGTCGCCTATTTTATAGCCAAAAACGTGCAGTCCAACGTCCGCGACATGGAGGGCCTTCTTAATAAGGTTATATTTTATTCCTCTCTTACGGGTTCTCTCGTGGATTCCATTCAGTCCGCACAGGAAGCGCTGAGGGATTATATACAAATAAACAAAGAAAGCATCGACGCCAACGACATAATTAACACAACGGCGCGTTTTTACAACGTTACTCCTGCCGATATTATCGGAAAAAGAAGGACAAAAGAAGTAGTCGAACCCAGGATGATAGCAATCTATCTGATAAGGGACCTTCTCAACATTCCTTTACAGTCTATCGGCGAGATATTCGGCGGAAGAGACCATACCACTATAATAAACGCGCGCGACAAAATAGAGGATCAGTTAAAGTCGAATTCTCACGTTCAGAACGCCGTTAAAGACATAAAGGACATGCTTTACCGCCGTTAATCCACAACCTTGTTGAAAACTTGGGGATTTTCTACAGGATATCTACAATTCGTTCAACAATGAAAATCACAACATATTTTGTTTATTGATTTTTAAAAACACTATATGTTGAGGTTTTAAAAGGTTATTGACATATCTACACAAAGTATTATAATTAATACTGTAAACTATATTAAAAACAAAAAAATAAGGAGACTGCCATGAGAGTTTTTGTTGACGGAATCGAACTTGCCGACGCCGTTTCCAAAGTAGGAAAGGCAATGCCGCTTAAAAAGGCTATACCTATTCTTGAAGGAATTAAACTCGAAGCATCGGGGGATAATCTGATTTTAACCGCTACCGACCTCGAACTGTCGATAGAAAAAAGGATAAACGCATCGGTAAAAGTAGAAGGGTGCGCCGTTTGCAACGGTAAATTTTTAATAGATTATATAAATAAGGTAAAAGACGAAGCCATCGAGCTTGACGCAACCGGAGAAGACAAGCTCATTATAAGGTTTGCCGACGGTTACGGAAACATAAATCTTATGGCGGCGGACGAATATCCTCCTTTCAAGAACGTGGACGAACTTCTGTCTTTTAAAATCAAGCAGAAAGACTTTAAGGATATGATAAACAAAGTCATTTTCTGCGCCGCACAGGAAGATACGAGGCCCGTGCTTAAAGGTTGCTGTATCGATTTATCCAGAAACTGCGTGACCGCGGTAACGTCCGACGGATACCGTCTTGCCATGTGCAAAAAGGTAATAGAATACTCGGGCGAGGAAAAGAAAATAGTTGTACCCGCAAGAAGTCTCAACGAAGTCAGCAAACTGCTTGAAGACGACGAGGACGAAGTAAGCGTGAATATCGAAAGAAATCACCTTATGGTACAGATTAAAAACACAAAAATCGTCACCCGCCTGATAGACAACGAATACATTAATTACAACAAGATAATACCCGCCGAGTTCACGACAGAACTGACCGTGGATAAAAAACTTCTCGAAAGGAGTCTTGAAAGAGCGTCGCTTGTTATCAAAAACGACAAGAAGAGCATAGTAAAACTCGAAATAAAGGAAAACGTCCTCAATATATCCGCGCAGTCGGACGAAAGCACCACCAACGAAAATATAGCGATAAGCCTTAACGGCAAGGATTTGCAGATAGGCTTCAACGTAAAATACATTACCGACAGCCTGCGCGCCATAACCGACAATTTCGTCAAACTCAAATTCAACACGTCCACGTCGCCCGGCATAATAGTGCCCACCTCGCAGGAAGAAGATTATCTGTATCTGATACTGCCGATAAGGATAATAGGCTGAAAACAACCGCCCGAAAGGGCGGTTTTAAATTAAAACCGGCAAAAAACGCAAAATATCAACAAAGTTCGTTTACATAGCTATAAGCTATGTAACAAAAAATTGACGCTTTTGATTGCTTTTATATATATTATATGTTATTATATTATATATAATAGATATATATAAGGGTAAAATTTGAAGCGTTTTTTTTGTGAGGACAATACTTACGCCGTTATCGCCAGAAAAGTTCCTTCGGCCGTAAACACCGCGTTCGCCGCGGATAAAAAGCAAGTTTATATAGGCGACGTCGAGGACGCGGTCAGGTCGCTAATAATCGGTGCGGAAGGCAAGGACTGCGTCTGCTGCTACGGCGAACATTTTACATCTTACTATCTCAAAAAACTAAGGTCAAACCAAATCATAAAATTTTAACGGAGGAAATATGTCGGATAAAGTTAAAACCAGTTACGACGAAGGTGCCATTCAGGTTCTCGAAGGGTTGGATCCCGTCAGAAGAAGGCCGGGTATGTATATCGGCTCGACCGACGAAAGGGGCCTGCATCACCTTGTAACCGAGGTAGTCGACAACAGTATCGACGAAGCGCTCGCGGGGTTCTGTAACAAAATAATAATCACGATAATGAAAGACGGTTCGGTCAAGGTAGAGGACAACGGCCGCGGCATACCTACGGGCATAATAGCCAAAGAGGGTAAATCGGCAGTCGAAGTAGTTCTTACCAAACTGCACGCGGGCGGTAAATTCGGCGGCGGCGGATACAAAATCAGCGGCGGCCTGCACGGCGTAGGCGTATCCTGCGTAAACGCTCTTTCCGAATGGCTCGAAGTAACCGTTTATCAGAACGGCAAAATTTACAAGCAGATTTTCAACCGCGGCGTGCCTCAGCGCGATCTGCACGTTATAGGCGAAACGGACAGAACGGGAACAACCATTCAGTTTTATCCGGACGACGAGATATTCGAAACGCTCAATTTCAACTTCGACACGATGAAGACAAGACTGCGCGAGCTTGCCTATCTCAACAAGGGCCTTACCATCGAATTTTCCGATTACCGTCCCGAAGAGCCCCGCAAGGAAGTTTTCTGTTACGAGGGCGGAATAGTGCAGTTCGTAGAAAGCCTTAACAAAAACAAAGAGACTATTTTCCCCGAAACGGTATATATAGACGACGCGTACAAGGACGGCGAAATCGAAATCGCGCTTCAATACAACGAAACGTATTCCGAAACCATTTACGCTTTTGCCAACAACATAAACACCGAAGAGGGCGGTACCCATCTCGACGGATTCAAAGCGGCCGTTACCAAGGTGATAAACGACTACGGCAAAAAGCAGAATATTTTAAAAGACGACGACAAACTTTCCGGCGAAGACGTCAGAGAGGGCCTGACGGCCGTTATTTCGGTCAAACTGACCGAGCCTCAATTCGAGGGACAGACCAAGACAAAACTCGGAAACAGCGAAATGAGACAGGTTGTGGCGAAGGCGGTGCAGGAGCATCTCGGCAACTATCTCGAAGAACACCCCAAGGAAGCGCGCGATCTCATTACCAAAAGCGTGCAGGCGCAGAGGGCGAGAGAGGCGGCCAGAAACGCCAGGGAGCTGGCCAGAAGAAAGAGCGCGCTTGAAAGCACCACTCTTCCCGGCAAACTCGCGGATTGCACGGACAAAGACCCCTCTCTTTGCGAAATTTATCTTGTAGAGGGCGATTCCGCGGGCGGTACGGCAAAGAGCGGAAGAGACCGTCGTTTTCAGGCCATACTGCCTCTCAGGGGCAAAATTCTGAACGTAGAAAAGGCAAGGCTTCACAAGGTACTCGAAAACGAGGAAATCAAGACCATGATAACGGCGTTCGGCGCGGGCATAAATCAGGACTACAACGAGGAAAAACTGCGTTATAACCGCATTATATGTATGACGGATGCCGACGTGGACGGCAGTCATATCCGTATACTTATGCTGACCTTCTTTTTCAGGTATATGCGGCCTCTTATCGAAAACGGCCACGTGTATATAGCGCAGCCGCCTCTTTACAAGGTAGTCAAGAACAGGCAGACCAAATACTGTTACAGCGACGAGGAACTCAACGAGTATCTCGAACAGATCGGCAGAAAGGGTACGGACATACAGCGTTATAAAGGTCTCGGCGAAATGAATGCCGAACAGCTTTGGGAAACCACGATGAATCCCGAAACGCGCACGCTTCTGAAAGTAACCATGGAAGACGCCGTTTCGGCCGACGAAATATTCACTCTGCTCATGGGCGAGCAGCCCGAGCTCAGAAGGGCGTTTATCGAGCAGAACGCAACGCTTGTAAAAGAGCTTGACATTTAGGAGAAAGGAAAATGGCCACTAACAACAATAACGTGAAAGACAGAGATTTTGTCGAGCATCTCGGTAAATCCAAGATAGTTCCCGTCGAAGTAGAGTCCGAAATGAAAAAATCCTTCATAGCGTACGCTATGGCGGTAAACGTTTCGAGAGCGATACCCGACGTAAGGGACGGCCTCAAACCCGTACACCGCAGGATACTGTACTCGATGAACGAGTTAAACCTGACTTCGGACAAACCCTACCGCAAGTGCGCGCTCATAGTAGGCGACGTGCTCGGTAAATACCATCCTCACGGCGACCGTTCGGTATACGACGCTTTGGTAAGGCTGGCGCAGGACTTTTCCATACGCTGTCCGCTTATCGACGGACACGGCAACTTCGGCTCCGTAGACGGAGATCCGCCCGCCGCGTACCGTTATACCGAAGCCAGAATGAGCAAAATCGCCGCCGAAATGATAAGGGATATCGACAAGAAGACGGTGGATTTCTATCCTAACTTCGACGATACCAGAGAGCAGCCCTCCGTTCTGCCCGCAAGATATCCCAACCTTCTGGTAAACGGTTCGGACGGTATAGCGGTAGGCATGGCGACAAGTATACCCCCTCACAATCTAGGCGAAGTCATAGACGCTACGATAGCGCTTATGGACAATCCCGAAATGGAAGTAGAGGATCTTATGGATTATATTCCCGCGCCCGACTATCCCACGGCAGGCGTGGTACTGGGCAGGGCGGCAATCCGCCAGGCGTACAAAACGGGCAGGGGCGGCGCGATAGTAAGGGCCAAATGCGAGATAGAGGAAACTTCCTCGGGACGCGAACGGATTGTGGTAACCGAGCTTCCCTATCAGGTTAACAAGGCCAAACTTATCGAAACCATAGCCGATCAGGTCAAGGACAAGCGTATCGAAGGCATCGCCGACATCAAGGAAGAAAGCGACCGTACCGGTATGCGTATAGTTATCGACGTCAAGAAAGACGCCAACGCGCAGGTAGTGCTCAATACTCTTTACAAGCAGACCAACATGCAGATAAACAACAGCATAATTCTGCTTGCGCTCGTGGACGGCACGCCCCGCATCCTCAGCCTGAAAGAGATACTTCAATACTACATCAGGCATCAGGAAGACGTCATCATAAGGCGTACCCGTTTCGACCTCGAAAAAGCCGAGGAAAGGGAGCATATCCTGAAAGGTCTTGCAAAAGCTCTTGCAAATATAGACGAGGTTATCGAAATAATCAAGCACTCCGAGGACAACGCCGACGCGCAGAACAAACTCAGAGAAAGTTTCGAGCTAAGCGAGGCGCAGGCCAACGCCATACTTGAAATGCGTCTCAGAAGGCTGACCTCGATGGAAGTCGAAAAGATAAACGAGGAACTCAAAGAAAAGGAAGAGGAAATCGCGCGCTACAAAGTCATACTTTCGGATATGGGCGAGGTCAATAAGATAATCAAGGATGAAATGCTCGAAATAAAAGAGAAGTATTCCACTCCGCGCCGCAGCGAAGTAAGCTACGATTACAGCGAAATCAACATCGCCGACCTCATCGAGAAGGAAGACGTCGTAATCACCATGACTCACGGCGGCTACATCAAGAGAATGGCGGTAAGCGAATACGCCAGCCAGAGAAGGGGCGGAATGGGCATCAGCGCGCACAAGACTAAGGAAGACGACTTTGTGGAAACCATGTTCACGACTTCCACGCACGACGATTTGCTGTTCTTTACCAACCTGGGCAAAGTATACGCCATAAAGGGCTACGAGGTTCCTGAGGCGTCCAGAACAGCCAAAGGCCGCGCCCTGGTCAACGTATTGCAGATAGCGCAGGACGAAAAAGTAACCACTCTTCTGCCGCTTAAAGAGCAGAGCGAGGACGAGCCGCGCGAAGGTTATCTGATTTTGGCAACCAAGAACGGGCTTATCAAAAAGACCAGCCTGAAAGAATTCGAAAGCATAAGAAGGACGGGTAAAAAAGCAATCCGACTCGTGGACGGCGACGAACTCATAGCGGCCGAAATCACAAGCGGCGAAGACGAGCTTATTCTGGCGTCCACCGAGGGCAAGTGCATAAGATTCAGGGAGGCCGACGTAAGAAATATGGGGCGCGACGCGCAGGGCGTCAAGTCCATTAAGCTAGGCGCGGGCGACAAAGTCGTGGATATGGCCTTAATCCGTCCCGGAAAAGAGGTGCTTACCGTAACGACCAACGGCTACGGCAAGCGTACCGACCCCGAGGAGTACCGCGTACAGGGCAGAGCGGGCAAAGGTATAAAAGCCGGCGTGTTCAACGATAAGACGGGCAAACTCGTATGCCTCAAAATGATAGAGCCGGGCGAAGACATCATGATGATATGCGGCAGCGGCACGATAATAAGGATATGCACGGACGAAATCAGCAAGATAGGCCGCGACACGCAGGGCGTCAGAGTAATGCGCACCAAAGGCGAAACCAAGATAACTTCGGTAGCCGTAACCCCGCATGAAGAACCCGAAGAGGAGCTTCCCGACGAAAACGCCGTGCAGGCCGAAGGCGTCGCCGAAGAGGAAATCACGGCCGCCGAGAACGATACTCAAAACGAGCAATAATCTAAAAACAGGCTTTAAAGGCCGCAAACGGCGCGATAAAATGCCGAAAAATAAAAAAACAGCGTTGCATTGCAACGCTGTTTTTAATTGAAACCTAATTAAGCGTTTTTGATAATATCGAAGTATTTCTGCATGTGGGCAAAACACTTTTTGGTGGTTTCGATATCCTCGTCGTTGGCGTAAAGCGCAATGGTAAAGGTAATTTCGTTGCGCAGCGTGGTAAGCGCGAGCTGAATGTAAGGAGCCTTTTTGATAGAGCCCGTCATAAAGGCGTCTTCGAGGTAAAGATCGCCGAAAGTAAGCGTTTTTTCGTCAAGAATGCCTATGTTGGAAATGGCCACGAGGGGATTGTTGAAGGCCTTTCTGACAACCGCGCGCGCCATCTTGTGGGGCAGAACCTTATATCCGAAACGGAGCTGGGGCAGTCCGCCCAGTCCGGGGTAGTCGCCTTTTGCCGCTTCCATGTTCTGGTTTACCTGAGCGATAGTGCTGAAAATGCTTTCGGTTTTGTAGTTATCCACGTCGCACACGATTTTGGTAACGAAGTTTGTAAGACCTTTCGTACGGTTGTCGGGCATATACCTTCTCAGGTCGAGTATACAGTCAATCTGAAGGGGGACCTTTTCCATGGGGATAAGGTCGGCAACGGACCTGCTCCATACGGACATAATCATATCGTTAAGCGTCATGTCGTTACGCTTTGCAACCGTTTTTATTTTAATAAAATCTTCGGCGGGAAGTTTATACTTCATTATTTTCGGGGTTAGGCCGTACCTGTTCTTTTTGGAATACGGAAAACCTATCTTATCCGAGTTCTTCTTACCGTAACTGAACATGGTGGAGGCTTTAATTCTGTCTTTGACGGGCAAAGCCTGAAAGAGCTGCTCAAAGCTTCTGTCGCCGTTTTCGTAGTCGGTGATGTTGTAGTTTTTGTCGGTAAGTATGTTGGTGTACAGTTTGGCTACGATGCCCAGCCATTCTTTTATAGCCTGACCGTCAAACGTCATATGGTTGATGAGCATGGCAAAAGTATCCTTGCCGTCCTTTCTGTACACTTTGAATTTAACCTGAGCTTCTTTTTCCTCGTCGATGATCCCGACAAGAAATTTTTCTATGGTTTCCCAACTGTCGTCGCCTTCAACAAGCTCGAAGACGTCGTCAATTCTGAACCCGGCAATTTCGCGCCAAACCGGGTTGGAAAACTTAATTACGAATCTGCATTTGAGTATGGGAGCGATATCTATAGCCCTTGACAGCGCGAGTTTGAAACTTTCTATATCCAGCGTTTTGTCGAATTTGGCCACAAAGTGCACCATATGGTCGTTGTAATCGGCCATAAACCTTTGCATATTGTCCCACAAATAGGACGGATATTCTTTGACTTCAGACATATAAATTACCTCCTCTGACCTTCGAGTATATAACCTGTTTATATACATAATATACTAACATACACTTTTTGTCAACGAAAATCAGACATTATCCTAAAAAAACAGGAGGGCGGATACCGACTGTCCGAATTTGCGTATTGAAATAATAATTTATATATGTTATACTTTATTTACATTAATATATTATTAAACAGTAGCGGCTCACGCTCCGTGGAGGAAAATATGGAAATCAAAAAACATTGGTACAAGGAAATGGCCGTATATCAGATATGGCCCCGCAGTTTCAAGGACGGAAACGGCGACGGGATAGGGGACATCAAGGGCGTCAGGGAAAAACTGGACTACATAAAAAGTCTGGGCGTGGACGCTATATGGTTTTCGCCATTATATAAATCGCCGCAAGCCGATTTCGGCTACGACATTTCCGACTATCGCGACATAGCGCCTGAGTACGGCACGCTTGACGAATTCAAGGAGCTGCTTGCCGAATGCAAGAAACGCGGGCTGAGGGTAATAATGGACCTTGTTGTAAATCACACGTCGGATCGGCACAAGTGGTTTCTCGAATCCAAAAAAGGCGGCGACGACAATCCGTATAAGGATTATTACATCTGGCGCAAGGGAAAAGGCAAGGACGGGAAAAAGCCGCCTAACAACTGGACCGCGACTTTCCCCGGGCCCGCGTGGGAGTACGTCCCCGAACGGGGAGAATACTACCTGCATCTGTTCGCCAAGGAGCAGCCCGACCTTAATATGGACAATCCCAAAGTAAGGCAGGAAGTCGTGGACATCATGAAATTCTGGCTGGATCTCGGCGTGGACGGGTTCAGGGAGGACGTAATCACATTTATATCCAAAACCGAGGGGCTTCCCGACGGCAGTCCTCTGATGCCTGCCGCACGAGGTATGAGTTATTACGTAAACGGCCCCAGGATACACGAATTCTTAAAACAGTTCAAGGAAGAAGGCTGGGGCAATTACGATTGCATGACGGTAGGCGAAGCCCCCATGATGACTACGGACGTGGCCCGCAAATATATCGTCGAAGGCCCCGGGCAGGAACTTAACATGATGTTCAATTTTCAGCACATGGAAGCCGACTGCTTTATGTACAGCTGGGTATATACCGGGTTCAGGCTCAAAAAACTCAAAAGAGCGCTCGGACGTTGGCAGAAGGCCCTTTACGGCGACGCCTGGAACGCGCTTTACATGGAAAACCACGACCAGCCGCGCGTAATCAGCCGTTACGGGGACGAATCCGACAGGGTGCGAAGCGGTAAGGTAATTGCAAATACGTATCTGTTTTTAAGCGGAACGCCCTTCATATATCAGGGCCAGGAAATAGGCATGACCAATATCCGCATACCAAAGCTCGAAGACTACGTGGACGTGTCCACTATCACTACTT
Organism: Candidatus Faecicola pullistercoris; assembly: GCA_018714105.1. Classification (GTDB taxonomy): domain Bacteria; phylum Bacillota; class Clostridia; order Christensenellales; family CAG-917; genus Faecicola; species Faecicola pullistercoris. Next base: position 6,824 of record DVNW01000003.1, on the reverse strand, counting down.
ACCGTCTGTTCCGCAAGCTCGGTTTCGGCCATAAATTCACCATGAAACGGGCTATGTACTCGTCGAGGGACAACGCCCGCACGCCCGTGCAATGGACGGCGGGAAAGAACGCAGGCTTCACCGACGGAGAAAAGCCGTGGTTCTTCATAAACCCCAATTATACCGAGGTAAACGTGGAAGCCGCCGAAAAGGATCCCGACAGTCTGCTCAACTATTACCGCAAACTGCTGCGGCTCAGAAAGGAAAATCCCGTGATAATTTACGGCGACTACAAAGAACACCGCAAAAACAGCAACAGGATTTACGTGTACGAGCGCAACTACGAGGGCACTAGGCTTTTGGTAACGGCCAATTTCAGCAATAAAAATGTAACCTTCGTCGCGCCCAAGGGATTTAACCTCGAAGAGGGAAGACTGCTGATAAGCAGTTATCCCGACGCGCCTTTCGCGCGGAACGGATACGTGCTCAGGCCTCACGAAGTCAGGACGTACATATTCGACAACAAATAAAAAAAGCGCCGCTTGCGGCGCTTTTTTAAAACAACGCCGCCCGACGGCGGCGCTGAGCAGTTACATTTTTTCGGGCGCGCCCATGCCCAGCAGGGTAAGCCCGTTTTTAATTACCTGACGCACGGCCGAAGTAAGCATAAGCCTTACGTTTTTTGCGCCCTCGGGCGCGTTGATTATGCGGTGCGCGAGATAGAACTTGTTATACGCTTTGGCAAGCTCGACGATATGGCGGGAAAGAACGCAGGGCTCGCGCTTGTCGGCGGCCTCTCTTACGGCGTCGGGGAAGGTGTCCAGCAGTTTGACGACTTCCACGCTTTCTTCGTTGTCGAGGGCGGAGAAGTCCTTTTCCCGGCCGAGCGTCCCTTTTGCGAGTACGCTGCAACAGCGTGCGTGAGTATACTGAACGTAAGGTCCGGTTTCGCCGTCGAAGTTAAGCACCTTGTCGTAATTGAAGACAATGTCTTTTATCCTGTTGTTGTACAGCACGCTGAAAATGACGGCGCCCACGCCAACCTGTTCGGCTATTTCCTTTTTGTTTTCGAGGTCGGGGGATTTTTCGGTGATAACCTGCAACGACTTTTCAACGGCGCGGTTTAAAACGTCCTCTAAAAATACCACGTTGCCCGCGCGCGATTTGATTGCCCCGTCAGGCAGCGAAACCATGCCGAAAGCAATATGTTCCAGATCTTTCGCCCAAGGGTATCCCATAAGCTCAATTACCTTAAACCACTGTTTAAAGTGCAGATTCTGCTGATAAGCTACCACATACAGGCATTTATCGAAATCGTAAGTCTTTTTGCGGTATAGCGCGGCGGCGATATCGCGGGTGGAATAAAGCGAGGCCCCGTCCGACTTTACGATAATGCAGGGAGGCATGTTGTAGGCTTCGAGATCTACTACTTTTGCGCCCTCGCTTTCCCGAAGCAGGCCTTTGGCTTCAAGTTCGTTGACGACGGCGTCCAGCTTGTCGTTGTAAAAACTTTCGCCCGCGTAGCTGTCGAATTTTATCCTGAGACGGTCGTAAACCTTAAAGGCTTCGGCAAGGGTAAGCTCTTTGAATTTATTGAAAAGCGTAGTCGCTTCCTCGTCGAAATCCTCTATCTTTTTGAACCAGGAGCGCGCGAGGTCGTCCAGTTCGGGATTGTTTTCGGCTTCTTTATGAAATCTGACGTAAAGCTCGAGAAGAGCGGCAACGCCGCCTTTTTCCACTTTTTCCGCGTCGCCCCACAATTTGTAAGCCGCCAGCATTTTACCGAACTGCGTGCCCCAGTCCCCGAGGTGGTTTATACCCACGGCGGTATAGCCCAGAAAACCGAAAATACGGTACAGGGCGCCGCCGATAGCGGTAGAAGACAGATGCCCTATATGAAAGGGTTTGGCAATGTTGACCGAGGAATAATCTATACACACGGTTTTACCCTTGCCGATATCCGACTTTCCGTAATCCTGCTTTTTTTCAAGCACCTTTTCGAGAGCGGTTTTCACGAAAACTTTCTTATCGGTGTAAAAATTGAGGTAACCCGCAAGGCTTTCGACTTTTTCGATGCCTTCGGGCAAGGCGATTTTGTCTTTCAGTTCCTGTGCCACGGCGACGGGCGATTTGCCTGAAATTTTGGCGAACCTGAAACAGGGCAAAGAATAATCCCCGTTTTTAGAGTCTTTGGGCACGACTATGAGCGCCGACAGTTCTTCCATACTCAGACCGCAACCGACGGAAGCGACGGCGGCGGCGACAGCCGATTTGTAATCCATGTTAAAAACTCCTTCAAAGATAAGTAAAATTGTATCATACAACTTAAAAAATAGCAAGCAGAGAGGACATAAAGAGCGCGCCTTGCGTTAGGCGCGCCGTGCGTGAGGACGTCGGAGTACGGTTTTTCTTAGCAAGGGGTCGGGAGGGGGACGGTCAAGGACGTATCGTCAAAAAAGAAATAGCGGCGGCTATAACCAGATAAAAGGAAAAAACGTACAGTCTGTGCTTTTTCACGAAAGCCGTCATAAAGCGCACGGCAACAAGACTGCTGAGGAAAGAGGCAGCCGTTCCCACGGCCAAATTCAGCGGATTTACGCTAATTTCCGAAAAGGGAACGGTAATCAGTTCGTACACGGCGGAAAGAGCGATAACGGGTATGCTCAGCATAAAACAAAAGTCCGCGGCCGTCTTTCTTTCCACGCCCGAAAGCGTCAGCGCAGACAGGGTAAGTCCGCTTCTGCTTACGCCGGGGAATAAGGCGATTCCTTGAAAAACACCCGTTAAAATACTGTTTTTAACAGATAAAGTCTGTATTTTGCTGTTTCTGAAACATTCGGCCAAAACCAGAGCCGCCGCTGTAATCATAAACCCCAAGGGCAGATATTTACCTTCGAGGGCGTCGGAGGCGAGTGCGTCGAACAAAAGAGCCATTATCCCTGTCGGTATCATGGCCCATACGTAATACGGTCCGCCGTTTCTGAAAGGGTGCCTGACAAGGGCAAGCACGTTTTTACGGTAAAACAGTATTACGGCAAACAGACTGCCCGTATGCAGCATGACGTTAAAAAACAAATCGGGCTTGCCAAACCCCGCCTTCTCCAGAAGAACCAGGTGTCCGCTGCTGGATACGGGCAGAAATTCGGTAAGCCCCTGAACTATTCCCAACAAAATGCTTTCAAGCAGTTCCATAAATCCTCTTTTAAATTGACTTTAACATATTATTCATTTATAATAGTATTCAATTTAGTGGCGAATATTCGCGAAAGGAGCAAGTATGAAACTGGGCGTAGTGGGACTTCCCAACGTAGGAAAAAGCACGCTGTTCAACGCAATAACAAACGCGGGCGCGATGAGCGCGAACTATCCGTTCTGCACAATCGAACCCAACGTGGGCATAGTCCCCGTACCCGACGAGCGACTCGACAAACTCGCGGCTCTGTACGACAGCAAAAAGATTACGCCCACTACCCTTGAATTCGTGGATATAGCCGGTCTGGTAAAGGGCGCGTCGAAAGGCGAGGGTCTGGGCAACAAGTTTCTGTCGCACATAAGGGAAGTCGACGCCATCGTGCACGTGGTAAGGTGTTTCGAGGATGCAAACATAACGCACGTGGACGGAAGCATAAATCCGCTGAGGGATATAGAGACCATTAATCTCGAACTGATTTTTGCCGATATGGAAAGTCTCGAGCGCCGTATAGCCAAGGCAAAGACTTCGGCAAAGGGCGGCGACAGAAAGTATCTGGAAGAAGCCGAATTCATGGAAAAACTATACGCGCACCTCGAAAGCGGCAAGCCCGTAAGGACTTACGACCTGTCCGACGACAAAAAGGAAGCGGTCAAGGGATATTTCCTGCTCACGGCAAAGCCCGTGATATACGTGGCCAACGTGGGGGAAGACGACGTGGACGGAGGCAACGGTTACGTTGACGAGGTCAGAAAAGCCGCCGCGGCCGAGGGCAGCGAGGTAATAGCCGTATGCGCCAGGCTGGAAGAGGAGCTTGCTTCTCTGGACGGCGAAGAAAAAAAGGCCTTTCTTGCCGAACTCGGCATAAAGGAAAGCGGCCTTGACAAAATAGTTACCGCAAGTTACAGGCTTTTGGGGCTGATAAGCTACCTTACGGCGGGCGAAAAGGAAACGCGCGCCTGGACGATAGAAAAGGGTACCAAAGCGCCGCAGGCGGCGGGCAAAATACACAGCGACTTCGAAAGGGGCTTCATACGCGCGGAAATTGTGGATTACAAAACGCTGCTCGAACTCGGAAGTTTCAACGCGGCCAAGGCGGCGGGCAAAGTAAGAAGCGAAGGCAAGGACTACGTAATGCAGGAAGACGACGTGGTTCTGTTCAGATTCAACGTGTAAAAGCAGGGGAAATAATAAAAACTCTGCACCGCAGAGTTTTTATAATAAGTAAACCGATAAGCGAACAAAAGGAATCGGTTTATCCTATTTTCAACAGTGCCGAAAACGGCGGAAAACGGCCTGTAACGATAAGATAAATATATCGGAAATACGAAATTTTGTCAAGAATAAAAAGTGAAAAATTGTCGAATAACGGCGAAAAAATCAAAAATTTTGCGAAAAATAGCATAAAATTTTAAAAAAATACAAAATCAAACAATAAAAAATCGGAAGCTTGTCGCTTCCGATTTTTGCTTTCAAAAGCTGAAACAAAGGCCGTTTCTACATGCTTTCAAGCAGGATTTTCTTAACGTCGTCCGCGGACAGTATTTTGTATCCGCCCTCCATTATAAGGGTGGAGCTGACGATGCCCGGAATCATGTCCTGGGTTACGCCCAGATTTTTAAGGTTCATCACCAGGCCTATGTTTTTCATCCATTTTTCCATTGCGGAAAGCCCTTCGAGGGCTATCTGCCTGTCGGTTTTGCCGTCGGGGTCGACGCCCCATACTTCGGTTGCGAAACGTCTGAATTTATTAAGGCCGTATTCCAGTATGTGCTTGTAGTAAGCCATGGAAACGGCGGCCAGCGTCATGCCGTGCGTGGCGTCGGTATGCGCGCCTACGGCCTGTCCCAGCATGTGTACTTCCCAGTCGGTGGATTTGCCCTGCGCCACGAGAGTATTGAGGGCGAGGGTGGCCGTCCACATTATATTGCTTCGCGCTTCGTAGTCGAGGGGGTTTTGTACGGCCGCCAGCGAGCTTTTGATAAGCGACTTCATCAGTCCTTCCATAATATAGTCCGAGGTGTTGTCGTCCTCACCCGAGAAATACTGTTCGAGAATATGCGACATTATATCGTAAAATCCGGCAACCATCTGATACTTAGGAAGAGAAAAGGTAAGTTCGGGATTAAGCAGGGAAAACTTCGGGAAGACGTCGTCGCCGAAAACGCGGCCGATTTTGAGTTTTGTTCGGGTGTTGGTGATAACCGAGCCGCCGTTCATCTCGCTGCCCGTGCCCACCATGGTAAGCACGCAGCCGACGGGAATGATTTTGTTGTCTACGGGTTCGGAGCGGATATAGTATTTTTCCCACGGGTCCTCATCGCAGTAGGCCGAAACCGACACGGCCTTGGCGTAATCGCAAACCGAACCGCCTCCGACCGCCAGAATAAGGTCCGCCTTTGCTTCGCGTGCTATACGCATGCCTTCGCAGAGTTTGTCAAGGGTGGGGTTGGGCATAACGCCGCCGTCCTCGACAACGGTTTTTCCGTGCGCTTTAAGAAGGGCCGTTACCTTGTCGTAAAGCCCGCTTTTTTTGACCGAGCCTTTGCCGTATATAAGCATTACGGTTTTACCGTACAGGGGAAGCTCTTTATCGAGGCCCGACAGCGAGTTTTTCCCGAAATAGATGCGCGTAGGGTTACAGAATATAAAATCGCCTAACATTATAAATCTCCTTTTAAGTTCCGTGCGGGAGCGGCAGGAAGCCGTCCCTCGCCAAATATATTTTAAAATACCCCGCGCAAAAAGTAAACCGAAAGCGAACGTGTTACTTTGTCGATGTATGTTGTAAAAGCCGTTTTATTTCTTAAACACAAACAAATACTCGTGGGCTAAAAGAAGAAAATTGTATTTTATGCTGTTGGTTTTCCAATAACCTGTTGCTTTGCAGTTGTGTTGTTCCTTAATTATTATTTCTTTTGTTTTGAATCCGGCAAGCTCAAAGACGCGCATGGTTTCAAATGCAAGAGGTTGTACCATTCCTTTTTTGCGCATATCTCCCATAAGTATAGCACAAAATTTACCTTTCTTCAATACACGGTAGAGCTCTTCTGCCACTTTGCTCATTTCGAATAAGAAATCTTTTATGGGCAGGAGGGATAGATCGCCTTCTATATTTTCGCTGTAATGAATAATATCGGCATAAGGGGGATGAGTGCAAATCAAATCCACGGAATTATCATTTAACGGTAGTTTTCTAGCGTCGGCTACCTCTATTAAAGATGAATCAGTAGTATCAAATTGAAAAGCATACTTTCGACGGCTTAATTCAATTGCTGCGGGATTAATATCAAAACCGATAAAATTCCTATTTGTAAGTTTTGCTTCCACGGCAGTTGTACCACCGCCGACAAAAGGATCTAAAACGGTATCGCCTTCTTGCGAATAGCGCAAAATTACATTTCGGGGAATGTACGGTGACCAGTTCCCGCGATATTTAGCATCATGTGTTGCCCATTTACCGCGATCGGGAAAGGCCCAAACGGTATTAGTTTCGAGTTCAAAATTTTCGGGTTGTAAAGGAATTTTTTTCGCCATATCAATCAAACAACCTTTCGATTATGCCGTTTTCCAAATCGGCGATACAGTACATATTATCTAAAACGTCAAAGGTTTCTTCCAAATTGTGGCGAGCAGATTTCCAACCGTCAGCTCC
>DVNW01000012.1 GCA_018714105.1 Candidatus Faecicola pullistercoris | reverse complement strand
TAAATACAGTTATGATATATACAAAGATGTTGAAGCTGATGTAAATATGGAACTGCACGAAAAACCATTCTCTATTCTAATGAGGTTAGAGAAAAACAAGCAACGAAATACAGACCATAACCACACAAAGTACCGAAATCACGAACAGGAACGATAATATTAAGAAAATTATTGACAATGGCACTAAAATATGATATAATATATATCACACAATAAACGTAACAGGTTTACGTTTGTAAAAAGACGTAACTATACAGGGAGAAAGCATGCTATTCCGGCTTTACGGTTGAAACCTTATACGATACATTTATACAGACAACACCCCGGATCAGCTTTTGGTTGGACAATTCCAACCAAACACCACAGCAAACAGCAGAAACTATTCTGAACGCCAAGAAGCCGGTATGATTGTTAACATATAAGAGGAAGAAAAATTTCTTTTAGGTACTTGCTTTCCTAAAGCTGATGTGATATAATAGTTTCATTCCAGAAAAGGAGTAAAAAAATATGCGGCAAGGTATTCTTAAATAAAACTATAATCAAATAGTGGGAACAAAGAATTATGATAGTCCCTTTCACGGGGGCTTGGTTTTTGTACCCAATTTAAGAATACTTTTGCCTTATCAATTTTGACATATCCCAAAAAACAGCAATCACAAATAGGTGTATGCTGTATATGTGTATGTCCGCAAATTATAATCCCCAGTGGTAAAAGTATTTTACTGCTGGGGATTTTTATGCCCTTTAGGGCTGTAAAAGGAGGACAATCACATGAAAATAATAAATATTGGCATCCTTGCCCATGTAGACGCAGGAAAAACAACATTGACGGAAAGCCTGCTATACACCAGTGGAGCGATTGCGGAACAAGGAAACGTGGATAAAGGAACTACAAGAACAGACACTATGATTTTGGAACGGCAACGTGGAATTACCATTCAGACAGCAGTTACTTCTTTTTGCTGGAATGATTATAAAATCAACATCGTGGACACTCCCGGTCATATGGATTTTTTAACCGAAGCATACCGATCTTTATCTGTCCTTGACGGAGCTGTTTTAGTCATTTCGGCAAAAGACGGCGTACAGGCACAGACACGTATATTATTCAATGCGCTTCAGAAGATGAACATCCCGACAATCATCTTCGTAAATAAGATAGACCAAAATGGAATCGACCTGCGGCGTGTTTACCAAAGCATCAAAGATAAACTTACCAGTGATATGATTGTCATGCAGGAGGTTGCCTTGTCGCCCAAGATAACCATAACCGATATTTCTGATTTGGACAAATGGGATATTGTTATTTCTGGAAGCGATGAACTGTTAGAACGATATGTTGCAGAGGATCCTTTGGATATACAGGAATTACAATATGAAAAGTGCAAAAGAACCAGATGCTGCTCTTTGTTTCCTGTTTATCATGGGAGTGCAAAAGACAATTTAGGAACAGAAAAACTGATCGAAGCGATTACAGAAACTTTCATTACAGAAACAGACGATATTCAGTCTGAATTATGTGGATATGTTTTTAAGGTTGAGTATACAGACCGGAAAAAACGGCTTACTTATTTACGCCTGTATCATGGGACGCTCCATTTACGGGATGAGCTGCCGCTGTCAAAAAAGAAAAAAATAAAGATTACAGAAATGTGTATTCCGTTAAATGGTGAAATCGTCCCGGCTGACCATGCTGATCCGGGAGAAATTGTTGTTTTAGCTGATGATACTTTGAAACTGAACGACATTCTGGGAAACGAAAAACTCTTACCTCAAAAAACACGGATCGATGATCCCATGCCATTACTTCGGACAACCGTAGAGCCGCAAAAGCCGGAGCAAAGGGAAGCCCTGTTAAATGCCCTCGTAGAGATCGCTGATACAGATCCTCTTTTGCATTTTGACATTGATACTGTTACCCATGAGATCATGTTATCTTTTTTGGGAAAAGTACAGTTAGAAGTTATTTGTTCGCTATTAGAAGAAAAATATCATGTGGGCGTGGTTACGAAAGAGCCTTCGGTTATTTATCTGGAAAGACCGCAAAAAAAAGCGAGCTGCACGATTCATATTGAAGTGCCGCCGAATCCGTTTTGGGCATCTATTGGTTTGACTGTAACACCGCTTCCTATTGGAAGCGGAACACAATATAAAAGCGAGGTATCTCTCGGATATTTAAACCAAAGTTTTCAAAATGCCGTCATGGAGGGGGTGCGTTATGGAATGGAGCAGGGCTTATATGGCTGGGGAGTGACAGACTGCCAAATTTGTTTTGATTATGGAGTTTATTACAGTCCGGTCAGTACCCCCGCTGATTTTCGTTTTCTTGCACCTATCGTGTTGGAACAGGCATTGAAAAAAGCAGGAACACAGCTGTTGGAACCATACCTTTCCTTTACTCTTTTTGCGCCGCAGGAATATCTTTCACGGGCTTATAATGACGCACCAAAGTATTGCGCAATAATTGAATCAACCAGACTTGAAAAAGATGAAGTTATTTTTAAGGGGGAAATCCCTGCCCGTTGTATCGGTGAATATAGGAATGATTTGAATTTTTATACAAATGGAAGAAGTGTTTGTATTACAGAATTAAAAGGGTATCAGGAAACTTCCGGCGAGCCTGTGTTTCAGCCACGCCGCCCGAACAGCCGTTTAGATAAGGTTCGCCATATGTTTCAGAAGATAATGTAATGTCTTGCGCAATGCAAGCGTTCATTGCTTGCTATTGCGCAATATCATTGATAAAATCAGTATTAGAGAGGAGGAACTATTTTGAACTGGAAACAGACGGATATTACAACAGGAAAGCAAGCCCTTGATAAAATTATCCAAAGCCTTTACGAAGATAAGGTGTCGGGCAAATTATCCGAAGAACGCTATATTAAAATGAGCGATAACTACGAAGCCGAACAAAAGGAATTAACCGAAAAAGTTAAAATCTTAAAGGCGGAAATAGAAAAAGCCCAAACTAAGTATGACAACATACAAAAGTTTATGGCTATCGTGAAAAGGTATAGTGACTTTGAAGAACTAACGCCTGAAATCTTACGAGCGTTCGTGGATAAGATAATTATCTACGAAAAACAAAAGGTTAACGGACATATAAGGCATACAATAGAAATAGTCTATAACTTCGTTGAAGCTATAGAACTACCTGACTTTGATAGTTGGGACAAATTTGATTATTAAAACTGAATACGAGAAAAGGCGTGGCTTTCACGCCACGCCTTAACTTGTTAATTTGAAACCCCTGCGGTCTACCGTAAAAATCCCTATGACTATTACGGGAAAGGTCGGTTTTTTGTTTTAAAAACAAATATTGTTTAATTTTTGCAAAATCAGAGTTTTACCGATATTTCTCCCGAAGATAAAAGCTCGGTTTCGCCGTTTTCGTATTTTACTTCAAGGCGGCAGGCGTCGTCTATGCGCAGGACGTAAGCGGGCAATGTTCGGTCGCTTTTCACGACGCTCACGGTTTTGCCCGTAATTATGCTTTTTGCGCGGTACTCGTCGAAAAACGATTTGTCGGCGAAGTTACGGTATATGCCGAAAAATTCGTCGGTAAGTTTTTTCACGACAATGTTTTTAAGGTTTTTTACGGGCTTGTCGAAAAGCCAGCCCGCGACGTTTTTTATTTCGTCGGGGAAGCCGCCTTGCGGTTTATAAAGATTTATGCCCGTTCCTACGATGGCGTAATCTACGTTGCGGCTTTCAACCGAAAGCGCCGCTTCGCTTAAAATCCCGCAAACTTTGCGTCCGCCCGTATAAATATCGTTTACCCATTTGATGCCCGAATTTTTGCCGGTAACGAAATCCACTGTCCGCGCCGCGGCGACTGCGGCGGCAACTGTCAGGAGCGATACCTCTTCCGCCCCGAAAGCAGGGCGCAGCAGAAAACTTATGTAAATGCCGCTGTCGGGCGAGCAGAAATTTCTGCCTTTCCTGCCTCTTCCCGCCGTCTGTTCCAGGGCGACGGCCACGGTGCCTTCCCGTGCGCCTTCCTCCGCAAGGGCTTTGAGACGCGTGTTGGTAGAATCCGTTTTCCGATAAAACAGTACGTCGTACTGCGAGGCGTCAAGGCCCGTCAAAGAAGGTATGAAAACATCTTCCGCGCTTAAACGGTAACCTTTGTTGGTTACCGCGTCGACGGCAAAGCCCGCGTCTTTAAGCGCGTTGACGGCCTTCCATACCGCGTTTCTGGACACTCCGCACATTGCAGCGAGCTGTTCGCCCGACAGAAAGCCGCCTTGCGCCGAGTAAAGATAATTTAAAATTTCGTCTTTCAGTTTCATTCTTTCACCACAGATATTTTATCACAACGCGGCGTCCGTGTAAACTTATAAAAACGCTAAAACAGATAAAAAGCATTTTGATATGGCGGCAAACTGTGATATAATAATCGGGTAACAAAAGGAGGGGGTCTTTTTTGGACAACATTATCAGCATAAGGAATTTAAGAAAGAGTTACGGCGACGTTCAGGCCGTCAAAGATATAAGTTTCGACGTCGAGCGCGGAAGTCTGTTTGCATTTCTCGGGCTTAACGGCGCGGGTAAATCCACGACTATCAATATATTGTGTTCCATACTCAAAAAGGACGGAGGCAAAATATATATTGATAACGCCGATATGGACAAGCATCCCGAAAAAATCAAGAAAGCGGTGGGAATAGTTTTTCAGAACAGCGTTCTGGACAGCGCGCTCAGCGTAAAAGACAACCTGAAAGTACGCGCGTCCTATTACGGTCTGCGCGGCGAACAGTGGGAGCAGCGTCTTGCCGAGCTCAGCAACGCTCTGCAACTCGACGATATTTTGAAACGCCCTTACGGTAAGCTGTCGGGCGGGCAGAAGCGCAGAGCGGATATAGCAAGGGGGCTTATCAACAGGCCTAAGATACTGTTTCTGGACGAACCTACCACGGGACTGGACCCTCAGACCAGACAGGGCGTATGGAAAACCGTTCTCGAAATAATGAAAAAGGAAAAGATGACGGTGTTTCTTACCACGCACTACATGGAGGAGGCCAACAAGGCGGACAGGGTAGTCATAATAGACAGCGGCAGAATAGTGGCAAACGATACTCCCAACAATCTCAAAAACGTGTATTCGGGGGACTATCTCAGACTGTATTTGCCCAGGACCTCGCTTATGGACGAATTTCTCGAAAAGAACGGATACAGGTACGAATATGCGGGGGAAAGCTATTCCGTAAAGGTAAACGGAAGCGAGGGCGCAAAGGATTTTATACTGAAATATCCCCGTCTCGTATACGATTTCGAGGTCATAAAAGGGGATATGGACGACGTGTTTTTAAACGCCACGGGCAAAAAGCTGGAGGGCAACTGATGAAGAATTTCGGAAACGACATGTATGCTCTTTGGCAGATGGTGGTAAGAAGTTTCAAAATTTTCCTTAAAGACAAAATGAGCGTGTTTTTCTCGTTGCTGGCTCCGCTTATCGTGCTGATGCTGTACGTGCTCTTTTTAGGCGATATGCAGCTGGATTCGGTAAAGAATATACTGCCGCCCTCGCCGGGCATACCCGAAAGCACGCTGAAAGCCTTTGTCGACAGCTGGATGATAGCGGGCGTAATGGGAGTATCCTGCATAACGGTATCCATGTCGGCAAACGCGGTTATGATACAGGACAAGGCGCGCGGCGTAATCAACGACAGTCTGTCGTCGCCCGTAAAACGGTGGGTAATAACGGCAAGTTATTTCGTATACAATTTTCTGGTAAGCGTTACCATATGTACCGTTGTATACGGAGCGGGTCTGATATATTTGGCCGTGGCCGGAGACTTTTATCTGACTTTGGGCGACATAGCGCTCGGTTTGGGCGCCATGCTCCTTTCGGTGATTTCCGCAACAATGATAAGCATGGCTATAGCGGTATTTTTCAGGTCGGAAGCCGCGCTGTCGGCTTTTAACGGAATAGTAAGCGCCGTATCCGGTTTTCTGATAGGCGCGTACATGCCCGTAAGCGCATTTCCCGAAGGCGTACAGTACACGGTAGCTTTCGTGCCGGGTTCTTATTCCGCGGGATTGTTCAGAAACATATTCATGCGCGGCGCGCTTGACAAGATAGGCGAAAGCGCGCCCGAACCCGCGGTAAAGGCATTGTCGGATGCGTTTTCGCTTAAAATCGAGTTTTTCGATTACAGCCTGGGTACGGACGCCATGTGGGTGATTCTTGCGGCTTCGGCCTTGTTGTTCGCGGCGGTTAATCTTGCTGTTGCATATCGCGGAAAAATCCGTATAAGAATTAAAAATAAGTCGGAAAAGAAAGTTTAAAAACAAAAAGAAGGTTGTAAAATGTCGAATTTGAAAAAAGCGGCCATAATGTACGACTTTGATAAAACGCTCTGCACCACGGATATGCAGGAATACGTTTTTATTCCGGGAGTCGGTGAAACGCCCGAAAAATTCTGGGCGGACTGCGCCGAGCTTCAAAAAAAGTACGATATGGACGGCGTTCTGGCATATCTGTATTTTATTATCCGCAAGGCGAGGGGAAACCTCTTGCTTACCAAAAAGAGCCTTGTCGAGCAGGGCAGGCATATTAAATTTTTCGACGGCGTTACGGAATGGTTCGACAGGATAAACGCTTATGCCGCGGGCATCGGACTTCTAGCCGAGCACTATGTGATTTCCAGCGGTCTTAAAAGCATAATCGAAGGCAGCGCCGTTGCGGACAAATTCAAAAAAATATTTGCGTGCGAATTCTGTTACGATAAGGACGGCGTACCTTTCTGGCCGGCGGTAGCCGTGAATTTTACCGAAAAAACGCAATATCTGTTCCGCATAAGCAAGGGAAGCATGGACATAAAGGACGCTCTTACCGTCAACAGAGCCGTGCCGCAGGAAAAACTTTACGTGCCTTTTTGCGACATGATTTACATAGGCGACGGAATAACCGACGTCCCCAGTATGAAACTGACCAAAAATTACGGCGGATATTCGCTGGGGGTATACACCGACGCGAGCCGCGAAAACGCACAGATTCTTATCGACGAGGGCCGTGTTAACGCCATAGCTCCCGCCGATTACCGCGAAGGCGGCGAGGCCGACCTGCTTATAAAAGCCAGGCTGAGGCATATAGCGGGGATAAAGGATTGTCCGCACGAAATAAAGTAGTATTTAAAACCGTTTGACGCATACAATAAATATGAGGTATGGTATGTGGTCTAAAACGGTGCTTATAGAGGGAGGAAGAAAATCGGCGGCGGAGTATTTCAGAAAAAAACTGGACGAAACGGATTTTATAACGTATGCGACGGAAGCAACGGGCGGAACGGCTTTCGTAATGGCGTCGGCGGCGGACGAGGAACTGGCCGAAAATTTTGCGGCAAACCTGATAGCCGACGTTCTTCTTTACTGTTACAAGAGTGATTTTTTCGATAAAGAACTTAACGTGTGCGACGGAGGTTATGAAAAAATAGCCTTGCTCGGGTCTCTGCTTTTTCTGGACGAAAACCTGGAAAGGCCGCTTATTAAACGGGAAACGGCTCACAAGGTGGTTTCGGTGGACGGGATATATAATTTCCGCATGCAGACCATGCGCGAGGGCTGGCGTCAGCTTGCGGGACTTGTGAACAATCTCGTTTCGGTTGCATGCGACGCGGGCGAAATAGTAAAAATCACGGCGTTCATAATGTCGTCTACGGAAAGGCCGGTAAACAATCTGCTCGTGTATTCCATAAACGGGCGGCCCCGAATCAAGAATCTGACTACTCATAAAGAGGTGTCGCCCGTAGGTCTGTTCGCCGACAGCGAAAGCAATCTGCTGCTCGGCATAGTCAGACAGGGCCCCGTGCGCATCAACATTCAGGGCAAACCGCTGTCGGACGACGTGGTAAAAGTTCTCAAGGGTATCGCAACGATAAAAAACAGCGGGGTATAAACGGTTGACAAAGCGGGAAATAGGTATTATAATTTAACCACAATTGCAAGTCGGCCTTTGCCGACGATAACGGACACGTCCTTGCACGCGTTTATTCAGAGAGCCGCTCCCCGTGCTGAAAGAGCGGTATAAACAACGTAAGCGATACCGCCGTTATAACGCACGACGCCCTTCGACAGGGTAATCAAGCGGCCGTAAGGCAAATAAGGTGGAACCGCGGTAATTATCGTCCTTATACTTTGTATAAGGATTTTTTTTATAATATAACGGGAAAGGCGGCAATGCCGCAGGAGGGACAAATGGAACTCATACTTAAAGACGGAAGCAAACTTAACGTCGGATGCGGAATAAGCGGATACGAGGCGGCCAAGGCCATAAGCGAAGGGCTTGCCCGCGCGGCTCTGGGCGTTAAAATCAACGGCAGGGTACAGGGGCTTTCCGAGCCTATTGCCGAGGGCGGCAACTTCGAAGTACTTACTTTTGCCGACAGGGAGGGGCGCGACATATACCGTCATACCTGTTCTCACATACTGGCGCAGGCGGTAAAAAGGATATACCCCACGGTGAAACTGGCCATAGGTCCCGCGATAGAAAACGGGTTTTATTACGATTTCGATTTCAAGACTCAGATAACCAAAGAAGACTTTAAAAAAATCGAAGCCGAAATGAAAAAAATAATCAAGGCCAATCTGCCCGTCGAACGCAAGGTGATGAAACGCGCCGAAGCATTGAAGGTCATGAAAGGCTATTCCGAAGATTACAAGGTTCAGCTTATCGAGGAGCTTCCCAAAGACGCCGAAATAACCTTTTACACTCAGGGCGATTTCACCGATTTGTGCGCAGGGCCTCACCTGCCGTCCACCGGTCGGGTAAAGTGTTTCAAGCTCACCAGCCTCACCGGCGCGTACTGGAAGGGCAACGAAAACAACAAGATGCTGTCCCGAATTTACGGCACGGCTTTCGACAAGAAGAGCGACCTTGAAGATTATCTCAGAATGCTCGAAGAAGCAAAACTCAGGGACCACAACAAACTCGGGCGCGAACTCGGATTTTTCATGACGGACGAAAACGTCGGGCAGGGACTTCCCCTCCTTATGCCCAAGGGCGCAAAACTTTTCCAGATTATGAGCAGGTTCGTAGAGGATACCGAAGCCGAAAGGGGCTATCTGCTTACCAAAACGCCCTATATGGCAAAGAGCGACCTTTATAAGATTTCGGGGCACTGGGACCACTACAAGGACGGAATGTTCGTACTGGGCGAAGAGGGCAAGGACAAAGAAGTTTTCGCGCTCCGTCCCATGACCTGTCCTTTCCAGTATACCATTTATAACAACGGGCTTAAATCTTACAGGGATCTGCCGCTGAGATACGGCGAGACCTCCACTCTGTTCCGTAACGAGGCCAGCGGCGAAATGCACGGGTTGATCCGCGTAAGGCAGTTCACGATAAGCGAGGGACATCTCATATGCATGCCGTCTCAGCTCGAACAGGAGTTCAGGGGCTGTCTCGACCTTGCTATTTATATGCTGAAATGTCTGGGACTCGATAAAGACGTCAGCTACCGCTTTTCGAGGTGGGACCCCGCCGACAAGGAAAAATATATCGATAATCCCAAGGAGTGGGAATATGCCGAGGGCGAAATGAAGCGCATACTCGACCATATCGGCCTCGATTACAAAGAGGGTATAGGCGAGGCGGCTTTCTACGGGCCCAAACTCGACATTCAGATTAAAAACGTGCACGGTAAGGAAGATACCATGATAACTTTGCAGATAGACATGTTCCTTGCCGAGCGTTTCGACATGAGCTATATCGACGAAAACGGCGAAAAGGCAAGGCCTTATATCATTCACCGTACGTCGCTGGGCTGTTACGAAAGGACCATGGCGCTTCTCATCGAAAAATACGCGGGCGCGCTACCCGTATGGCTCAGCCCCACGCAGGTAAGAGTACTCAGCCTTACCGACAGGACTGCGGCGGACGCCGAACAGATTGCGCGCAGGCTCAACAAAAACGGTATCCGCGCCGAAAGCGATACCCGCAGCGAGAAACTCGGATATAAAATCAGGGAAGCTCAGCTCGAAAAAACGCCGTACGTGCTCATTATAGGCGATAAGGAAAAAGAGTCCGGCGTAGTATCGGTCAGAAGCCGTAAGGACGGCGATATCGGCGTTATGAGTCTCGACGAATTCGAGGCAACGGTAAGAAAGGACGTCGACGAAAAAATTCTGTGGTAATTTAAACTGCAGGCCGATTGAGGTATTATAATATAAAAGGTAAAAAACGCTTGACATAAATTTTAAGTTTTGCTAATATGTTAAAGCAAACAAGCAGAAGCTACTTCTCACCAGCCGCCGCGGGCGTACTGGTTGCCGCATTTAATCACTACGCATTATATACGGGTAGCTTATGCTGTCCGTATTTTTTATAACCGGAGGTAACTATTATCAAAGATTTACAACTCAACGAGCAAATCCGCGACAAGCAACTGCGCGTCATATCCGACAGCGGCGAACAACTCGGCATAATGAGTGCGGCCGAAGCCAACAGAATTGCCGAGGACAGAGGCCTCGACCTCGTTAAAATTTCGCCCAACGCTCAGCCGCCCGTATGCAAGATTATGGACTACGGCAAGTATAAATTCGAGCAGTCCAAGCGCGAGAAGGAGGCCCGTAAAAATCAGAAAACGGTTGAAATGAAGGAAGTATGGCTGTCCGCCACGATAGACGTGGGCGACCTCAACGTCAAGGCCAAGCAGTCCGTCAAGTTTTTACAGAACGGCGACAAGGTCCGCGCCTCGATAAGACTTAAAGGACGTCAGCAGGCCTATCCCGAAATCGCCATGAAGATAATGGAAGACTATTTCGAACTCGTCAGGGAATACGGACAAAAGGAAAAGGAAGCAAAACTCGAAGGGCGCACGATTGCCATGATAGTAGCGCCCGTCACAAATAAAAAATAAACATTCGGAGGAATAAATAATGCCTAAAATGAAATCCAAATCGGCCGCGAGAAAACGCTTCACGGCACTTAAAAGCGGCAAAATAAAAAGGGCAAAAATGAACAAAAACCACATCCTTACCAAGAAGAGCACCAAGAGAAAACGCGGTCTCCGTCAGGGCGGATACGTACACAGCAATCAGGCCAAGACCATCAGAACTTTGATTCAAGAGTAACGGGAGGCATTAACGATGAGAATTAAAAGAGCAGTAAACGGCGTTAAAAAACGCAGAAAAATATTAAAGCAGGCAAAAGGTTACTACGGCGGCAAAAGCAAACTTTACAGAGTGGCGCGCCAGGCCGTAATGAAGTCTCAGGCATACGCATACGTCGGCCGCAAGCAGAAGAAACGCGATTTCAGAAAGCTCTGGATTGCCCGTATCAACGCCGCGGCAAGGCTTAACGGTTTAAGTTACAGCTGCTTTATGCACGGTCTCAAAACTGCCGACATCAACCTCAACAGAAAGGTTCTTGCCGACATCGCCGTAACGGACGCCGCCGCATTCAGCGCTCTTTGCGAGAAAGCGAAAGCCGCTCTCGGCAAATAATAAAAAATAAAATGCCTTCGCACGAAGGCATTTTTTGGAATATGGAACAAATCACCTCTACTTCCAACGCCGAAATAAAAGCGGTACGCAATCTGCAGGACAAGAAATACCGCAAGGCCGCCGGGCTTTATATTGCCGAAGGGTACAATCTCGTAAAGGACATTCCCCAAAGCGTCAGCGTTCAGGCCTTGTATTACAGCCCGGATTTTCAGGAGGAAGGCGAGCGACTTGCGGCAAAATTCGGCTGTAAAGGGCGTCTTGTAGACCAGAAGGTCATGAAAAGCATAACCGAGACGGTAAGCGCGCAGGGCATAGTGGCGGTAATACGCATGCCCGAGCACGGCGAGGAGGATTTCGGCCTCGGCGACGCTCTGTTTCTGGACGGCGTTTCGGACAGCGGTAATCTGGGGACGGTAATCAGGACGGCGGCGGCCACGGGGTTTAAAGAAATATACCTCATCAACTGCGCCGATTGCTATTCGGGCAAGGCCGTCAGGGCGAGTATGGGCGGCATATTCAGGGTGAAAGTCATAAAGACGGACGCCGAAAACGCCCGTAAGCAGCTGAAAAAATACAATTCGGTAGCCCTCGATATGGGCGGGACGGACCTGTTTGCCCTTCCCGAAATACGAGGACGCGCAGCCCTTATTTTAGGCAGCGAGGCGCACGGCGTAAGCAAAGAGATGCTGGACGCGGCCGAGATATGCGCGGCTCTTCCCATGGAAGGAGGTATGGAATCGCTCAACGCGGCGGTAGCCGCAGGAATAGCGATGTACGATATACAGAGAAAAAGGAGAACAATATGAGCGGACACAGCAAATGGCATAATATACAGGCCAAAAAAGGCAAATCCGACGCGGCGAGAGCCAACGTCTTCACCAAAATAGGCAGGGAGCTTGCCATAGCCGTAAAACAGGGCGGTGCGGACCCCAACTCCAACGCGCGTCTTCGCGACGCGATCGCCAAGGCAAAGCAGAACAATATGCCCAACGACAACATTCAGCGCAGCATCAAGAAGGCTTCGGGCGAGCTTAACACCGTAAACTACGAGGAAATGACCTATGAAGGATACGGCGCGGGCGGCGTAGCCTTTATAGTAGAATGTCTTACCGACAACAAAAACAGAACGGCGGGCGACGTAAGACACCTTTTCGACAAATTCGGAGGTGCGCTCGGGCAGAGCGGATGCGTATCCTTTATGTTCAAAAGAAAGGGCGTCATAATAATCGACGAGGCCGAAATCGGCGAGGACGAACTTATGGATAAAGCTCTCGAAGCCGGCGCCGACGACATAGTTACGGAAGACGGCTATCACGAAGTTTATACCATGCCCAACGATCTGGGCGCCGTACGCGAAGCCCTCGAACAGGCCGGCGTCAAAATAGTATCCGCCGAAATAGACATGATACCCGAAAACGAAGTCGAACCCGAGGAAAGGCATATTCAGTCCATCGAAAAACTCATCGACAAACTCGAAGAGCTCGACGACGTTCAGCAGGTGTTCCACAACGCGGTACTCCCGGAGGAAGAAGAGGAATAATGAACGTAACTTCGGTATGTCGGCAAGCAAAACTCGCTTCCCGCAGCCTTGCTGCGTTTTCGGCCGCGGAGAAGAACGCGATACTTTCCGCCATGGCTGACGCATTAAAGGCCGGGCAGGACTATATTTTAACCGAAAACAAGGTTGATTTAAACAATTTGTCCGGTAAAGACAAGGTTTTTGAGGACAGACTGCGCCTTAACGAAAGCCGTATAGATCAGATGATAGAGGGCATTCGGCAGATTGCGGCCCTCGAAGATCCCGTGGGCGAAGTAACGGGCGAAAGCGTGCGCCCCAACGGACTCGTGCTTAAAAAGGTACGCTGTCCTCTGGGCGTAGTCGCCATAATTTACGAAGCCAGGCCCAACGTGACGGCGGACGCGGCCGCTTTATGCATCAAAAGCGGCAACGCGGTAATACTCAAAGGCGGCTCGGGCGCCATAAACAGCAACAGAGCGATATACAAGGTGTTGTCCGACGCGGTTGCGGAAGCGGGATTCCAAAGGGAAATAATCACCTTTATCGACGATACCGAAAGAAAAGCCACGGCCGAACTCTTAAAGCAGGATAAATATATCGACGTAATTATTCCCAGGGGCGGCGAAGGGCTTAAAAACTTTATACTCGAAAACTCTACCATACCCGTAATAGCGTCGGCAGGCGGCAACTGCCACGTTTACGTTGAAAAAACGGCCGATTACGATATGGCGGAAAAGATACTCGTAAACGCCAAATGTCAGCGGCCTTCGGTATGCAACGCTGCCGAAAGTCTGCTTATAGACGCCGATGTGGCGGATAGATATCTGCCGGGGCTTATGAAAGCGCTTATCGACAACGGCGTCACTATAAAGGGAATGCCCGAGGAACTGGCAAAATACGGTCTGCCTTTCACGCCGGCCACCGAGGAGGACTATCATACCGAATATCACGATCTTATTATGGATATAAAGGTAGTCAAGGATTGCGGCGAGGCGATTGACCGCATAAACAGATACGGTACGTGCCACAGCGAGGCGATAATCACGTCGGACGCCGCCGCGGCAGAACAGTTTGCCAAAAAAGTAGACGCCGCCGCAGTATACGTCAACGCGTCAACGAGATTCACCGACGGGTTCGAGTTCGGTCTGGGCGCCGAAATGGGCATAAGCACGGGCAAATTACACGCGAGAGGGCCGCTCGGGCTGAAAGAACTTACCACTGAAAAATACGTTATCACGGGTAACGGACAGGTAAGAAAATAAACATAACAAGGCTTTGAAAATCCGCGGAATTTCCGCGGATTTTTGTTATTAAGAACCGGATTTTCAAATTCCTATCAATTTTGTAAGAATTTGCCCGCGCAAACGGTTGACAGACCTCGAAAAGGGTGATAATATAATGTTGACTAAAAAGGTAGGAATTAATAAATGAAAATATCTTCAAAGTCCAGATACGGGCTGAAAGCCTGTCAGGTCATGGCCGAAAATTACGAAGGAGCTCAGCCCATAGGGCTTTCGGTCATAAGCAGGCAGGCGGGCGTAACCGACGCCTATCTCGAACAAATTATGATTCTTCTTCGCCGTGCCGGCATAGTGGACAGCGTAAGGGGCGTCAGCGGAGGGTATTATCTTTCGAGGCCGCCCGAGGAGATAACGGTAGGCGAAGTCATGCGCGCTCTCGAAGACGGGCTGGAAATAGCCAAATGCATACATACGCCCTGCGCGGACGGAGCGCATTGCAAGACGCGCGACATATGGTACAAAATTTATCGGAGCATAAACAAGGTGCTGGACGACATGACGCTTAAAGACATGCTCGGTCAGCAAGAGGAGAAAGAATGAAAGTATATCTTGATCACGCGGCCACGACTTATACGGACGAGCGCGTGTTCGAAAAAATGAAACCCTATTATACCGAGCTGTTCGGGAATGCCAACAGTCAGCATTTTTACGGCCGCCAAACCGAGCAGGCGGTTTCAGAAGCCCGCGCGCAGGTAGCGCAGGCGATTAACGCCAAACCCAACGAGATTTATTTCACATCGGGCGGAAGCGAGGCCGACAACTGGGCACTTAAAGGCATACTGTCGGCGTACAAAAGCAAGGGAAATCATATTATCACCACAAAAATCGAGCACGCCGCCATAATGAGCTGCTGTAAGCAACTCGAGCGCGAGGGTGCCGAAATAACCTATCTCGACGTGGACGAAAACGGGATAGTAGACCTTAAACAGCTGGAAAACAGCATAAGGGATACCACCGTACTTGTATCGGTAATGACGGCTAACAACGAAATCGGAACGATCGAGCCCATAGAAGAAGTGGTTAAAATCGCGCACGCGAAAGGCGTACTCGTTCATACCGACGCGGTACAGGCGGCAGGTACTCTGGATATCGACGTCAAGGCGTGGGGCGTGGATTTGCTTTCCTTATCGGCGCACAAATTTTACGGGCCCAAAGGCATAGGCGCGCTTTACGTCAGAAACGGTGTTAAAATCGCGCGGCTTATCAACGGCGGCGAACAGGAACGCGGGCTCAGGGGCGGTACCACGAATACGCCCTGCGTAGTCGGAATGGGTGAAGCTCTGAGTATAGCCGTCGCCGAAAGAGAGGCAAACAACAAAAAAATATGCGAACTGCGCGACAGATTCGTATCTATGGTGGAGTCCGAGATACCTTTCGTGAAATATAACGGCGACAGAAAGCGCCGTCTGCCGGGCAACGCGAATTTCAGCTTCCGTTATATCGAAGGCGAATCCATACTGTTTTCGCTGGATATGAAAGGAATAGCCGCGTCAAGCGGTTCGGCATGCTCCTCGGGGTCGCTTGAAGCGTCGCATACCCTGCTTGCGATAGGTGTCGAAGAAGGCCTTGCCCACGGTTCGATAAGATTCAGTTTCGGCAAGGACAATACCGCCGAGCAGGTAGATTACACCGTTTCGGTGCTTAAAGAAGTAGTAGAAAGATTAAGAAAAATGAGCCCTTTGTTCAAGGTGCAGGAGGAATACGCAAATGTATAGCGAAAAAGTAATGGAAACCTTTAAAAACCCCAAAAACGTAGGCGAAGTCGAAAATTACAACGCCATAGGCACCGTCGGAAACGCCAGTTGCGGCGACATAATGCAAATAACTTTAAGGATAGAGGACGACGTCATCAAGGACGCCAAATTCAAAACTTTCGGTTGCGCCGCGGCCATCGCGTCGAGTTCGGTAGCCACGGACATGATAATAGGAAAAACCGTAGAGGAGGCTCTTAACATTAAAAACAAGGACGTCGTTCAGACTCTCGAGGGGCTTCCCCCGCAGAAAATACACTGTTCCGTGCTTGCCGAAGAAGCAATAAAGGAAGCTATCGAAAACTACCGTAAAAACAACGGCGGCAAATAATCGCGGCGCGCCGTACACAAGTAAAGTTAATTTTAAATAATCCGCCTTCGGGGGCGGATTTGTTTTTCCAATTTTTTACTTAATAAGGTCGCAATCCGGTGAAACAATAAAAGCAGGAGGGATGTATTATGAAAAAAGCGTTTATAATGGGACTTCTTGTCGGAAGCGCTGTAACTCACAGTCTGTCCGAACAGGACGTAAGTTTCAAAGCAATCGTAAAAAAAGGCAAAAAAGTTCTTTTCGACAAAATTCTCGAAATGTAATTTGCCGAAATTCCGCAAATAACGCGGATTTCCCTTTCTGAAAGTAAAAGCCGGCTTTTAATAAAGTCGGCTTTTATTCAGATTGTCACTTTGATTTAAATATAAAACAAATTGACACTTATATTATAAATATTGACACACATTTTACGCTCTTTATATACACTAAAAAAGTTTTTTAAGTTTACATTTAAACTTTATTTAAATATAACATAAAATATATGCAGCAGGTAAATCGGGTTCATTAACAAAAAATATATGCGGCAAGTAAATCGGGTTCATTAACAATGTTGTCGGATGATTGTAAAACCTTATGCTTAAAGTTTTTATTTTTTTCCAACAAAAATCGTTTCATAATTGTTTATTAAATAGGGAAACGGCGGTTTTCCCGTTTGCATTACAATGAAAAGCGCGAAAGGCAAGCATTTTACGCTTTTCGGCATGCACGGAAAATATGGCAAATTTTGTTAAAAGTGGGCAAATATTTACTATAATAGGGTTGTTAAAGCAATTTTGACGCGCGGCAATCTTATAAAATGGAAAAAATATTTGCAGTTTGATTTTCCGTGTGCTACAATATTAGCAAGAATAAACAAAAGTTTATCGCAAGGGTTCTTAACCGAATCCGAAAATCAAAAAAACGGAGGTTCAAAAAATTATGAAGTCAAACCTGTTCAAAAAGGTATTGGTCGTTCTTCTGGCCCTCGTTCTTCTTGTCAGCGTTGCTGCCTGCGGCGACGGTAATGGCGACGATAAGGACAACGATCAGGGCGGCGGCGGCAGCAAGCCCCCCGTCAAACCCGGTGGTGACGACGACGACGAAGAAGAAGAAGAAAGCTATACTTCTGCGCAATTCTTCCAGGATTTGTGGGCGTCTGCAAACACCACCATCGGTTCCGAAGCCGTTGACGTTGACAAAAACGTTTTAATCGGCGCCGATATCGACGTGAACGTATCTCTCGGAGAAACCACTCTCCCCATTTCTTTAAGCGTTGCGGCCTTTATCGACAGAGTAACCGAAACCGGTGCCAATACCGCGGTTAAACTGGGCGTTGCCATAAGCGAAATAGATATGGAAATCTACTTCCTGCTTAACGACGCTACCAATATCTACGGTAAAATAGGCGCTACAAGCGACACCGCTAAGCCTTTGATTAAAGTTCCCGTAGAACTTATGAACGGCGAAGAAGTATTCAACAATACTTGGGCTAAAATAATCAACGACTTTATCGAGTCCGAAGAAATCCTCAACAAGGATAATCCCGACGCGAAAGTACATACCATTCTCGATTTGGTAGAAAGTATCGTTAAAGATTTCGGAGCTAACTACGATCTCGACAAAACCCTTACTGCCGTTCTCGGTGCTTTCGGCCTTGACCTTAACAAGCTCGAAATCAACGGCCAGACCATTAAAGAAGTACTCGCCAGCGTTCTTTCCATCGAGATCGAAGGCGACATCAGCTTCCTTGCCATACTTACCGCGTTAGGTAAACCCGGCATGCTGGCTACGCCCGTTAAAACTTCCGACGGCAAAACCCTTACTCAGGAAATAATAGGCACTCAGTCTTCCACCGTTGGCGGTCTGCTTAAAAACATGCTTCCCGGCATGATCAACGGTCTTGACAAGACTCACAACAGCCTCGGTTCTCTTATAAGCACCATGGGACTTGAAATCGGCCTCGTTCGCGAAAGCGCCCAGACCGGTTCCGCTATGGAAGAGCTGTTCATCAACGTAACTCTGTACGGCAATCCCAGACTTACCGTTATAGATTCCGGTCTTATACAGAGCGTTGAAGCAAATATTTCCATCAGCAACCTCGTTATCAAAAACGTTAACGACACCACGGCTAACAGTCTGTTCGGTCTCAATACCGCGGACGCCAAGCCCGCTACCGCTAACCTCGTAGGCGAAGTCAGCATCGACGAAGGTATGCTTACTCTCGACCTGCCCAAGGCCGAAGTTAAAGTATCTCAGAAAGGCGCTGACGGCAAACCTGCTACAGACGCTGCCGGCAATATTCTCTACACCGAGGAAGTTCTTGCTTCTTACGACGCTCCTCAGACCAATTTCCGCGGTAAGTACACGTTAGAAGGCAACCTCACCGACATCAGCTTCACCAACGAAGGTTACAAACTCGACGGCGAAATAACTCTTACCTTCCCCGACAATTCCAAGATAGTCGGTACCGCCGTTACCGACAGCGACACCAAAGTGACCACCCTTGCTTTGAAAGTCGACCCCGGTATGGCCAGAATCGCTACCAACTACGCTCTGGTACTCGCTTCCAAGATAATCGACGAAATGGGCGAGGAAGCAACCGCTAAACAGGTTGCCGCTCTTATCGGCGACGCTGCTCTTGAAGAAAGCGTAACCGTAAACGTATTCCAGATCGTATCCGACGCTATCACCGAGGCTCTTACTCCTCCCGCTACCGGAGCTGCTGACACCGCCGGCGACGCTGCACAGCCCGAAGAACCCAATCCCTTGCTCGACAAGATCGTGGTTAAGGTTATCAACGTTGTAACCAAGAACATCAGCAACGTAGGCGACAAAGGGTTGAAACTTGAAATTGCGGACGTAGGCGCTACCATCGATTCTATCGTAGGCGAAGGTTGGCTCAGCAAAGTCATGACCGCTGAAGAGAAAGCCAAGATGGATGCCGACATGGCGGCCATCGTAGGCGACAGCTCTATCGGCAGCACCGTTGAGGCTATGCTTTCCGGCGCAAGCATAAGCATCAGTCTTACCGACAAAGGCTTTGCCGCTTCCTACACCAAGGGCGGTAAAACCGCAAGCATTAAACTGAACATCGCGTTCGGTCAGGATGCACAGCTGTAATCGGATAACATCAAATCCGCAAGGCGGAGCTTCGGCTCCGCCTTTTATTTTTAAAAAAAATGCGTCTGCGACTGTAATTTTTGATATACGGTACGATATCCCGCCTTTTATTTTTAATCAGACCGCATAATGTCTTTACAAAATACGATAATTATATTAAAATATGCCTATGCAAAGAAGTAAGAATTTAACGTTTACAGCAGTTACTGCGGCGCTTATTATAGTGCTGACCGCGCTTGCCGAGGTGATAAGGCTTCCGGTAAGCATCGCTTTCGGGTTTATACCCGTAATAATAATTTCCGTATTCAAAGGCCCCAAATTCGGCGCGATAACGGGGCTGATATTCGGTTTGTCCAGTTTTACGATAGCCTTGATTTTTTCGGCAAACCCTCTTTACAGGACATTTGTGAATCCGTTGGTGTCCGTAATACCCAGAATAATTGCAGGCGCCGTACCCGGGCTTGTATACGGGGCTCTTAAAAAAATAAAACACCCCGGTAAAAACTTTATGGCCGCGCGTTTTGCCGCGGGACTTGCGGGAGTGCTTACCAATACCGTGCTAGTACTGGGAATGCTGCTTGCCTTCAATTACGGAAAAGATTTAGGCGGCTTCACGATAAATTTTGCCTACGTTGCGGCAGTAATAGTAAGCGTAAACACGGTAGTGGAAATATTGCTGTTTCCCGCGCTTACGGCAGGTATAACATACGCTCTGGATAAGGCGATGCGTACCGACTGAGAAAAAATCAAAACAAAAGGCGGCCTTGCGGCCGCTTTTTTCAGATATTCAGGAATACATTTTATAATACTTGGCGTAAAGGCCGTTTTTGCTTATCAGTTCCTCATGAGAGCCCTGTTCGGCTATTCCGCGGTTATCCAGCACTATTATTCTGTCCGCGCCCTTTACGGTTGTAAGGCGATGGGCGATGGTAATGGCTGTGCGTCCTTCGGAAAGTTTGTCAAGGCTTTCGAGTACCTGTTTCTCGCTTTGGTTGTCAAGTGCCGACGTGGCTTCGTCCAGAATCAGAACGGGCGGATTTTTCAGAAAGAGGCGGGCGATGCTTATGCGTTGTTTCTGTCCGCCCGAAAGTTTGACGCCCCGTTCGCCTACCTGAGTATCGTATCCTTCTTCGAATTTCAGTATAAACTCGTCCGCTCCCGCGAGGGTTGCGGCCGTCCTTATCTGCTCGGCCGAGGCGTTTTCGCAGCCGTAAGCTATGTTTTCGGCTATCGTGCCGTTAAACAGATATACGTCCTGCTGAACGATACCTATATTGCGGCGCAGCGATTTAAGCGTATATTTACGTATATCGACGCCGTCTATCGAAACGGAGCCCTGTTCGACGTCGTAAAACCGGGGGATAAGATTGACCATAGTGGTTTTACCGCCGCCCGAAGGGCCGACTATGGCTACATGTTCGCCCTTTCTGACTTCGAACGAGAGGTTTTTAAGTACTTTTTCGCCTTTTTCGTTATAGCTGAAAGCAACGCCGTCGAAAGCTATGTTGCCTTCGAGCCGGCCTGCGTCTAGTGCGTCGGGCGCGTCCGTTATAGGGCAGGGCAGGCCCATTACGAATACGTAGCGTTTAAAACCGCTAACGCCTTGCTGAAACTGTTCGGTAAACTGAACGAGCGTTTCCACGGTTTGCAGAAGCACGCTTATATACAGCAGATATGTGATAAGATCGACCGAGGAAATGCTTTGCTTTGCTATTGCAACGGCGCCTATAACGGCGGTTACAACGTAAAGCAGGTTGGAAAACAGCCCGGTGAGACCTACGAAGGCGCCCATGTATTTATAGCTTTTGCTCTTGATTTTAACGAATTCGAGGTTATTCTGTTTAAAACGCTCCTGTTCGAGCTGTTCGGTGGCGAATGATTTAATGACTCTTATACCAGCCAGACTGTCTTCGAGTTTTGCGTTGATATGCGCGATTTTCTTGCGGTTTTCGGCCCACACTTTATCCATTTTCACGTTGAAGTAATACGCCACGGCTATAACTACGGGCAGACAGGCGAAAATTATCAGGGTAAGAGGCACGTTGATAAACATCAGATATACGAAAATCCCCGTGAATTTTACCGTTATTATAAAAAGTTCTTCGGGGCAGTGGTGCGAAAATTCGGTTATATCAAAAAGATCCGTGGTGATACGGCTCATCAGTTCGCCCGTTTTGTTGTTGTCGTAGAAGCTGTTGGGCATGGACATGAATTTATCGAACAGCGAAAGGCGTATATCGGTTTCCAGCCGCGCGCCCATAATATGGCCGATGGTGGTCATATAGTATTTTGCGGCGTATTCCAGAAACTTGACGCCCAGCATCAGCGCGGCCAGAACCGCCAGCGACGACCATACTATGGAAGCGGCGCCTATCACGTCGTACAGAAGTTTGCGCACGAGCACGGGAAACACGATGGCGCACGCGCTTGTGACGAAGGCGCAGAACAGGTCCAGCGCCATTACTTTTTTATAGGGCCCGTAAAACGGAATCAGTTTTTTCAAAAAGGGCACCTTTTTGGGGATTACAGGAATATTGTCGTTCATATAGCATACCGTGCGCGAGAAAGCGCCGTTTGTTTTTAAGGATAATATATCACAGTAAAAAGGATATGGCAAGCGGCTGAACTTAAATGCGTTTTTATATAAATTACGAATAAATACTCTGTAAAAGAAATTAAAAAGAAGTCGTTAATTGTTGTCATTTTAAAGTCAAAGTGCTATAATATTTTAAAATTGGGAACAAGGCAGTGAAAATATGAAAAACTACAACGTCAAAGTCAATTTAAGAGAAACCGAAAAGGCCATCAAACTCATCAAGGACAATTTCGAACAGACGCTGGCCATAAGGCTCAATCTTCAGCGCGTATCCGCGCCTTTGGTTGTGCTGAGTCAGTCGGGCATCAACGACAACCTCAACGGAGTGGAGCGCATAGTCAGTTTCGATATAAAAAACATGCCCGGCATAAGGGCGGAAATAGTTCAGTCCCTTGCCAAATGGAAGCGACAGGCTCTTAAAAAATACGGTTTTCACGCGGGCGAAGGGCTGTACACGGACATGAACGCCATCCGTTGCGACGACGAGGTGGATTATCTTCATTCCATATACGTCGATCAGTGGGACTGGGAAAAGGTTATAACCCGCGAGGACCGCACCTTGGACTATCTTAAAAACACTGTTAAAATAATAGTAGATACCGTATGCGACATAAGCGAGGTGGTAAAACGCAATTACCCGAGCCTTACGGCAAAGCTGAACAGAGACGTCTTTTTCGTTTCCGCGCAGGAGCTTGAAGACAAGTATCCCGACCTTACCCCCAAGCAGAGGGAACACAAAGTCGTTAAAAAGTACGGTACGGTTTGCATTATCGGTATAGGCGGCGCGCTCAAAAGCGGCGAAAAGCACGACGGCCGCGCTCCCGATTACGACGACTGGGACCTTAACTGCGATATTCTGTTCTGGCATAACGTTATAAATCAGCCGATAGAAATATCCTCAATGGGCATCAGGGTGGACGCAGAGAGTCTTGAAAGACAGCTCAGACTCGCCAACGCCGAAGACCGCGCCGCATTGCCTTTCCACAGGGCGCTTCTCAGGGGCGAGCTTCCGCTTACCGTAGGCGGAGGAATAGGGCAGTCGAGGCTGTGCATGCTCATGCTTGAAAAGGCCCACATCGGCGAGGTACAGGCCTCCGTATGGCCCGAAAGCGAAACGGAATACGCCAAGGAACACGGCATCAATCTATTATAAGG
The DNA here is from genome assembly GCA_018714105.1 of Candidatus Faecicola pullistercoris. Classification (GTDB taxonomy): domain Bacteria; phylum Bacillota; class Clostridia; order Christensenellales; family CAG-917; genus Faecicola; species Faecicola pullistercoris. Next base: position 107,363 of record DVNW01000012.1, on the reverse strand, counting down.
GCGGAAGGTACGATGAAGAGAACGGAAATCAAGCAAATATACAAGGACATAGCTTCCTATGCGGATAAAACCGTTACGGTATGCGGTTGGGTAAGAACGGTGCGCGACAGCAAGGCGTTCGGATTTATCGAGCTTAACGACGGAAGTTTTTTCAAAAGCTGCCAGATAGTTTTCGAGCGCGCAACTCTGGCCAATTACGACGAAATCGCCGGGCAGAACGTGGGCGCCGCGCTTGTGGTAACGGGCAAGGTAGTAGCTACGCCCGAAAACAAGCAGCCTTTTGAAATAAAGGCTTCGGCCGTTTCCGTGGAGGGAGAGTCCACGCCCGATTATCCCTTGCAGAAAAAGCGCCATACCATGGAATTTTTAAGGGAAAAAGCCTATCTCAGACCCCGCACCAACACATACAGCGCCGTTTTCAGGATAAGAAGCGAATGCGCTTTCGCCATTCATAAATTTTTCAACGAAAGAGGCTTCGTTTACGTGCATACTCCTCTCATAACGGGCAGCGACTGCGAGGGCGCGGGCGCGATGTTCCAGGTAACCACTCTCGACGTCGACAATCTCGGCGGCAGGCCCGCAGATTATTCCGAAGACTTTTTCGGCAAAAAAACCAGCCTTACGGTTTCGGGGCAGCTTAACGGCGAAACTTACGCCATGGCTTACGGAAAAATATATACTTTCGGCCCCACTTTCAGGGCGGAAAAATCCAATACCGCGCGTCACGCGGCCGAGTTCTGGATGATAGAGCCCGAAATAGCTTTTGCCGACCTCGACGACAATATGAGCCTTGCCGAGGATATGGTAAAGTTTATAATCGAACATTGTACCCGTACGTGCGCTGAAGAAATAGACTTTTTAAACCGCTTTATAGATACCGGACTTAAAGAAAGGCTGGATTTCGTGCTTAAAAACGATTTTGCCCGAGTAACGTACACCGAAGCTATCGAAAAACTTCTGCCCGTAAAGGATAAATTTCAGTTTCCCGTATACTGGGGATGCGATCTGCAATCCGAGCACGAACGCTATCTGACCGAAACGGTTTATAAAAAGCCTCTGTTTTTAATTGATTATCCCAAAGAAATCAAGGCTTTTTATATGCGCCTTAACGACGACGGAAAGACCGTTGCCGCCATGGATCTGCTTGTGCCCGGCATAGGCGAGCTGATAGGCGGAAGCCAGAGGGAGGAAAGAGAGGATGTTCTCAAAGCCCGCATGAAGGAATTAGGCCTTAAAGAAGAAGATTATTGGTGGTATCTCGATCTGCGTCGTTTCGGCGGAACGAAACACGCGGGTTACGGCCTGGGGTTTGAACGGATGATAATGTATCTGACGGGTATTTCCAACATCCGCGACGTGATACCTTTCCCCAGAACGGTAGGACATTGCGATTTTTAACAGGTTTAACTTAAAACGACGCGAATTTCGCGTCGTTTTTTTATTTTACGGGCGTTAATTTAATATTTTTTTAAGTTTAAAGGGTTAATCTAACGGTAACAATAAACGAGGAGCCTTGTTTATGGAACGCTATGGTTACGAAAATTACACCGACGAAGAGCAAAAACTAGACGAAAAACTCGAACAGCGCTTCAAAGCGCTTAAAAAACGTCAGATTATCGGGGGTATCGCCGTATGCCTTATGATACTCGTCATAAACGTAGCCGTTCTATTGCAGATAAGCGGTAAATACGATTCCGCTTTTTCTGACAGTCTTGCCAACGAGGTAAGCAGCAACGTCGAAAACAAGGTAACGCAGACTCTTACGGCGGAATTGCTCGAACAGTATGCGAGAGAGTATAAATACGACGACAGCTCTGTTCCCGTCAGCGTATACGTGGCAAGCAAGAATCTGTACTCGGTAGTGGATATAAGCTGTACGGGATATTACAACGCATCGGCTTCCATCCGGGGCGGCAGTATTCAGGTCCAGCAGAGTCTGATCGGAAGCACGGCCAGCGGCATGATAATCAACGAGGACGGTTACGTGCTTACAAACGCCCACGTGGTTATGCACGACGATTACGAATACAGCATACAGACCTATTTCGGCAGGGAGCAGCTTGTTTACGAAAAGGTAACCAAACCTTACGACACCGTAACGTGCAAATTTTACGGAAACGATACTTCCTACGACCTTGAAATCGTGGCCTACGACGAGGCTCTCGACCTTGCCGTGCTCAAATTCAAAAACGGCTTGCCCGAAAAAGCCAAGTACGTGACCTTCGGAGACTCCGCGGCGTTAAATCTTGGCGAATACGCAATAGTTATAGGTAACGCATACGACCTCGGCATATCGGTAACGACCGGTACGGTAACCAATCTCAGACCTGATCTGACGGGTTACGATTTAAGTTATCAGATGGGCGAGGTAATACAGACCGACGCCGCCATAAACTCCGGCAATTCGGGAGGGCCTGTATTCGACGCTACGGGCGACTGCGTCGCGGTAAGCAGCTTTAAAATCGCGTCGTCAAGCACCGAAGGACTCAATTTCGGCATCAGCTCAAATCTGGCCGTCAAATATATAGACGGCGTTGCCGCAGCAAAAGGTATTGAAATCAAGGTTTATACCAGTTATAGCGATACCCGCCTTGCGGAAATATTAAAATAGTATGATTCTCCTAACAATAACAACCTCTAAAAGCAAACGTCCGGGCAACCGGACGTTTGCTTTATACGTGCGGATAAACGGGAAAGGGGAACAAAGTATTTACAAACATATAAGGCTATGTTATAATCTATATTATAAAATTCTTGCGAGGGAAACTTATGATAAAACTCGACGCTCATCTCATAGCCCACACCACGCCTTCCACGCCCGACGCCTTAACGGTAAAAGGCGACGGTTTTCGCATCAGCGTGCTTACGGACAGGCTTTTCAGAATCGAAACGGATCCCGCCGGCAGATTTAACGACAGCGCTACCCAGATAGTGTGGAACCGAAACTTTTCGTCCGCGCCTTTCAATGTAGCCGTTACCGATAAAAGTGTAACCGTAACAACGGATAAAGCGTCGATTTTATACGATAAAGTTACGAAACGTGCGGAATACGTTATTTTTAACGATGGCCGAAAAGTCAAATGCGACAATAAGGGCAACATGAAAGGTACGGCGCGGACTCTGGATATGTCCTGCGGACGGTTTCAGTATCTGCCGTGCACAATAGGCAAAAAGTTCTGGCAGGCATACGTCGTTATGGACGACGGCATAGTAAGCAAAACGGGCGTCGCCCTGCTTAAAGACGACAGTCTGTATCTCGGGGAAGACGGTCTTGTCAAGCCGAACGACAAAGGCAGGACCGATACCTACGTTTTCGCTTACGACAAGGATTATTCCGCCGCTCTTGCGGACTTTTACCGCCTTACGGGGAAAACGCCCGTAGTACCTCGTTTCGCGTTGGGTAACTGGTGGTCAAGATACAAGGCCTATACTCAGGAAGAATACACCGGGCTCATGCAGCGCTTTATTGACGAGGACATACCCTTTACCGTGGCAACGGTGGATATGGATTGGCACTGGGTTAAACTTGCCGAGGCGTTCGGCGAGGAGTACGGGCAGAAAAAACTGCTTCCCGTTCAGGGCGCCGGCTGGACCGGTTACAGCTGGAACAAAAAACTGTTTCCCGATTATAAGCAATTTTTAAAAGAACTTAAAGCCATGGGCTATCACGTAACGCTGAATCTGCACCCCGCGCAGGGCGTGCGTCCTTTCGAGGATATGTATAAGGACATGTGTTACGAACTCGGACTCGACCCCGACAAAAAACAGCCCATACCTTTCGACATAACGTCCACGGCTTTCATAAACGCATATTTTAAGGTTTTGCACAAACCCTACGAAAAGGACGGAGTAGACTTCTGGTGGATAGACTGGCAGCAGGGCACCAAAACCGCAGTGGAAGGGTTGGATCCGTTATGGGCCTTGAACCATTACCATTATCTCGACAGCCAAAAAACTCCCGACGGCGGCAAAAAGGCGGGCCTGATACTTTCCAGGTACAGCGGCCCGGGAAGCCACAGATATCCTCTCGGTTTTTCGGGCGATACGGTGGCAAGCTGGAAAACGCTTAAATTTCAGCCTTATTTCACCGCCAACGCCGCAAATATAGGGTACGGGTGGTGGAGCCACGATATAGGCGGGCATTACATGGGCAAAAAAGACGACGAGATGTACCTGAGATGGATACAGCTGGGCGTGTTCAGCCCCGTAAACAGGCTGCATTCCACAAGCAACGAATTGCAGGGGAAAGAACCGTGGAAGTGCAACAAGTCCGTGGATATGCACATAAGGCGGTATCTGAAGCTGAGGCATGCCATGATACCGTATCTGTTTACAGAAAATTACAAATCGTCGGTAAACGGCAGCGTAATCTGCCGCCCAATGTATTACGATTATCCGGACTGCGAGGGCGCGTATGCGATTAAAAACGAATATATGTTCGGCTCCGAGCTTCTGGTCTGCCCCATAACCGGGCCCGTAAACAAAAAGACGGGACTTGCCGGTCAGAAAGTGTGGTTGCCTGAAGGCAAGTGGACCGACGTCTTCACGGGAATAAGCTACAAAGGCGGCAGAACGGTGGAGATGTTCAGAGATATGGCCGACATACCCGTACTTGCAAAGGAAGGCGCGATAATACCCCTTTCGCTCAATAAAGGCAACGACGCGTCAAATCCCGTAAACATGGAATTATGGTTGTATTCCGGCAGCAATTCGTACACTCTGTACGAGGAAAAGGATTCGGGCGAAGGCGTCCAAACGGCCTTCAACATGGTTAAGGCCGACGATATGCTGCTTTTCGAAATAATAAACGGCGATACGGATATCGCGGAGCGTAATTTCCGTCTGTGTTTCAAAGACGTGGTTTCGGCCTCGTGCGCCGTTATGATTAACGACGAGGAAGTATATTGCGGACGCATCGAAAAAGACATTCCGATACAGTTAAGCGGTATAAAAGCCAATGATAAAGTCCTTGTAAGGTTAAACGATATCGAATATAAAACAAATCCGACGTTAAAGGAATACGCGGTCGAGATATTGAGCAAACTGCAAGGCAGAAACATACCGAAGCAAATAAAATACAGAGCCGTAAAAAACAGTGCGGACTTTGCAAAGGCGATTCGCCGCAGCCGCTTCCCCTCGCAGGCCAAGCGGGCGGCGCTCGAAATAGAAGAATAATACAAGAGGAAAAACGTGCAGGAATTTTTAAACGATTTAAAGACATTCGCAACCACCACGGGCGTGGACATCGCAAACACCGTAACGGTGTTCGTTCTGGGCCTTTTGGCCGTGCGGATAATCATCTATCTGGCAAACAGACTGCTTTTAAAAGGCAACAAAGACAAGACTGTGATAAAATTCGGTCTGTCGATTTTCAGGGTAGGGCTGTATCTTTTATGGCTGCTGGGCGTGGCTACCGCGGCCGGTATTTCGACGCAGAATTTCGTTACCGTGCTGTCCGCGATAGTGCTTGCCGTCGGTCTTGCGCTTAAAGACAGTCTTTCCAACCTTGCCAACGGCTTTATAGTAGTAGGTACAAAACCTTTTGTCGAAGGCGATTACGTATCCGTTAACGGCGTGGAAGGCACGGTACGGGCGATAGGCATGTTCAATACCAAACTGGTTGCTACCGACAACAAAGTCATAACCGTTCCCAACAGTCAGATAATAGGCAACGAGGTTATCAATTTCAGCACGTCGTCCACCAGACGACTGAACCTTACTTTTTCCATAAGTTACGACGACGACGTGGAAAAAGCCAAAAAAATTCTGACCGATATAGCTTCGAGGCACGAAAAAGTGCTGTCCGACCCTGCGCCTATGGCGCGGCTGATGACGCAGAATCAGAGTTCTCTGGACCTTGTGCTAAGGGCATGGGTTCCCACTTCGTGTTATTGGGACGCGTATTTCGACATAACCGAAAGCGTGTTGCAAGATTTTAAGGCCTGCGGAATCAACATACCTTATCCGCAGATGGACGTTCATATCGTCGACAAAGGAGGCAAACAATGAATACGCGGTATATTATCATGCTTGCCGAAGGCGGATACGATTTATGGCAGATAATTCTGAGTTACGGAATATGTCTCCTCAGTCTGGCGATAGGGCTTCCCTTGCTGTTAAAGCGCAAGAAAAGCCGCACTTCCACGGCCGAAAGTCTTTGCTCCGATTGCAGAGAGCATATTAAAGTGCTTGAAAAGCTGTCGGCCGGCAGTTACAGCAAATCCGCAGGGAAAACGCTGTTTGCCCTGATGATAGGACTGAATCTTGCCTCGGAAAGAGCTTTATACATTTATAACAGTACCTTCACGCAGGACTTCAAATCGGCGGCGGCATTGCTTTCGGAAGCGCGTTCGGCCGTAAGCGCGATGAGCGGCAAGAAAGAATTCTCGTCCGAGGAATGCGCGCGCATATGCGGTATAATTCAAAACGCGGTATTTCTGATGGAAAAAGCCGTTCGCCGCGAGGAAATAATAAGAAAATACAACAATTAACGGGTTCTGCCCGATTGCCGCCCCCGACGCAGGGGGCGGTTTTTTCAAGTATGCGTTCGAGAAAGTTGCAATAGTTTCAAGTATATTGTATAATTATTAAAGTATTAATTATTTGTTTAAGAGGAAACTATGGAAAACAATACCAAATTCGTAGGTAAAAAAGAGTTCTGGATGTATGCGGTAGGCGGTATGGGACAGGGCATGATATATGCGATAATGTCCTCATACATAAGCGAGTTTTACTTAAACGTCGCCGTGTTGCCGCCCCTGTTCGTATTGCTGTTGATGTTGCTTGCCAGGGTTTGGGACGCGGTAAACGATCCCATGATGGGAATGATAGCCGACAGATACACTACCAAATGGGGCAAATACAAGCCGTACGTGCTGTTCACGCCGATACCGGTAGCCATACTTACCTTTTTGATGTTTTACGTTCCGGAAGGATTTTCGCAGACTCAGATGATGATTTACGCCGCGGTGACTTACACCCTGTGGGGTATGATTTACACGGTAAGCGACGTGCCTTTCTGGAGCCTTCCCAACGCGATGACTCCCGACGCCAAGGAGAGGGCCAACGTCATATCTTTTTCGAGGACGCTCAACGGCGTAGGTTCCGCCGTTCCCATGGCCATATATTTCGTACTGTCCTGGGTACTGGGTAAAATCATGACGGGCAAGACGGATTTGGAAATAGACAAAGCCAAATACATGATAATAGCCCTTATCTGCGCCGTGATAGGAAGCGCGATATTCCTTTCATCCTATTTCTTCGTCAAAGAAAGGGTAATAATTCCCAACAAGCCGAGAAAGGACAAGTCCGAGCCGAGCGTACTCAGCAGGATATTCAGCTGTAAACCTCTGATGCTGGTAGTCGTAATGGGCGTGCTGGCAAGCGGCAGATATCTCGTGCAGGCGGCCGCCGCGCACGTCGCAAGATATACGTTCTACATAGGACCCGATCAGGCGGGGCTTACGCCCGAGCAGCTTGTCGAGGCGTTGCAGTCCAGCAGGGGTACCGTTTCCACGGTATTTATGGTATGTGCGGCGATAGGAATGTTCGGCGCGATGCTGTTCATGCCCTTACTTTATAAAAAGTTCAACTATAAAAAAATCGTTATAACTTCGTGTCTGGCAGGGGCCGTCGCAAGCGTAATAATGACTCTGGTCGGCTGGTTCGCGGGGTTCTGGGCCTGCATACCGTTCATTATCATTATGAGCATACCTCTCGGCGTGCTTAACACCACTTCGTATGCAATGATAGGCGACTGCCTCGATTATATGGAATGGAAAACGGGATACAGGGAAACGGCTCTCGGGTCGGCATGTCAGTCTTTCGTAAACAAACTCGGCAACGCCGTAGCCACCTGCGCAATAGTCCTGGTTTATCTCGGATTCAAGATAGACCCGGGCAGTATTATGATGGCGGAAGGCAGCATAAATCCGCTTACGGTAAGCGAAAATATCCGCTTCGGTATGTTCTCGCTCGTATCGCTTATGCCCGGCATAAGCCTCATACTCTGCATAATACCCGTGCTGTTCTACGACCTGACGGGAGAAAAGAAGGATAAAATCATGAGAGAGCTTGCCGAAAGGCGCGCTTCTGCGGGGATGAATATAGAGGAATAATTGTAAATGGCAAAGGACAGACCGGAAAAACCGAAGGGTAAAAAACATTTATTATTGGAAATAATAAAAAGGATAGCCTGCGGCAAGGTGGAGCGTCCGGAATGGGAGTGGCATACGGAGATGCCCGACGAACCCGTCCTGTTCGTATCCAACCATACGAAGATTTACGCGCCCAGTGCCATGATACTTTATAAGCCCGACGTAAGGCTTTGGGTAAACGGTTATTTCGTGCATTACAAAGAGTGCTGGAATCATATGCTGAAAAAAGTACTTAAAGAGCGCCCCTACTATTTAAAAGTCTTGTTTGTCGCGGTGATGCCCCTGATAATATACGTGTTCAGGGCGATAGACGGCATACCGGTTTATCACGATACGCGCGTAAAAAAGACGTTCGGACTGGTGCTGGAAACGATGAAGGAAGGCGGCTCCACGATGATATTTCCGGAGCGTACCGAAAACCCCGTAAACAAATACGTATACGAATTCAACAAAGGATTTACGTATTTAGGGCCTATGTACTATAAGCGTACCGGCAAAAGGCTGAAATTCTATCCGGTATATTTTTGCGAAAGCCTGAAAAAAGTAATAGTGGGCGAACCCGTCGAATACAATCCCGACCTGCCAATGAACGAGCAGGCAGACAGTATATGCAGGTATCTCGAAAGTAAAATAGCGGAGGAGGGCGACGCTTTACCGCCGCACGATATAGTGTTTTATGGATGAAAACCGCCTGAATAGCCTTTCCGCGGACGAAGCAAACGCGGACGAGAGCCTTGCTCTCGCAGAGCTTAACGAACTCGAACAGATAAAACCCAAAAAACAGCGTTTTGTAATGAAATTGCTGTTTTTGTTGCTTAACGTAATAATAGTAACGGTAATTTTCCTGCTCGAACGCAACAAGTCGGGTTCGGTAGGCAATCTTGCAGAACTAATTAAAAACACGAGTAACGGCTGGATATATATACTTTGCGCTTTTATGCTGTTTTTCGTAATGGTGTTAGCCGAGGCCGTCTGCTTTATGGCCATGCTCAAAAAAACGGGAGGGCACAAGCGTTTCGCGCTGTCGGTAAAGACCGTTCTGATAGGAAAGTACTACGATTTGATAACCCCGTTTTCGATGGGCGGACAGCCCTTTCAGATGTACTATCTGCGCAAGAACAACGTGGACGCTTCCACCGCGTACAGCGCGCCCATAATCCGCCATGCGGTCAAGCTGCTCAGCGTCAATCTGGTAATAATACTTGCCTATATATTTATACCTTCCGACACGGCTCTGGGCATACGAATAGCGGCGTACGTAGGGGTAGCTTTCAACCTGACCTTTCCCGTCTTTGCGGCGGTAGTGGCCGTAAAGAAGGAAATAGGGCTTAAAATTGCCGAGTTCTGCGTTAAAGCGGCAAACAAACTTAAACTGGTTAAAAATTACGACGAAACGCTCAAAAAAATAACTCAGTCCACCGAAGAGTTTCTGAAAACGCTTAAATATCTGGGCATGCACAAAGGATTGTTTTTGCTTATTTCGCTGTTTTCGGTAATAGAAGTGCTCGCGCTGGTCAGCGTACCGTATTTCGTAATCAAAGGGTACGGAAGCGACGTCGGTTATCTCGAAAGCCTGGTAAAGGGAATGTACGCCATGAATGCGGCGGCCTACGTGCCCACTCCGGGTACGGCAGGCGGAGCCGAAGCGTATTTTTACGGCCTTTTCGGCAACGTGCTTGAAGGCGGTTCGTTCTTCTGGGCGGTAATGACCTGGCGTGCGGTAACCTATTACAGTTTTATACTGATAGGCAGCGCGTCGAATATAGCCATAGTAATAAAATCCTCGCTTAAAACGCACAGTTACAATGCAGGGATAAAATCGCGCATATCCGAGCTCAGAAGCCGTCTGGGTCTCAGCGCTGACGACGGCGCCGAAGGAGTTTCAAGGCGCGGTTATACGGCCGAAACCGATAAAAGCGGGCCCGAACCGCCTGAGGAAAACAACCCCGAATCCCACGTCGGGGAAAGGGAAGAAGAGGTATAAAAATGGTAGACGTAAAAAGGATAAACGAACTTGCCAAAAAGCACAAAACCGAAGGCCTTACCGAGGAAGAGGCGGCGGAAAGGAAGCGCTTGCACGCCGAATATATTGCCTCTGTAAAGGCTAGTTTACAAGCGCAGCTGGACAATACCTACGTTGTGGACGAAAAGGGCAACAAAACGCGTCTTACGCGTAAAGATCAACAGTAAGAGACAATCTGTATAACCAAAAAGGCGGTTTTAACCGCCTTTTTTACATAATGAAACGCGTTTTCGGTTATTTAATAAGTTCCCGCAAAGATTTTACTTTTGTGTTGACGTATGTCGTAAAACGGAAAAATCCCTTTTCAAAAGCAAGTTTATCGCCCATGCTTTCGGGTTTCCACCCGTCGGCGGCGTCCAGATCGGGGAAAAACTTGTCGGCATTCCCGTCGGCATCTATTTTTGTTATAAGCGCTTTGGAGCAATATGGAAGAAGAGTACGGTACAACATTTCCCCGCCTATAACAAAGACGTCGTCCCCGGGAAGTTTAATTACGGCTTCGGCGAGTTCGGAAAGGGAATGTACGTTGACCGCACCGTCGAATTCCGCGTCGGACGAAAGCACTACGTTCACCCTGTTTTTAAGAGGTTTTCCGCCCGGAAAGGAAAGCAAGGTTTTTCTGCCCGCAATCACGGTTTTGCCCGAAGTGGTCTGCCTGAAAAAGCGCATATCCTCGGGAATGGAAAACAGCAGATCGTTGTCCCTGCCTATGCCCCAGTGCTTGTCGACGGCGGCGATGCAAATCATATCGCAACCTCGATTTTGTGGTTAAACGGCGAGTACCGGTAATTTTCAAGCACGAAGTCGTCCACGGTGAACTTGTAAAAATCCTTCACGTCGGGGTTGACTATAAGTTTCGGAGCGGGGAACTGCGGACTTTTTATCATTTCTTCCACTATGGGCACGTGCCTGTCGTAGATATGGGCGTCCGCAATAACGTGCATAAGAGTGCCCGGTTTGAGTCCGCTGACCTGCGCCATCATAATAAGCAGCACCGCGTACTGCGCGACGTTCCAGTTGTTTGCCGCCAGCACGTCGTTCGAGCGCTGGTTGAGTATGGCGTTAAGCGTATCGCCCGAGGTATTGAAAGTCATCGAATAGGCGCACGGATAAAGGTGCATTTCGCTCAGGTCCTGAAAATTGTAAATATTTGTGAGAATGCGCCTGGAATGCGGGTTGTGTTTCAGGTCGTAAAGCACGCGGTCTACCTGATCGAAAAGGCCTTCTTTATATTTGTGCTTGATTGCAAGCTGGTAACCGTAAGCCTTGCCTATGCTGCCCGTTTCGTCGGCCCAGCTGTCCCAGATGTGGCTGTTAAGGTCGTGAATATTGTTGGACTTTTTCTGCCATATCCACAAAAGTTCGTCAACGGCCGAGCGGAAAGGCGTGCGCTTGATTGTAAGAAGGGGAAATTCCTTACTTAAATCGTAACGGTTAACCACTCCGAATTTTTTAACGGTATGCGCGGGCGTACCGTCGTGCCATCTGGGGCGGACGTCGCAGTCGGTATCCCATACTCCGTTATCGATAATATCCCGGCACATGTTGATGAAAGTTAAATCGGCCTGACTCATAAATTACCTCTTGAATTTTATTTATTTCATTTTAGCACGGCCGCCCGTAATAGTCAAGGAACGAAAACCCGAGGAGCGCGCTCGTGTGCAGGGCGGCAAGAGGAAATAAAAGGCAAAGTATTTAAAAAAAATCCAATTTTAATGTTTCTTTAATGAGTTTGCGGTAAAATTCGGCTTGAAAAGCGGGACAGTATGTTGACAAAGCGCATTTTCGGTCATATAATTTTAGTAGGGTAACTCTATAATATTAGCAGTTAATAATATTATTTTATAAATATGCGCGGGCGCGAGTCGCCTGCATAAAGTTTTAAAGCCGGAGGGGTACGGTATGAAAAACAGTTTGATATACAAGCTCTATAAAAGGGTAAACGCCAAATGTAAGGAGAAGACGGGCAGTACTCTGCTTATGGTAGTCATGACCATGTCGGTGCTTATTATCATCGGCAGCAGTTTTATGGTGCTTTCTCAAAACAGCGCGCTTGACGGTATATTCGCAAGCAGCCAGGTCAAGGCCGAACAAACCGCACTCTCCGTTGCAAACGTAATAAAACAGAACATGGGCGATATTATCGAAGAGAGACTTTTCGATATTCAGAATAACGGCACGAACAGTACTACTTTCAGCGTGGATACGCCTAATTTGTTCGGAAGCTGTAAAGTTACGCTTTCGGGCGACAGTTACAGCGCAAACGGAAACGTACCTAATACGGTAACGATTAAAATAGAAGCAACGGTAGGCCGCAGTACTGAAACTTTGGTTTTTACCGCGCAGCTTACCACTAACGACACGTACAATATGATAAACGCCGTTACCAACTCCGCTGTGGCCAACGGCGGCAGCGTAAACTATTCCTTCCCTTCGGGCGGTATTGACGGCGACGTCAGCCTCAGCGGTGATTATCTTCTCGCTCTTTATAAAGGCGATGAGGCAAGAGGAGAGGTATCTGTAACGGGTAACGTATATTGTAACGGCAGTCTTGTACTCGGCGCGAGAGTATATCGTGGTTCGGGTGATAAAAACGATCCTAATTCTTATAACAGTCTTTCTACCGAAATAACCAAAAACGTTTACGTAAACGGCGATCTGATTATTAACTCCTGCGATATATTGGGTGACGTTTACGTATCGGGCAATATTCTGTTTAACGGTTTAAATAACTATAACGCCTATATAGGAGGTAATATATATTGCGGAGGCAATATGTACGTAACGGGTACTCCTTTTGAGCGTTATGCGACTACCGATAATAAGGTAGGCGACAACGATACCGGTTTTAAACTCGTATATTCGGAAAATAACGACGGAGCATTTCCCGCATTTCCTACGGCGGACGAAATTAAGCTAAATTCCTTGCTGTATGCTTCCTATGCGTCTCACATACTGACCGCAACTAAAGAGAGTAAGGAATCCAATATAGTTTACACAGGGTTAAACGGCGATCCTTTCGATTTTGCTTCAAACCCCGTATTTTATGTCGACAATAATAACAGGACATATTTGGAGCTGGGCAACGATAACTACATTAGCGCTCAATCGGTAAACGGTGTGCCCGTACTTCACGTTGACGCCAAACATGCCGGACTATATTTTCAGGAAAGTGCATTTCATTGGGGTACAGTTCATTACGATTACTATACAACAAGCTCTGTAAAAGCTGTTTATAAGTTATGGGAAAGGCTTATAGAAGTATCCAACGGCCGCAATGCCCGTTTCCAGGATTATCTTGCCGCATACAAAACCAATATAGCTAATTACATCAACAAGCCTGCCGACTATTATTACAGATGTATCGCCAACAGTTATTTCGGCAACGGAACTTACAAGACGCTTGAAGTAAAAGGTAATATTATAGTACAGAATGATTCCTATATAGAAGCCAACAATACTTTAGCCGCCGACAATACGGATATATTTTATACGGGCGGCACTTTGGAATTCGCGTCGGCTAAAGCGGCTACCGCACTCTACGGTATCTCTGCACCCGTTTCTTTTAAATCTACAAACGTATTCAGCGGCAACGGTAAAATTAACGTATTCGGCGAAGGCCAGGCCAAAGACGCTTTCAGCACTTTGCAGGGCAACGTGCTTTACGGTTATGTTATGGGTTGGGCGTCCGACAACAGTTGGAATTATCATACAAAACAGTGTAATGCAGAATGGACACCGGACTACAGAAGCGGTTATTATGTAATAAATTCCGCCAACAAAACCAACGGTTGGTGGACAAGAACCATTGGATTCAACGACAGCAACTATTTTAATCTTTATAGTTACAAATCAAGCGTAACATTAAACGATTATGCAAAAGTTCAGTTTACAAATCCTTCCAATAGTGCAAACGTATTTTTTGCCGACAGAACGGGCGATAAAAAGTATTACGAAGAGATATGCAATGCTGCAAGCGGATATGATTTAAATACTGCAAGCGTTACAAATACCGTTCAGGGCATGTATACCAGCTATCTTTTAAATCAGAACCAAAGCAATAACGCTTGGGAACGCAAGGGAATAGTCAGCGGTACGGCCAACATAAATCCCACCACCGTAAAGCAGATATTCCAGGAAATGGGCGTTTACGGATACAATGCCGAAGGAGTTTACAACCGTGATTATATGAACCGTTCTGATCCCGAGGCCGATTATGAACTTACGGGTAATAAAGCAAACGATTTGCACGGTATAAACTTTACGGGTATAGCAATAAATCAGATAAAGTTTGCCTCTACTCTCGAACAGGCTTTGAACTGCGACGTTATCGTGCACAATAAGTACGAATTGTTAAATAGGTTAATTTGTTTGGAATATCTTGCTCGCCTTTCGGGCGGTACGGTCGCCGGAGACACTTGGAACGACGCCAATATGTATAAGGCAACCGAATGGCTCAGGGCCCAATGGGCGGTCGGAAATTATACTCAGTTTATAGGCATTAAGTACAATTACAGTTCCGACCATTGGCGTTATCTTATTATGAAAGACGTTTATGTTGACGAAACGCCAACGAATAAGACATACGAATTTAACAACGGCGAAGTATATTATTGCAGCTGCGGGTGCGGAAGCGTATGGTCGGACAGGTATTGGAGCAGCCTCACCGAAGGTCTTGTTTTCGGCAACAACAAATTCACCTCCCGCCGTTACGAACACATGCAGATAGATACCACTTACGGCGACGTAAGAATTTATATCAGACCTACCAATACGATAAAATACAATCAGAGCAGCTATACGGCTCAAAACGCCATGGCCATTCAGTACAGCGTTTTCGAGACGAAGGACTATAAGGTCAAAAACGGCATGGCAAACGCCGATACCGGCGTAGCGTATATGATATTTATTCCCACGTTCTATAAATGGACGGGTGCGCAGTGGCAAGAGCTTGACAGTCCCGAATTGCTTGCGTCGCACGTTGACGACATGGTAAGCGCAAAGCTGACATCCGAGGAAATAAGCGGCAAGGAAGTATTTTCAAGCAACAGCGGCACAAAGTACGCTTATGCGTCTACCGAAGCCGAACGGTTAAAACTTTATCTTACCAACTATACTGCCGCTATACAGGATCAGGAGCATGCGGGGTTCTTCTGTCAGGACAATTCCGTAATGTTTATAATGTGCGAAGGGCCTATGCAGATATGGTGCGGCCTTGCCACGAACTTACAGGGCGTAGTTTATACTCCGCATAAAGACTCCGTGGTTTATCTCGGAAACAGCTTGGCGGAAATGACGGGCGGCACGAGTAACGACAGTATGTCCGGCGGTTCGATAGTTACGGGTAATATCGTTATGGACTATTCGATCAACGAGGGGCCTTGGGCTAATGAAACTATTTACAGACCTTTACATCCCGACGATATGACGGCAGATGAATATAAAAATTATCTTGCGGATAAGCTTTTGCAGGGGCTGGGTCAAATTCAGACGGAGGCAGACTCGTCTTCAAGTACAACGAGGGAATGGCATTTCTCTGCTTTCAAGTAAGGGAGGGTGATATTATATGTTTAAGTCAAAACGTAAAAAATACCTTCTCGGTAAGAAAGGCGTAACGCTTGTAGAGTGTATTGTCGCGGTTGCCATGCTTGCGATTATCGGGCTTATGGCATACACTATGTTCAGTACCGGATTTACCAACATTCAGCGCGGCAACGAAGACTTAAAATCCGCTTCGGATTCCACCGTCGTACTCGTTTCTCAGAACAAGCCGAGCGATTATGCGGGCACGCTTACAGAAGAAACGGGCACGTATACTTTTAAATTCCAGATGCCCGACGGCAGTTATCAGGATGTTGAAGTAACGGGCACCTACTATACTTATACCGACGCGCACGGCAACGAATACGTAACTTTCGTACCCGACGAGGAGTAAAATGAAACTGTTAAAAAGCAAAAAAGGTTTTACGCTTATAGAGCTCACGATAGTTATAGCTATTATGGGCATACTTGCGCTTACCACAACGCTTCTGATGACAAGTTCGACAGATATGTACTCCAAAGGACGTCAGCTTATCAATTCGACCGAAATAGCCAATATCGTTCTTAAAAACGTAGAGGCCGAGGTACGCAAGTGCGAAAACATAACCATAATCGGCGCGGGCGGCGCCAGGCCTTCCGCCAATACGATTTACGCGTCTGCTCTGGGTAGCGGCACGTATGCCGAAAAGGTAGTTCTTAAAAAAGGAGACGCCGAATATTTCGGTATAGCGGACGACGACGCCAGTATTTTCGCGCTTTACGGCAACTATGATATAAGTTTGTCTTTCAAGGCCCAAAAATCGGACAACACCTCGGATATTTTCGATATACTTATCATTACGGTCAACGTAGGAGGTAACGAGGTAAGCGCCGCGCCTTTGCTGCTCAACCTGTCCCGCGAAAACGGTATCGTCAAAGGTGCGGGAGCTTCTGAGGCGGGCAATACGATTTCGGGCACTAAACTCGAGATATACTGATTACGCCGAATTTTTTAAAATTCGGTTTACTTTAAAGGGTATTTCGAGTATAATCTTTATATGAAAGTGGTGGGGAGGATATGCTCGGCGTAAATTTAACTGCAACAATTACGAGGGGTAAATCGTAAAATCATAGGAGGTACATTCATGTACGGAGCGAACATCAGACAGCTTAGAAAGGCTAAAAAAATTACTCAGCAAGATTTTGCAAAGCTGTTCGGCGTTGATAACACCACTATCAGCGTCTGGGAATTGGAAAAGGCGGAGCCCAGTATCAAGCATCTTATCACGATGGCGAAGTTTTTCGGCGTAACTATTGACGAAATCATCGGATACGACAAAGATGCCGAAGCTAAAAAAGAATAAGCCTTAACGGAGGATTGGTAAAAACCCGCATAAGCGGGTTTTTATTTTACTAATTTTCAATAATAATTGACAATAAGCGAAATGTGTTGATAAAATTAATCTGTTAGGAGATTTTTAATTATGGCCAAAGAAAAAACTTATACCAAACACATGTCCTTAAAGGAAATACTGTCTTATTCAATCGGCCTTTTCGGCTTTCAGGCGGTAATATTTTATATCAACTCGTACGCCGCCGAGTTTTACAGCCGTACGATGGGTGCGAATATTGCAATAGTAGGCGTGATACTTCTTGTCGCCAAGGTTGTAAGCGCGGTTTTCGATCCCGTTGTGGGCAATATGATCGAAAAGCAGACCGGAGGCAAACACGGTAAATTAAAGCCTTTCATATTCTGGTCCATACCTTTTCTGATAGTGCTTACCATATTGTGTTTTGTCAAGCTTCCCGTAAGCGGCGTGCCCATGTATATAATCATATTCGTGCTGTTCACTCTGTGGAGCATGGCCATGACGCTGGGCGACGTTCCGTCGCAGGGGATAGCTGCCGTACTCACGCCCGATATTACCGAGCGAACCAACGTGCTTTCGATAGCCAACACTTTCAAGTCCATAGGGCAGGCGGCTCCTTACGTGGTAGTGCCCGTAATAGCCTGGATAATACCGGGCGGACTCGACGGTTTCAATCCCGGATACATGTCGTCTGCGGAATATCTGGTAAGCGCGATATTTATAGCCGTCGTAGGATGCGCCATGCTTTCCATGATATGCTTTTTCAATAAGGAACGCGTGCCTTATCAGGCCGAAAAAATGACCTTTAAAGAGATGTTCGGCGCGCTTAAAGGCAACAAACCTCTTGTTTTGGTACTCGTATCGTATTTTCTGGGCTTTGCAAGGCAGGGAGCCATGGCCATACAGGTTCAGGCTTCGACCGTTATTTTCGGGACGCCTTCAAAAATTATAATTTTAGGCATAACCACTGCCGCAGGCACTATGATATCCATGGCCATGACGCCTTTGCTTATCAAAAAATTCGACGAAAAGAAGGTGTTTATAGGCATGTCGGTTTACGGATTTGTAATATCCTTCGTATCGTATTTCGCAACCGTGGCTTCAAATTACAATATGATAGTAATGCTTGCCACGCTTTTCCTGCTGGGCTTGCAGTTCGGCGCGGTAAACATAATGCCCATGATTATGGTTGCCGACAGCGTCGACTATTACGAGTGGAAGACGGGCAGACGTACCGAAGGCGTTGCCTATGCCGTACTCAGTTTTGCAATTAAAGTAACGCTTGCCATGGGCACGGCGCTGGCGCTCATACTTGTGGGCGCGTTCGGTTACGAAAGTATCGCGGACGCATCCTCTATCGAGCCCGCTATCAAGAACGGGGTATTCTTCACGTACACCGCGGTGCCGGGCATCACAAGTCTTCTTGCGGCAATACCGATATTCTTCTACGATCTTGTAGGCGGCAAAAAGAAGCAGATTACCGCAGAGCTGGCCGAGCGCAGAAATCAGACCGGAGCCGCTTGCGCAGAAGCGGAGTCGCAGGCATAAAACGTTCGGAAATACGCACTAATATATTGTATAATACATATAATATACATACTATAAATTATTAAGGAGCAGTAATGAGAAAAATCATAGCAGTAATAGGCGACGGAATGATCGAGGAAGGCGGCGTAAAGGAACAGACCGCCTTCGAACTTGGCAAAGCGCTTGTCGACGCGGGATACCGTATACAGTCGGGAGGCCTTAAAGGTATTATGAAAGCGGCGTTCAGAGGAGCTCACGCTTCCGAAAAATACAGAGAAGGCGACACTGTTGCCATACTTCCTTCATTCGACATTACGCACGCCAACGAATATGCGGATATAGTAATACCCACGGGGCTCGATCTTTACCGTAATACCATAGTGGCGTCCGCGAGCGCGGTAATAGCGGTAGGCGGCGGAAGCGGCACTCTTTCCGAAATAGCCAACGCGTGGGCAATGCGCAGGCTTATAATAGGAATGACGTGCGTAGAAGGTTGGAGCAACCGTCTTGCGGGGCAACGGCTTGACAACAGAAAGCGCACCGATATCGAAGAGGATAAAATTTTCGGCGCGGCAACCGTAGCCGAAGCCATAGCTTTACTTGAAAAATATCTTCCCGCGTACACCGAAAGCTACGGAGGAATCCCCAAGGTGGAGCGCAGCAAATAATTAACGCTTGCCGAGCACTTAAGAAAAAATCATGATTTACCGTATAGATCACTTTTTAACCCGAACGGTACAGTGGCTGGGAGGCACGGAGGGAAGCGTGTGGAACAAGATTACCGACGTGTTTTTTGCCGCCTGTACTTTTATGTGCGAGGAAATGTTTATTCTCGCGCTGGTATTTGTTTTTTACTGGGCGCTTAACAAAAAGACGGCGCAGTACATGCTGCTGTCTATGTTCGGCGCGGTCAGCGTGAACGGGTTGGTCAAAAGCTGCGTAATGCGCTATCGCCCTTTTTTAAACCCTGATTTTGCCGATCTGAGATATGTCCGGATGGACAACGTGTTCGTGGACACCGTCCATCTGGAAAACAGCTTTTCCTTTCCGAGCGGACACAGCCAGACGACGGGCGCAATGTTTCCCACGCTGGGGCTTTTGTCGGGCAGGAAAAAATATCTGATACTCAGTTTCGTGCTAGTGGTATTGGTTATGATGAGCCGGGTATATCTGGGCGTGCATTATCCTACGGATACCATAGTCGGCGCGGCTCTAGGTATAGGCACGGCGTTTCTGGTGGTAAAAGTGCTTAACCGGGATTATTCCAAGCGGTTTATGCTTTACTTTATATGTCTGGGCATACTTGCGGCCACACTTATACTCGAAATAATACTTTACAGCGTAGGTAAGGATATCAACAGCCTTCCCGATACCGCAAAAATGCTGGGTACGGCGGCAGGCGGAATAGGCGGGCTGCTGATAGAGGAAAAGTACATCAAATTCGACGTGGGCGGCGTATGGTGGAAACGCGTTTTGCGTGTAGTGATAGGATTTGCCGTAGTCATGGGAATACGGCTTGGCGTCAAAGCGTTGTTCGACGCCGTGATGCCCGAGCAGGGCATAGCCGCAGAGTGCGTTTTCGGGGCGATAAGATACGCAATGATAGGTGTTTTTGCGGCGGCAGGGTGGCCGGCTATATTCAAAAAAATCAAATTGTAATAAAAAGGATACCCGACGGTATCCTTTTTATCTATAAAAATTACTTTATTATTGTTGTTAAACGGACGGCGATTTGATATAATAAAAAAGTTAAAAAAAGCATTATTCTGACGGAGGAACAATATGGACTTTTTATGGGAATCCTTTACCGAGCTTACCTGGCAACAGGTAGCGATGTGGTTAATAGGCGCGTTACTGATATTTCTTGCCATAAAAAAGGAAATGGAACCCGCGCTGTTGCTGCCGATGGGATTTGGCGCGATACTCGTCAATCTGCCTTCTTCCGGCGCTATAAATCAGGAAGTAGCGGGGATAGGCGCGGTAGCCGGTATAATAGACTGGCTGTTTGAGATAGGCATAGAGGCGTCCGAGGCGTTGCCGCTTTTACTGTTTATAGGTATCGGCGCGATGATAGACTTCGGTCCCTTGCTTTCCAACCCCAAACTGCTGTTCTTCGGCGGTGCGGCGCAGTTCGGTATATTTTTAACCATCGTGCTTGCCGGGCTTTTCGGATTTGACCTTAAAGACGCCGCTTCCATAGGTATAATAGGCGCGGCAGACGGCCCCACGTCGCTGTTGGTTTCACAGGTATTGAAATCCAACTATATCGGTGCGATAGCCGTTGCGGCGTACAGCTATATGGCCTTGGTTCCCATAATACAGCCCGTAGCAATCAAACTGGTAACAACCAAAAAGGAAAGAGCAATCAAGATGGAATACAAGCCCGAGAGCGTATCCAAACTCACTAAGATACTCTTCCCGATAATAGTAACCATAATAGCCGGTATGATAGCTCCGTCCAGCATATCTCTAGTAGGATTTTTGATGTTCGGCAACCTGATAAGAGAGTGCGGCGTACTTGACAATCTGTCCGAAACGGCGCAGAAGGTTCTTGCCAACCTTGTCACTCTTCTTCTCGGCATAACGATAGCCGCCAGCATGAAGGCTGAAAACTTTATACAGTGGAACACCATTCTCATAATGCTTCTTGGTCTTATGGCGTTTATATTCGATACTATCGGCGGCGTCGTATTCGCCAAGGTCATCAATCTGTTCAGCAAGAAAAAGATGAATCCTATGATAGGCGCGGCGGGCATATCGGCCTTTCCCATGTCGGCCAGAGTAATACAGAAAATGGGGCTGGAAGCCGACCCCAGCAACCACTTGCTGATGCACGCGGTAGGCGCGAACGTATCGGGGCAGGTTGCGTCCGTAATAGCCGGCGGCGTAATACTTCAGTTAATACCGGCAATGCTGTAGGAGGTGCGATATGAAAATAAATTATAACGAGTTTATTCAAGCTGCATACGCTCAAAGCGAAAATACCGAAAGCACTACCTCAACGCCCCCTGAAGACACGTCGGGGAAAGCCTCTCCCAAAGATACTTTTACCGTAATGGGAAAAGGGTTGCTGGCAATATTTATAGTAATGGGCATACTTTACGTCGCAATCAAACTGCTTAACAAGTTTACTTCGGGCAAAAAGAAGAAGGCCGGGGAAGACAAGCAATGAAAGACGCCAGAAGCGAGGCTATAAAAAAGATAAGCCGCAAAGAGAGCGGAGAGAGCGAAAGCTACGAAAACAATCTTGAAAAAAGCGAGCGGTATATGGACGGAAAAAACCGTTTCAAAAGCCGTTACAAAGAGTTTTACGACGACGTAAAACTGTCGTCGAAGGAAGACTGGTAATTTAAAAAGGACGTTTAAACGTCCTTTTTAATTATTTAAACCGCGTGATTTGTATATATACAGTCTGCATTCCAGTTGTGAGTTATAAAGCTTGCGGTTTTTATCGGCTTTTCTGCCGAAAGCCTTTTCGAAGTTTTTGAAAGCCGTAATAATACTCAGATTCCAGTCGTCGAGCGAGCGGAACACTTTTCCGAAATCCCTGTAAAGCTCCAAGGTCTCCTCATAAGACAAAAGCCTTTCGCCGTATGGCGGGTTGGTAACTATATAGCCGCCTTTATAGCGTGAGGAAAGCGTACGCATATCCGCTTTCTGAAAATGGATTTTATCCCCGACTCCTGCCAGGGCGGCATGTTCCGCGGCAAGTTTTACCGATTTTGCGTCTATATCGAAACCGCTTATCCTTAATTTATCGGGCGTTGCAATCATACTTGCCGCCTCGGCTTTCAGGGCTTTGGCTCTGTCGGGACAATTCACCCATTGTTCGAAAGCGAAACTGCGGTTAAGTCCGGGCGCTATATTCATTGCCATCAGCGCGGCTTCGACAGGAAAAGTGCCGCTTCCCGCAAAAGGATCGGTAAAAGGCCTGTCCGCCGTCCAGCCCGACAGCATGATTATTGCGGCGGCAAGAGTTTCCTTAATGGGTGCCAGGCCGTTTTTGACACGGTAACCGCGCTTGTGCAGGCCCGCGCCCGAGGTATTCAGATCCAGAACTGCGGTATCGGCCGTAACAGATACGTTGACATTATATTCCGGCCCGGTTTCGGGCAAAACAGGCAGGCGGTAAGCCTTTTTCAGGTTTTCGGCTATCGCCTTTTTGGCAATGCTCTGTATCGCGCTGAGTGCAAACAGCTTGCTGTTTACGCTTTTAGCAGTAACCGTAATCCTGGCGTTTGCGGGCAGTATTTCCTTCCATGTCAGGCCGTAAATCCCGTCGAATAGCTCGTCGAAGGTCGCCGCTCCGAATTTACCCAGACATACCGAAACTCTGTCGGCCGTCCGCAGATGCAGGTTAAGTTTCACGACGTCGTCAAATGTGCCTTTAAGAGTCATTCGGCCGTTTATCGAGGGTACGGGAGGATATCCCAGGGCGACAAGTTCGCGCTTTATCACGCTTTCGACGCCTGAGGCCGCGGCCAGCACGATATCCATACTTCCGTCAAAAATACTCACTTCCTGTCCTCGCATGCAAAATGATAGACATATTATATAATAATCGGACTCCGCCGTCAATTTAAGCGCGGGCCGAAAAACCAAATAACTGTTGAAAACGGCAAAACTAAGTGGTATAATATAATTGTATTAAAACAAAAGGGGGCAATATTATGAAAAAGGTAATTATCACCATAGGTCGTCAGTACGGCAGCGGAGGCAGGTTTATAGGCAAGCGTCTGGCGGAAGAACTGGGCATACCCTTTTATGACAGAGAACTTATCGCGATGAGTGCGGCGGAGGGCAATCTCGACGCAAACCTCATAGAGCAGCTTGACGAGCGCAGTTCCAACAGGTTCTTTTATTCCCTGCCCGGCGGCGGATATATCAACAGCGCGTTTTCGGGAGCGGATTTGCAGCTTTCCATGAGCGACAAACTGTTTCTTATGCAGTGCAAGGTCATAAAGCGCATTGCCGACGAGGGAAGCGCCGTAATAGTAGGAAGATGTTCGGACTATGTGCTAAAAGAATATAAGGAGGCCATACACGTATTCATACACGCCGATATGGAATCTAAAATCAAAAGGGTAACCAGTTTCTACGGCGTAAGCCCCGAAAAGGCGGCGGCAACCATAACCAAAACGGACAAGATCAGGGCTAAATACCACAATTATTATACGGGGCGCAAGTGGGGCACCGCCGAAAACTACACGCTTGCAATCGACAGCGGCATAGGCATAGAAGAAGCGGCCGCAGTAATCAAAAAACTTGCCGAGGAAGTTCGCAAGAAATAGCCGCGCGCGGGCCTATTGCGCACGTAATCAATTGACAGTACTCAATAAATATAATATAATTATCGGGCTGACAAAATTTTAAGCAAAGGAGAAAAACAGATGCTAACCGGAATCGTGGGCATAAATTGGGGCGACGAAGGCAAAGGACGTATGGTCGATTTGCTTTCCGAGGAGTACGACATAGTCGTAAGGTATCAGGGCGGTAACAACGCCGGACACACGGTAATCAATCCGCTCGGTAAATTCGTACTTAATTTATTGCCTTCGGGCATACTGCGCAGGGAAGTCGTCAACGTCATGGGCAACGGCATGGTAATCGACCTGCAGCACCTTTCCGGCGAAGTCGCGCGGCTCAGGGAGGGCGGCATCGAGATAACTCCCGAAAATCTTAAAATAAGCGAGCGCGCCGTTATCTGCATGCCTTATCACGTATTGCAGGACTGCCTTGAAGAAAACAGACTCGGCGACGCCAAATACGGCTCGACCAGGCGCGGCATAGCCCCCGTATACGGGGATAAATATCTCAAAAAAATAATACGTATGGGCGATTTAAAATATCCCGAGTACGTTAAAAAAAGGCTTAAAGACATAGTCGAGTGGAAAAATCTTTTCATTGAAAAGGCTTACGGCGACGAAGCGATTTCCTACGAAAAAATGCTTGAATGGATTACCCGTTACGGCAACGAGTTCAAAGATTACGTTACCGACACCGGCGTATATCTCAACGAAGCGGCAAAACAGGGCAAGAAAATAATGTTCGAAGCCCAGCTGGGCGCGCTCAGGGACATCGATTTCGGCATTAACCCCTATACGTCTTCCTCCAACACGATAGCCGCATACGCCCCCATAGGCGCGGGAGTACCCAATCTCAGACTCGATAACGTAATAGGTATAATCAAGGCGTACTCGTCCTGTGTCGGCGAAGGCCCGTTCACCGTGGAAGCTACGGGTGATTTCGCGCACGATCTGCGCGAGGCCGGCGGCGAATACGGCGCGGCGACGGGCAGGCCCAGGCGCGTAGGCGGGTTCGACGTCGTAGCGTCCAGGTACGGGGTAAGAATGCAGGGTGCGGACTGTCTTGCGCTTACAAAACTCGACGTGCTTTCCGCGCTTGACGAAATACCGGTATGCGAAGCGTACGAAGTCAACGGGCGCAGGGTGGAGGAATTCCCCTTCGGCGAGGATTTGGCCGTGGCAAAGCCCGTATTCAGGTATTTCAAGGGTTGGAAATGCGACATCAGTAAAGCCAGAAAAATGAGCGATCTTCCCAAGGAAGCCGCCGAATACGTGGAATATATCGAAAAACAGGTCGGTTGCCCCGTCAGATACGTATCGGTAGGCGCCGAGCGCGATGCGTATTTCGTAAAATAAAAAGGCAGAAAGGTTGCCGCCCGTAAATATACGGGCGGTTTTTTTTGTCATAATTTAAACTTTTGCCGAATAAAATATATAAAAACAATAGTTTAAACATCTTAATTTGACGGTTAAAGTATAAATATGGCAAAAATGAGACTGAAATTTACAAAAATGCAAGCGTTAGGCAACGACTACGTTTATATTAACTGTATGAACGGCGCCAATCCTGTCGCACACCCTGAAGACCTCGCCGTTAAACTTTCGGACAGGCGCACCGGCATAGGCGGCGACGGCATAATACTTATAAAAGACGCGAAGGACTGCGCCGCCCGTATGGAAATTTACAATGCCGACGGTTCGCGCGCAGAGATGTGCGGCAACGGGCTCAGGTGTGTGGCCAAGTATCTGTACGATAAAGGATACGCGCGGCAAAGAGAAATGAGAATTCTTACCGACGCGGGAGTTAAAACGGCCTGTATCGAAGAAGGCCTTTCCACGGCCGAACTTATAAAAGTGTCCGTGGGACGGGCGGACTTTTCGCCCGAAGCAGTACCCGTACTGTGCGACAAACCCTTTATCGAAAAGGCTCTTGAAGCAGGCGGCAGGACTTTTATATGCACCTGTCTTTCGGTGGGAAACCCTCATTGCGTTGTCTTTTCCGAGGATATCGAGGACGCCGAAGTTTGCGTCGCGGGCAGAGCGATAGAAACGAATCCGCTTTTCCCGCGGCGGATAAACGCGGGGTTCGTTAAGGTCATAAGCCCCTGCGAGATAAGGCTTAAAGTATGGGAAAGAGGCAGCGGGTTTACGGGCGCGTGCGGAACGGGCGCATGTGCGGCAGTGGCGGCCGGCGCGGTAACCGGACGCCTGGAATGTCAAAAGGAAATAACCGTGCGGCAGAACGGCGGAAATTTAACCGTACAAATTACGGACGGCGAAATTTATCTTACCGGACGCGCGCAAACCGTTTTCGAGGGAGAAACCGAACTGCCGCGTACATATTGAAAAAAAACGGCAAACCGCCGCATTAAACTTGAAAAAAATCTGCCGATGTGTTAATATACTAATAAATTAAAATACACGGAGCAGAAAATGAAAATCAACAGAAATTATCTCAATCTGCAAGACAGTTATTTATTCTCCACCATAGCCAAAAAGGTAAACGCCTTTCGCGCGGCCAATCCCGATCGGGAAATCATACGTCTGGGCATAGGCGACGTAACCAAGCCTCTGGCCCCCGTTGTGGTAAAAGGGCTTGTATCGGCCTCCGAAGATCAGGGACGCGCGGAAACTTTCCACGGATACGGCGCCGAACAGGGCTGCGACTTTCTTAAAGAAAAGGTAAGGTTATACTATCTTGAAAAAGGCGTGGAGCTGGAATCCGACGAAATATTCATAAGCGACGGTGCAAAAAGCGATTTAGGCAACATTCTGGACATATTTTCCGCGGATAATACGGTGCTTATACCAAGCCCGGTCTATCCCGTTTACGTGGATACCAACGTGATGGACGGACGCAGGATAATCCACGTCAAAGCCACCGAGGAAAACGGTTTTCTGCCTCTTCCCGACCAAAAAATCAAATGCGACATAATTTATCTGTGTTCGCCAAACAATCCCACCGGTGCGGTATACGACAAGGCGCAGCTGGGCAAGTGGGTGGAATACGCGCTTTCCAACGACGCGGTGATATTGTTTGACAGCGCATACGAGGCTTTCATAGGCGAAAAGGAACTGCCCACAAGCATCTATCAGATAAAGGGTGCCGAAAAATGCGCCATTGAATTCTGCTCTCTGTCCAAAACCGCGGGCTTTACGGGCACGAGGTGCGGCTATACCGTTGTTCCCAAAGCGCTTGTCAGGGAAAACGTCGTGCTTAACTCGTTATGGCTGCGCCGTCAGACCACAAAATTCAACGGCGTCTCATACGTCGTACAGCGCGGGGCCGAACAGGTATTCACTCCCGAAGGTTACAGGCAGACAAGAGAGGCCATAGCTTACTATAAAGAGAACGCAAAAATAATATCCGATACTCTCACCGAGCTGGGCATATGGCATACGGGCGGCAAGAACTCGCCATATATATGGCTTAAATGCAAAGATGGCTACGATTCCTGGCAGTTTTTCGACTATCTTCTGGAAAGCATCGGCGTAGTCGGCACTCCCGGCGTGGGATTCGGCGAAGAAGGCGAAGGATTTTTCAGACTTACGGCTTTCAACACCAAGGAAAACACGCAAAAGGCCATGGCGCTTTTCAGGACGCTTTACGAAAAATAAAAACTCACTCCGCATAAGCGGGGTTTTTTAATAATCCGACAGCCGACAAAATGCGGCAAGAATATTTACAATGCCTAAAATGGTATGATATAATATTTTTAATTATGACAAGGAGCGAAATCATGTTTAAAAATTATACGCTTGAAGTGACATACAAAAAAGACGGCAAACCCGTAACGGTAAGTAAGAGCGACGACGTTCTTGAAATTTTTGCAAACGCGTCGGAAGGTCGGCTTGACGTAAGCGTCAAAAGCCGCGCCGAAACCGAACTTGTATCGGCAAAAGCGATACTGCCGTATTCGTACCGCGACGACAGCCGTATATTCGTAAACGGATATCAGTCCTGGTCGGAAAGCCGCGAATATCTCCCCTGCGAAAAATTCAAAGGTCTGTTAGGGCCGTCCGCAATTAAAGCAATAAGGCACATTTCCGGAATATCGGGCGATTACCATTTCAAGAAATATCCCTCTAAAAAAGGCGTTTTTCACGGTTATACGTTAGGATACGTTCGCAACGGCGAAATATGCGATTTTATAGGCTCGCTCAATGAGCGTACCGGTTATACAATACTGGATTTCAACGTGCCCGCTTCACGGATAACCGTCGAAAAAGAGCTGGAAAACGTAAAAATACTCGGAAATTATCAGCTGTTCTCGCTGGTCGGAGTGTCTGACACATATGATGTATGCTTTGACACATATTTCGATGCACTTGACATACAAAAACCTCGTCTCAAGCGCTTGTGCGGGTACACCTCGTGGTACAATTACTATAACCGCATTAACGAAAAGATTATTCTGAGAGATCTTGAAAATCTCTATAAGGTTGCCGGCGACAAGGCCGAGATTTTTCAGATAGACGACGGTTATCAGACTGCCGTAGGCGACTGGCTCAGCGTTGATTCCGTCAAATTTCCGTCGGGCATGAAATACGTAGCCGACAAAATTCACGAAAAGGGTTATCTTGCGGGTATATGGCTTGCGCCGTTTAACTGTCAGCGCAACAGCGTGGTTGCGAAGGAGCATCCCGACTGGCTAGTAAAGGATAAAAACGGAAAGCCGCGCCTCGGCTGCGTGGGGTGGGGCGGCGCTTACACGCTGGATATATACAATCCCGAATGTCGCGACTATATCCGCAATTTCTTTAACGTGATTCTGGGCGAATGGGGCTTCGATATGGTAAAACTCGACTTTTTGTATTCGGCCTGCATGGTTGCGCGTAACGGTAAGAGCAGAGGTCAGCTTATGTGCGAGGCCGTGGACTTTTTAAGGGAGTGCGTAGGCGAAAAATACATTCTCGGTTGCGGGGTGCCGTTGGGGCCGGCTTTCGGCAAATTCGATTTTTGCCGCATAGGCAGCGACGCCGAGATTACCTTCAAGGAAAGATTTTATACAAAAATTACCAACAGGGAAATTATTTCCACCAAAACCGCGATCAAAAACACTTTGTTCCGCAGAGGACTTAACGGAAGAGCTTTCGTCAACGACCCCGACGTATTCTTTTTGAGAAACTATAAAGTAAGCAAGGACAGCGGCGCTCCCGAAAAGCCTCTCGGATACAGCGAAAAGCAGAAAGAGCTGCTTGCCGACGTATGTTCTCTGTGCGGCGGAATACTGTTTACCTCGGATAACGTGGGGGAATACGACGAAAAACACAAGGCTATGCTCCTTAAAACTTATGCTCCCCCCGCCGAAAAGGTCAACCTTGTAAGCTGGGAGGGCAACGACGTTATCAAGGTATATACCGAAAGCGGAGGAAAAAAGAGCGTTTGGACGATTAACTCCGCAACGGGAGAGAACGACAAAAACTGATTTTGCGACCGCCTCGCTTGTGAGGCGGTTTTATTTTATCTTTTGCTTTATCGTTTTATTGCGCGCAGCACTGCTGTAAAATATAGACAAAACGGTTTTTAAAAAGGCCGAAAATAATAAAAATATGCTTTTTTGTGTAAATTGATATAGATAATTCGGGTATAAAAAAAATTATTTTCAAAAAAAATTGACAACCGATATTAACTAGTATAATATTAAATTATAAATAAAGCTGTTTTATGCGAAATCACCAAAATCAATATGAAAAAGGCAGGAAAATTTTATGATTGAAAGAACGCTTTTGTATCCGGTACACGTAGCCAATCTGTTAAGTATCCGCGACGATATTTATACATACGTAGGCGCGCTCGAAGCCGAGGGGCTCATGTCGTCCGAACCCGTTAACTTCAAGGAAACGGACAAATATATTTTCAAAAAGATGGCTTCCGGACAGGAATGGGGCGGCCTTTTCGACTGCTGCTGGTTCCGTCTTAAAGGGCGGGTACCCGAAAGCGCGAAAGGAAAGCACGTCGTACTTATTATCAACGTCGAGGGCGAGGGACTGGTATACGACATGACTGCCGGCGGTAAGCCCATGCAGGGTATCACTCAGATCATGACCGGTATCGACGCGGTTCAGAGTTTAAAAGGAAAACAGGTGGTCGAATTTCTCAATCCCGCGGAAGGCGGCGAGGAAATAGACGTTATGGTCGACGCGGGATACAACAACATTCACCGCAAAAATTTCAGGTCCAAACTCGCACGCAAGGAAATAGCCGTAAAAAACGACGATGTATTCCGTTACTATTACGATTATCTCGAGCTTTTCCAGCTCATGCTTACCGTAAGCAAAAACGACAATATCGATTCAAACGAAGTCAAGAAGATAAGCAGGCTTCTTTTAAGCAGTTACAGGTTACGCAAGAAGGACGTGGTCAAGGCCGCTGAGATGCTTGAAAAGCGCATTAACACCCCCAACGACAAAGAAGTTAACGAATATACCGCGGTAGGACACGCTCATCTCGATCTGGCCTGGTTGTGGCCCATAAGGGAAACCAAGAGAAAAGCCGCCCGCACTTTTGCGACCGCGCTCAAAAACATAGAGCTTTATCCCGATTACGTATTCGGCGCGTCGCAGGCACAACAGTTCGAATGGATGGAAGAAGGGTATCCCGATATCTACGAGAAGATAAAAAAGGCCGTAGCCGACGACCGTATAGAAATTCAGGGCGGAATGTGGACGGAAAGCGACTGCAATCTTCCCACGGGCGAATCGCTCATAAGACAGTTCATGTACGGCGACAAATATTTCGGAGAAAAATTCGGAAAACATACGGACATGGTATGGTTGCCCGACGTATTCGGCTTCCCGGCTTCCCTTCCGCAGATTATGAAAAAATGCGGCAAGAAGTATTTCATGACTATCAAGCTCAGCTGGAACGAACATAACAAATTCCCTTACAAGACCTTTGTATGGAAAGGCATAGACGGCAGCGAAATAATATCTCATATGCCTCCGCAGGGCGATTACAATTCCTCGGGATGCGCGCTTGCCGTGGCCAAATCGGACTTTAAGAACGAGCAGAAAAAGGAATTCAAGGAAGCGCTCATTTCCTTCGGCGCGGGCGACGGCGGCGGAGGTCCGGGAGAAGGCCATCTCGAATGCATCTCGCGCGAGAAGGATATGAAAGGACTCAGCAAAGTCAGATTCGGCGCGGCAAGGGACTTTTTCCAAAGGCTGTCCGCAGACAAGGACAAGATGCCGGTATATGACGGAGAACTGTATCTTGAAAAGCATCAGGGTACCTATACCTCCCAGGCTCGCAACAAGAAATACAACAGGCTTATGGAAAGGGTGCTTCACAATTACGAATGGTTATCCTCCATAGCTCAGCTGAGGGGTATTCCGTATAACAAAGCCCTGCTTGACAAAGTATGGAAGGAAGTACTTTTGTATCAATTCCACGACATAATCCCGGGATCGTCCATAGAAAGGGTGTACAAGGAGACTACGGAAAATTACGAAAAGATGTACGATCAGATTACGGGCGCGTCCGACAGTCTTCTCAGCGTAATGTCCAAAGGCGAGGGACTGCACGTTCTTAACGGCACTTACGCGCCCGTGGACAAATACTTCAAGTATGAGGACAAGTGGTATCATGCCAAGGTCGGCGGATATTCCTCCGCGCCCATCGAGGAATGCGAAAGCGACGGCGAAGGGCTTGCAATAGGCGAGGACGAAATCGAAAACGATATTCTGAAACTCAAAGTCAGGTCGGACGGCAGCATCTGCTCGCTGGTAGATAAGCGCACGGGCAAGGAATACGCGAAGGATTATCTCAACAAACTCGTGATTTACAGCGATCCGAGGATGTATTATAACGCATGGGATATAAAAATCAATTATCCGTCGCTTAAAAAATACAAACTCGCCGTCAAGTCCGTAAAGACCTATATTGACGGTTTCAAAGCAGTACTCAAAGTCAGCTATTACACCAACAAGTCCGTAGTGGTACAGCGTATGTCGCTTACCAAAGGCGAGGACGTGCTCAGGATAGACACCTATGCCGATTGGCACGAAAAGCACAAAATGCTCAGGGCCGACTTTGACACGACGGTATGGAGCGACACGGTGGAATGCGACATACAGTTCGGCAATATCAAGCGTTCTACCGGCAATCAGACGTCCGTTGACAAGGCCCGCTTCGAAATATGCGCTCACAAATACCTGACGCTGGAAGACGGGGAAAACGGTTTTGCCGTTCTCAACGACTGCAAATACGGTTATCGCGTCAAGGAAGGTATTATCAGCGTAAACCTGTTGCGTTCGCCCAAGTTCCCCGACAAGAATTGCGATATGGGCAAACACGAGTTCAGTTACGCCGTATGCCCGTACGAAGGCACGGCCAAAACGGCCGGAATCGTCCGTAAGGCCTATCTTCTCAACAACCCGCTGTTCGTAACCGGCAGCAACGTGGACATACGTCCTCTTATCAAGGTAAGCGGCGACAACGTCGTTCTGGAAACCGTAAAACCGGCGGAAAACGGCAAGGGCATAGTCGCAAGACTTTACGAGCGTTACGGCGAGGAAAGCACGTGTACCGTAGAGGCCGATTTCGATTACAAATCGGTATACAACGCGGATATGCTTGAATCGAAACACGATTTAATCGGTAAAGAGCTTACGTTCGGCCCGTTTGAAATAAAGACGTTATATTTCGAATTTTAAGATTAACACAAAAAACCGCACGATAAAGTGCGGTTTGTGAAATAAAAGGAGTTAATATGCAGTATTTAAGTTTTGACCCCGACAAGGAGTTCGACCTCATACTGATCGGCAGGGTATGCATAGATTTCAACCCTCTCGATTATTTCAAGCCTCTTTCGGAATCCTGCGAATTCCGCAAATATCTGGGCGGTTCGCCCGCTAATATAGCCGTAGGATTGGCCCGTCTCGGCAAAAAGGTAGGCTTTATAGGCAGAGTGTCCGACGACCGTTTCGGGGAATACGTAGTAAACTTCTTTAAAAAGGAAGGTATTGACGTATCCAATATATTCAAAGCCGAAAAAGAGCACAAGCTCGGGCTTACCTTTACCGAAATTCTGTCGCCCGACGAAAGCAGTATATTGATGTACCGCGAAGGCGTTGCCGATTTGACGCTTAATCCGTCCGAAGTCAGCGAGGAATACATAAAAAGGGCCAAAGCCATACTCGTATCGGGTACGGCGCTTGCGGCAAGTCCTTCGAGAGAGGCCTGCTTCAAGGCCGTTCAGCTTGCGAAGAAAAACGGCGTCAAGGTTATTTTCGATATCGACTACCGCGAGTACAACTGGAAAAGCAAGGACGAAATAGCCGTTTATTATTCCTACGTTGCCGAGCACAGCGACATGATTATGGGCAGCAGGGAGGAATTCGATCTTACCGAAAGCATTTCGGCTCCCGGAAGGACGGACGAGCAGACCGCCGCGCATTGGCTTGCCGCGGGCAACAAAATCGTCATCATCAAGCACGGCAAAAAGGGCTCTACGGCGCATACGGCCGACAACGAGTACAGCATTAAACCTTTCCCCGTCAAGGCATTCAAGTCTTTCGGCGGCGGCGACGGTTACGGTTCGGCGTTCATATACGGGTTGCTCGAAGGGCTGGACATTACCGAGTGTCTCGAACTCGGCAGCGCGTCCGCTTCCATGCTGGTATCCGCTCACGGCTGTTCGGAATTCATGCCCACCATCGACGAAATAAGGGCCTTTATCAAAAAAGAAAAGGAAGAATACGGCGAAATGGTCGCCAGAGGATAAGGAGATAGAATATGTTCGCATATCCCGAATTCAATAAAAGCGGGGTTAAAACCCTCACGAAAACCGACGGTATCAACAAAAACATGCTGATGGATATCTGCGTTTACAAACTTCCCAAGGGCAAAAGAAGAAGCTTTCTGTTTGCCGACAAGGAAGCGGCCTTTCTTCTTACCGAAGGCAAAGTAAGATTTACCGTGGACGGCAAAGTTACCACGGCGTCCAGAAAGAACGTGTTTGAGGAACTGCCTACCTGCGTGCACGCCGCCCGTAATATTAGAGTAAGCGTGTACGCCCTCGAAGACAGCGAATTCATTATGCAGGCCACTCTGAACGACAGGGATTTCGGATACAAGGTATATAAACCCAAAGACGTCATCTGTTCGGTCTCCTGCGAGGGCATGTGGGAGAATACGGCCGTCAGGGACGTGAACACGGTATTCGATTACGACAACGCGCCTTATTCCAACATGGTACTGGGCGAAGTTATAGCCAGGCAGGGACGCTGGTGGAGTTACGTGCCGCACAGTCACCCCCAGCCCGAAGTATATTACTATAAAATGCACCGTCCCGAAGGTTTCGGCGCCTGCTTTATAGGCGACAAGGCCTATACGGTAAAGGACGGAAGCGCGGGTTGTTTCGAAGGAGGCTACACTCACGTTCAGGTAACGGCTCCGGGATATCCCATGTACTGTTGCTGGATGATACGCCATCTCGACGGCAATCCCTGGCTCAAAACGCGCACGGTAGACAAGCGCTACGAGTGGCTTGAAAAGTAAAAAAGGAGAACGGATATGGCAATAAAAACCAAACGCATGACGGTGGGCGAAGCCCTCGTAACTTTTTTGGACAATCAGTACGTAAGCCTTGACGGCAAGGAAAACAAACTGGTCGAAGGCATATTCACGATATTCGGCCACGGCTGCGTAGTAGGCGTAGGAGAGGCTTTATCTATGCAAAAGAGTGGGATAAAGGTCTATCAAGGTAAAAACGAGCAAGGCATGGCACAGGCTGCCACGGCATACGCGAAGCAGAACAACCGCCTTAAAATAATGCCTTGCATGTCGTCTATCGGTCCCGGCGCCGCGAATATGGTTACCGCGGCGGGAACGGCTACGGCAAACAACATACCTTTGCTTCTTCTTGTGGGCGACGCCTTTGCGACGCGCCAGCCCGACCCCGTATTGCAGCAGATAGAGCAGCTTAACTGTGCGGGTACGACAACCAACGACGCTTTCAGGGCGGTAACAAGATATTTTGACCGCATAAGCCGTCCCGAAATGCTGATGACCGCAATGCTCAACGCGGTAAGGACTCTGCTCGATCCCGCCGTAACGGGTGCGGTTGCCATTGCGCTTCCGCAGGACGTGCAGGGCGAGAGTTACGATTTTCCGCTTTCCTTCCTGAAAAAGCGCGTACATAAAATTATCCGCACGCTGCCCGTAAAAGAGCAGCTGAAAGACGCGGTAAAAGCTATTAAAAAGTCGAAATATCCGCTTATAGTAATCGGCGGCGGCGCAAAATACAGCGGAGCAGGCGCGGAGATCGTCGAATTTGCCCGCAGACACAACGTTCCCGTATGCGAAACGCAGGCGGGCAAGTCTGCGGTACCCTCGTCGTTCGAATACAATCTCGGCGGACTGGGGGTTACGGGTAACGGCGCCGCGAACTCCGTTGCCGAAAAGAGCGATCTTATAATAGGCATAGGCACTCGGTTTACCGATTTCACCACGGCGTCCAAGTCGCTTTATCCGGACGCGGCCGTGGTAACCGTAAACGTAAGTCCTTTCCACGCGGCCAAACTTGACGCGGTATCCGTTGTGGCCGACGCTAAAGAAGGAATAACGGCGCTTAATAAACTTTTAGGCAATTACAGGGCGTGCTATAACGGCCAAATCGAACGGGCAAAGGCCGAGTGGAAGGCCGAAATGGCACGACTTACCTCTATTACCACGGGCGAGGGATACGTTCCCGAAAACACGGCGATGATGCCTGACAGCGTGGAAAAATTCGCAAAAGCCACGGGGTGCGCGCTTACGCAGACCGCGGCGATAGGCATAATCCGCAAAATCATACCCGCAGACGCAATTATAGTAGGGTCTTCGGGCAGTCTGCCCGGCTGTCTGCAAAGAATGTGGGAGACGGACGCGACGGACAGTTACAATATGGAATACGGATATTCGTGCATGGGTTACGAAATAGCCGGTGCGCTCGGCGCAAAACTTGCGCGCCCCGAGCAGGAAGTTTACGCCATGGTTGGCGACGGCAGCTACCTGATGCTTCACAGCGAAATGGTTACCGCAGTGCAGGAAGGCAAAAAGATAAACGTAATGCTTTTCGATAACGGCGGCTTCGGGTGCATAAACAACCTGCAAATGGGGCAGGGCATAGACAGTCTCTGCACCGAATTCAGAAAGCGCGAGGGCGACGAGCCCATACGCGGCGGGGAATTCCTAAGCATAGATTACGCCATGAGCGCAAGGGCCTACGGATTCAAGAGCTACACTGCAAGAACGCCCGAGGAACTCGAAGAAGCGCTTAAAGATTCGCTGAAACAGACCGCGCCCGTACTAATAGATATAAAAGTTATGCCCAAGTCTATGACTCACGGTTACGGAGGGTGGTGGAACGTGGGAATTACCGAACTCCCCAGGTGCGAGGCCCAGAAGAAAGTGCTTGACGAAAAGAAAGAACGGCTTAAAAAGGCTTTAAGGTATTAAGGAGGCGTAAATGGACAGAAAAAAAATAAAACTCGGCATAGCGCCCATAGCGTGGACTAACGACGACATGCCCGATTTAGGCAGGGAAAACACTTTCGAGCAGTGCATAAGCGAAATGGCGCTTGCCGGATACAAGGGCACGGAAATCGGCAACAAATATCCCGTCAGGGCCAAACAGCTGAAAAAGGCGCTGACGCTGCGCAAACTAAAAGTTGCAAACAGCTGGTTCAGCACCTATCTTCTCGACAAGCCTTACGAGCAGGTTGAGAAGGAATTTGTAAAAAAATGCAAATTTCTGAAATCCGCAGGTGCGAAAGTAATAGGAGTATCCGAGCAGACCCACTCGATACAGGGCGATATGAGCAAGGCGGTATTCAAATGCAAATACGTGCTTGACGACGCCGAGTGGAAAACGCTTGCCGACGGACTTAACAAACTCGGCCAGGTCGCGCTTTCCATGGGTATGACCATGGTGTTTCACCATCATATGGGCACGGTAGTGCAGACTGCCGCCGAAATCGACAGACTTATGGAGCTTACCGACGAGGACAAAGTAGGCCTGCTGTTCGACAGCGGACATCTTGCCTACTGCGGCGAGGATTATCTTGCAGTACTTAAAAAGTACGCCCGCAGGACGAGGCACGTACATCTTAAGGATATCAGAGGCGAAGTAGTAAAAAAGGTAAAAGAAGAAGGGCTCAGCTTTTTGCAGGGCGTAAGGCTGGGCACGTTCACGGTGCCGGGCGACGGCGAAATCGACTTCAAGCCCATATTCGACATACTCGACGAAAGCGGATACGAAGGCTGGATGATAGTGGAAGCAGAACAGGACCCCGCAATCGCAAACCCGTTGGAATACGCATTAAAAGCGCGTAAGTACATCAGGAAAACCGCGGGAATTTAATTTAACGAGACGCAAACCGAAAGGAGAAATAAATGGAAACTTTAAAGTATTTTACCAATAACCAATTTGTAGAGTCGTCTACCGACAAATACTACAAAGTATTCAACCCGAGCACGGGCGAGCAGATAGCGAGGTGCCCTCGCGTTACCGCCGCCGAAATTAAAAAGGTAATCGAAAACGCGCACAAGGCATACGAGGGATGGAGCAGGACTCCCGTAATCAAAAGAGTGCAGATACTTTACAAACTGCGCGACCTTCTCGTGGAGCACATGGAGGAACTTTCAATTCTCGTAGCTACCGAGCACGGCAAGGTTTACGAAGAAGCGAAGGGCGATATACTCAAGGCGAAAGAGGGTACCGAACTTGCCATATCCATGCCCTCGCTTATGATGGGCGAGTCGCTTATGGACACTTCAAAGGGTTACGACACCGTGCTTTACCGCGAATCCCTCGGCGTATTTGCAGGAATAAGCCCGTTCAACTTCCCTGCCATGATACCCATGGGCTGGATGACGCCTCTGTGCATAGCCTGCGGCAATACCATAGTGCTTAAAGTAGCGGGCGCGACCCCCATGACGTCGCTGCGCATAGCCGAACTTTACAGAGAGGCCGGCCTGCCCGACGGCGTGCTGAATATAATCAGCTGCGACAGAAACGACACTCAGGAATTGCTTACCAATCCGCTTATCAAAGGAATATCTTTCGTAGGCTCTACGAGCGTAGGCAAATATATATACGAAACGGCTGCCAAAAACGGCAAGAGAGTACAGTGTCTGTGCGAAGCCAAAAACCATGCTCTCGTACTCAACGACGCCGCACTCGACCGCACGGCGGCGGGCATCGTCAACGCGGCATACGGCTGCGCCGGCGAAAGATGCATGGCGCTTCCCGTAGTAGTCGCGCAGGAGGGTATAGCGGACGCACTCGTAGCAAAAATCAAGGAAATAGCGTCAAACCTCAAAGTAGGCCCGGCTTACGACAAGACCAGCAAACTGGGTCCGGTCTATTCTGCCGAGCACAAGCAATCGGTAATCGACTGGATAGAAAAGGGGCTTTCCGAGGGCGCGGAAATGGTACTCGACGGCCGTAATACGGTAGTAAAAGGATACGAAAACGGCTTCTATCTCGGGCCCACAATACTCGACCGCGTAACTCCCGAAATGACGGTGGGCAACCGTGAGATTTTCGGGCCCGTTCTTTGCATCAAGCGAGTCAAAACTTTCGAAGAAGGCCTCGCGGTCATGAACGGCAATCCCTTTGCCAACGGTTCGGTAATCTATACCCAGAACGGCTATTACGCACGCGAATTCGCGCGAAATACGGACGGCGGTATGGTAGGAATAAACGTAGGTATTCCCGTACCGGTAGGCGTATTCCCCTTCTCGGGACACAAGAACTCGTTCTTCGGCGATCTGCACTGCCTCGGCAAGGACGCGTACCGTTTTTATACCGAAAGCAAGTGCGTTACCACTCACTGGTTTGACGAACACGAAAAAACGTCTACAAAGGTCAGCACCTGGGACGGAACCATTTAAGGAGAAAATTTATGCTTAAAATAGGAATTATAGGCGCAGGCCGAATCGGCAGAGTGCATACCGAATCCATCATGCGTTACGTTAAAGGCGCAACCGTCAAAACAATAGCCGACCCTTTCCTCGGAGAATCCACCGTGGAATGGGCCAAGGGCATGGGCGTGGAAAACTTTACGAAAAACTATAAAGACGTTCTTGCCGATCCCGAAATCGACGCCGTACTTATATGTTCTTCCACCGATACCCATTCTCCCATATCCCTGGAAGCCATAGCGGCAGGCAAACATATTTTCTGCGAAAAGCCCATCGACCACAGCCTGGAAAAAATAAAAGAGGTAATGGACGCCCTCAAAAACAGCAACGTCAAGTATCAGGTAGGTTTCAACAGGCGTTTCGACCATAACTTCATGGCGGCGCGCGAGGCCGTGAAAGGCGGAAAAATAGGCGAGCTCAACGTGCTTAAAATCACGTCCAGAGATCCGGGCGCGCCTCCCGTCGAATACATAAAGGTAAGCGGAGGCATCTTCCTGGATATGACCATACACGATTTCGATATGGTAAGATATATGTCGGGCGACGAGGTGGAAGAAGTTTACGCAGCCGGCGGAGTCATGGTAGATCCCGAAATAGGCAAGGCGGGCGATATAGACACCGCGGTAATAACCATGAAACTCAAAAGCGGCGCGCTTGCCGTAATAGACAACTGCCGCCGCGCGAGTTA
This sequence comes from Candidatus Faecicola pullistercoris, assembly GCA_018714105.1. GTDB lineage: Bacteria > Bacillota > Clostridia > Christensenellales > CAG-917 > Faecicola > Faecicola pullistercoris. The sequence continues at coordinate 67,859 of DVNW01000012.1, read as the reverse complement.
CGGATACGATCAGCGCCTCGAAGCCTTCGGAAGCAAGGGACAGGTGGCGATTTCCAACGATACTCTGTCCAGCGCGGTTATATCTGACGCAGACGGCGTAACCGCCGAAAAACCGCTGTATTTCTTCCTTGAAAGATACATGCAGGCATACGTAAACGAAATAAACGGATTCGTCGAGGCGGTAACGCAGGACAAACCCGTGGCGGTAGGCGTGGAAGCGGGCTTGCAGGCCGTGCTCATAGGCGTAGCCGCCAAAAAATCGCTTGAACTTAACCGTCCCGTTAAGCTAAGCGAAATCAAATTCTGACAAAGCGACAAAAAAACGACGTCCGCTTTTTTGCGGGCGTCGTTTTTTGTTGTAAGAAATTATTTGTAAAATTCGTCGATATAGGCCTTAACGTCCTCGCGGGTTTTGTCGAAAGGTCCCGTTTTTTCCATTTTATAAGAAACCGTAGCCGTCGCCCAAAGCAGAGCCGTGGGAATATCGGTATAAATGCGTTCGTTGAGGTATGCGGCAAAAGTCGTGTCGCCTCTTCCCGTTCTTCCGGAGAGGTTTCTCGATTTGATGGGGCAGGCGTAAAACTCCTTGCCGTCGTAAATCAGAACCTCGGTATTATGGGTAATCATTATTTCCTTGGCGCCCATATCGAAAAGAACTTTTGCCGCTTCCCTTCGGTCCGTCAGCCCGGTAAGAATTTCGGCTTCGGCTGCGTCCGTTTTGAGAAAGTCAATATAGGGCAGCATCGATTTTTTGCTTTGCCAGTCGCAGAAATACATTTCGCCGCCGTCCTTACTGCTTGCGTGCCTTAAAAATCCCTGTACGTCCACGGCAACCTTGCCGCGCTCGCCCAGAAGAGGGATGAGGTCGTCGGAAAAATCCCCGTAAATCAGCCCTCCCAGATGATACACCGACGCTTTGACTTCGGGTATGTCGTTTATGGTAAAAGGATCTCCCTGCGAGCGGCAGACGCAGCTTCTTTTTTCCTTGTCTTCGGTGAAGTACTTGTTCTGAATCGAAGTGGATTTTTTTGAGGGAATGCAGTATATGTCCTCTTTCGGCAAGGTAAATATGTCAAGCCTGCCGAAGTCCTCTTGCGCGAGTTTGGTAACGGCGGCAACTTTGCGGCCCAGTGCGTGCGCGGCCGCCGACGAATATACCACGGCGCCTCCGAGCTGAATGACAAGATTGTCCTTGCAATCGATGTTGTAGTCAAGAGAAACGTGTCCTATGATGACGGAATCGTAAGTTTTCATATTAATCTCCGATATTTAAAATATTGATTTTGCAAAATACATATTTATTCGTTTTGGGAATTGTAGTTTTCGAGTTTTTTGATTTCGGTGTATTCCTTCGGACTTACGCCCACGGTCTTTTTAAATACGCGGCTGAAATAAAGCTGATCCGAAAAACCGCACATTTCGGCTATTTCGTAAATTTTGTAATTGTTAATGTTTTTGGACAGAAGAAGTTTCTGCGCGAAGGCAATCCTGGTATTGTTCAGAAAGTGCAGGGGCGAAAATCCTTTTTCCTTTATAAACTGGCGGCGTATGTAATCGTTGCTCAGGGGAATGTCCCGATAGGCCTGTTCCACTACGAAATCGGGGTCCGAGAAGTGCTCGATAATAGCGTTCTGAATAGCCTCGACGTGTTCGGAATTGTGCATGTTACCCGCGAAACTGACAATCATGTTCAGTATCAGTTCGGTAAAAGAGAGAATGATGTTGGACTTATTGTACGCTTCGGTATTGAAATACTTGTAGCAGATGTTAAGCAGGGAATACAGATCTTCCGAAGCGTTGTCGGTAAGGCACTGCGCGTTTCTGAACGGCGGAGTCCAGTTTTCAACCGTAAAATGAATGTTTTTAAAGCCGTTTTCCGAATTATTGCCGTGAAGTATGTGCGGGGGGATTATTACGAGCTGGTTGGCCGTGTACTGAATCTGAGAATTATCGTCGAAAGTAATACGTCCGTCGCCTGCGGTACAATAAATTATTTCCCAATAATTGTGGGAATGCCTTGAAACGTTGTAGGTTTTAAGATTTTTTCCTATATAATTTATAACGGGCATAGCGCACCTCCGATAAAATCACTATATCATAAAAAAGCCGTTTTGTCCATACTTTATAAAAAATATTTATTTGCTTACAGTAAACTATTAGTTTATAATATAAATGTATAAGTGCGAAATTTTCCCCGTAAGGCAGGAGACAGATATGAAAAAGACAAATCTTATAATGCAACTTTACAAAAGCGGAGTAGTGGCCGTTATCCGCGGCGCCACCGCGGAACAGGCCGAAAAATCGGCCGACGCCTGTATAGCCGGCGGCATAAAATTTATAGAAGTTACCTTCACCGCGCCCGATGCGGACAAGGTGATTAGCCGTCTTTGCAAAAAGTATCCCGATGCTTATATCGGCGCGGGCACGGTGCTTGACAGTCAGACCGCGCGCATAGCCATGCTTGCAGGGGCGAAGTATATCGTAAGTCCCGCGCTCGACGTCGACACGGTAAAAATCTGCAACAAATACCGCGTTCCGTGCATGACGGGGGTAATGACGCCCACTGAGGCTGTTGCCGCGCTCGAATACGGTGTGGACGTTATAAAGCTGTTCCCGGGGGACGTGATGAAACCCGCGGGACTCAAAGGTTTCAAAGGACCTCTGCCTCAGGCAAACATAATGCCCACCGGCGGAGTCAGTATGCAGAACGTAGGCGAATGGTTCAAAGCGGGTGCTTTTGCGGTAGGCGCGGGTTCTTTCCTTACGGAGGGGGCTAAAAGCGGCGATTACGGAAAGGTCGAAGAGACGGCAAGGGAACTCGTTGCCGAAGCGGCCAAGTATATTCAGGGCAGGTGACAGAAATGGCGATACTTACTTTCGGTGAAATAATGTTAAGGTTACAGCCTTTCGGTTATAAGCGTTTCATGCAGGCCGAGGCTTACGAGGCCGTGTACGGCGGAGGGGAAGCAAACGTGGCGGTATCTCTCGCGCAGATGGGCGAGCAGGTAAAATATCTCACCGGACTTCCCGATAACAGAATTGCGGACAAATGCGTAAACGTATTGCGCGGTTTCGGCGTCGATACTGGTGCGATAGTACGCCGGAGCGGGCGCATGGGCATCTATTTTTGCGAAAAGGGCTGCGCGCAGCGCGCCAGCGAAATCATATACGACAGGGCGGGGTCCGTGGCAGCCGGGCTTACTCTTGCCGACGTGGACGTAAACGCCGTTCTCGATGGGGTAGAGTGGTTCCACGTTACGGGCATTACTCCCGCGCTTTCGGACGGAGTGGCCGAGCTTACTCTCGCGCTTGCGAAGGCCGCAAAGGAAAAGGGCATAACGGTTTCGTGCGATATCAATTACAGGAAAAAACTGTGGAGCCGCGAAAAGGCCAACAAGGTCATGACCGAACTCGTCAAATACGTGGACGTGCTCATAAGCAACGAGGAAGACGTCAAGGACGTGTTCGGCATACAGGCCGAGGGCAGCGACATAACGGGCGGCAGACTGTCGGCCGAGGGATACGGCAAGGTAGCGCGCGAAGTAATGAAGCGCTTCCCGGGCGTAAAGAAGACGGCGTTTACGCTGAGAGAGAGCATATCGGCCAGCGTTAACGGCTGGTCCGCCGTGCTGTGCGAAGGCGAAAGCGTCTTCAAATCCAAAAATTACGTGATAGACATAGTCGACAGAGTAGGAGGCGGCGACAGCTTCGGCGCGGGACTCATTTACGCGCTTAAAAACGGTTATTCGAACGCGGAGGCTATCGAGTTCGCGACGGCGGCGTCCTGCATAAAGCAGACCGTCGAGGGCGATTTCAACATAGTTACGGTAGCCGAGGTAAAGCGTCTTGCGGAGGGCGACGGCAGTGGCAGAATTCAGAGATAGCGGCGTTAATTTCATAACGGGCGAGAGAGGCCGGGAAATTTACGAAGCGGTAAAGGATTTACCCGTAATAGATTATCACTGCCATCTCAGCCCCAAAGAAATATACGAGGACAAGCCTTTCGGCAACATAGGCGAGATGTGGCTTGCGGGCGACCATTACAAATGGCGCCTTATGCGTGCATACGGAATCGACGAAAAATACATTACGGGCGACGCGGATTACAAAGCTAAGTTCAACGCGTTTATCGAAGCGGTATCCACTGCCTACGGCAACCCCGTACGCGACTGGGTAAGGTTGGAACTTTCGGAGTATTTCGGCATAACTCTTCCGCTCAAAAAGGAAAACGCCGATAAGATATGGGAGCTTACCGAGGCTGAAATACGCGGCGAACAACTCAGCCCCGTAAAACTTATCGAACGCTCTAACGTGGAATATATCGCCACAACCGACGATCCCGCAGACAGCCTCGAATATCACGGCCTGATAGCGGCGGAAGGCAAGGTCAAGGCCAAAGTCGTACCCTCGTTCAGGGTAGACAGGATGATAATGATAGACGCTCCCGACTATACGGAATATCTCAAAAAACTTTCGGCGGCGGCGGACATTGAAATCCGTTCTCTTGCCGATTACGAAGAAGCGGTAAGCAGGCGTTTGGACTTTTTCGTAAGTATGGGCTGCAGATTTTCGGACATGGGTATACCCGTGTTCCCGGACGGAACGGCATGCAGGGAGGAAGCCGAAAAGGCTTTCGTAAAGGCGCTCGGGGGCAAGAAGGTCGGACTTGACGAGCTCAAAGCGTTTTTGGGCTACATTATCGTAAAACTTGCCGCCGAATACAAAAAGCGCGGCATGGTGATGCAGATGCACGTAGCGGTAAGGCGCAACAACAACAGCGCGATGTATAAAAAACTCGGTGCTGACAGCGGCTTCGACAGCGTTGGCGATCCGATAAGCGTAAACGTCCTTGCGGCTATGTTCGACGAAATGGAAAAGGCGGACGGCCTGCCCGAAACCATAATCTATACGCTTAATCCCACAATGTATTACGGGCTCATTACGCTGATAGGTTCGTTCAGGGGAATACATCTCGGCATAGCGTGGTGGTTCAACGACCATAAGAGGGGCATGACCGAAAGTTTCAACGCGCTGGGGGAACTTTCTCACGTGAACACCATGGTAGGCATGCTTACCGACAGCCGCAGCTTTTTAAGCTACGTAAGGCACGGATATTACAGGCAGATAGTGGCCGAATATCTCGCGGGCTATGCGGACGAAAGCAATATGGACGATATCAAAAAAACGGCAACAGACCTTTGCTACGGTAACGCAAAGAAACTGATATAGGAGGACATAATTATGAAAATGACTTTCAGATGGTACGGTCTTGACGATAAGATAAGCCTTAAATACATAAGACAGATACCTTGCATGAGCGGCGTGGTAACCGCGGTATACGACACGCCTGTGGGCGAAGTATGGAGCAGGGAAAGCATAAACGCGCTCAAAACGGCGGCGGAGAGCGAAGGGCTTTCGTTCGAGGTAATCGAAAGCGTACCCGTTCACGAGGACATCAAACTCGGAAGCGGCGACGCGGCGAGATATATCGAAAATTATAAAGAAAACGTCAGAAGACTCGGCGAGGCGGGCGTAAAATGCATATGTTACAACTTCATGCCCGTGTTCGACTGGCTCAGAAGCGAGCTTAAAAAGGAAAACGCCGACGGAAGCAACGCGCTTGCGTACGATCATAAAACCGTTCTTGCAATGAATCCGCTGACCAGCGACCTCGACCTTCCCGGTTGGGACAGCAGTTACACCAAGGCGGGGCTGAAAGAGCTTCTCAACAAGTACAGCGGTATCGACGAGGAAAAACTGTGGGAAAACCTCGCCGTGTTCCTTAAAGCCGTAATACCCGTTGCCGAGGAAGCAGGCATCAAAATGGCAATTCATCCCGACGATCCGCCGTGGGGAATTTTCGGCCTGCCCAGAATTATCACCGACAAGAAAAATTTAAAACGTTTTCTCGACATAGTGGACAGTCCGTCCAACGGCATCACGCTGTGTACCGGTTCTTTGGGAGTAAGCACGTCCAACGATCTTGTGGATATAATCAAGGCCTGCGCGGGACGCATGCCCTTCGTTCATCTCAGAAACATTAAAATAACCGGCGAAAAATGCTTTGAGGAAAGCGGACACATTTCCGCGTGCGGCAGTCTCGATATGTACGAAATAATAAAAGCCCTGAAAGAAACGGGATTCGACGGCTATATAAGGCCCGACCACGGCCGAATGATATGGGGCGAAGAGGGCAAGGCCGGTTATGGCTTGTATGACCGCGCGCTGGGCGCCATGTATCTGTGGGGGTTGATAGAAGCAATCGAAAAGCAAAGCAAGGAGGGTAAATAAATGAAAAAAGTAGCTGTAATCACGGGAGCCGGCGGCGTACTGTGCAGTACGATAGCAAAGGCATACGCAAAGGAAGGATACAAGGTGGCTCTTCTCGACCTTAATAAGGAAGCGGCCGAAAAGGTGGCCGACGAGATAGTCAAAGAGGGCGGCGAGGCCAAAGCGTACAAGGCCAACTGCCTTGAAAAAGCCGATATGGAAAACGTGCGTTTAAGCATATTGAAGGACCTGGGTCCTTGCGATCTGCTTATCAACGGCGCGGGCGGAAACAACCCCAAGGGCAATACGAGCCACGACGTTTTCGATAAAGCCGATATGGAAAATCCCGACGTTAAAAGCTTCTTCGACCTTGACGGCGGCGCGGTGGATTTCGTATTCAAGCTCAATTTTCTGGCGACCTTCCTTACCACTCAGGTTTTCGTAGCCGATATGGTGGACAGAGGGGGCAACATAATCAATATCAGTTCGATGAACGCTTTCCGTCCCCTTACCAGGATACCCGCATACAGCGGAGCAAAAGCCGCGGTTTCCAACTTCACGCAGTGGCTTGCCGTGCATTTCGCGCCCGCCGGCATAAGGGTAAACGCCATAGCCCCCGGCTTTTTCGTAACGCATCAGAACTATAACCTTCTTTATAACGAGGACGGTACGCTTACCGCCCGAAGCGAAAAAATCCTGCGCGGCACGCCCATGGGCCGTTTCGGCAAGCCCGAGGAACTTCTCGGCACTCTCTTATGGCTCACCGACGACGAGAAGAGCGGTTTCGTAACCGGCATAGTAGTACCGATAGACGGCGGTTTCAGCGCATATTCGGGAGTTTAAATACGATTTTTAAAACTTAAAACGTTGTTATAGGTGAATTATGATTAAAGTAGCGGTATTAGGACTAGGCAGCAGAGGCAAAAATTACGGCGGGCATCTCGCCAAAATGAAGAACATTGCCATAGTCAGCGTCTGCGACAAATTCCAAAACAAAATAGACAAGGTCAAAACTGCGTGGAACGTGCCCGACAGCGGCTGCTTCACAAGCGACGAGGAGTTTTTCGCGCAGGGCAAAGTAGCCGACGCCATCATTATAGCTACTCAGGACAGGGACCATTACGGTCACGCTATGAAGGCGCTCGAACTCGGGTATAACATCATTATGGAAAAACCCGTAAGTCCTTTTATCGGCGAGTGCCTCGAAATTGAGCGCACCGCCCGCGAAAAGGGATTGAAAGTGCTTGTCTGCCACGTTCTGAGGTATGCCCCTTACTATCGCAGGGTAAAAGAGATGATTGACAGCGGAGTGCTCGGCGACATAATTACCATAAAACACGACGAAAACATAAGCTACTGGCATTTTGCTCACAGCTATGTGAGAGGCAACTGGCGCAGAGAGGAGGAAACCTCGCCCATGCTTCTTGCAAAATGCTGTCACGATATGGACATACTGCACTGGTATACGGGCAGCAAGTTCAAAAAACTCAACTCGTACGGCGATCTCAGGTACTTCAAGGCCGAAAACGCTCCCGAAGGCAGCGCGGCGGCCTGCAAGGACTGTAAATATCACGACACCTGTATGTACGACGCTTTTTATCAGTACATAGGCCGCAGAAAGGGTATTCTGCGCAAAAAGAAATTCCCGTGGGGCACTTATGCGTTCTGTCAGTCCAAATCCCGGGCCGATATAGCAAAATCCCTTGTCGAGGGCGAAAAAGGCAAGCTGTTCGGCCGTTGCGTATACCGTTGCGACAACGACGTAGTGGACAATCAGACTGTAAATATCGAGTTTGAAAACGGCGTGAAATGCACGATGACGGTAACCGCGTTCAACGAGAAAAATCACCGTCATACCGAAATCCGCGGAACTAAGGGCGAACTTATAGCGGACGACAGTCACAGCATACTCGAATTCATACCCTTCGACGGCAGGAAGCGACGTATAAGGGTTAATCTTATACCCGTCGTGCGCGGCCATTACGGCGGCGATCAGGGGCTGATGAAAGCGGCGGTGGCAATGCTCGAAAACAAAAGCGATCCCGATATTCAGTACACCTGGATAAGCGACACGGTCGAAAGCCACCGCATAGTAACGGCGGCAGAGCTTTCAAGAAAAGAGGGCGGACGTTTGGTAACCGCGGAAGAAATACCCGATATAAAGTAAAGGAAAGTATGAAAAAGGTACTGGCAGACTTTACAAAGGAATATTTCAACGCCGACAACCACACGCACAAAGAGATACCGTTCGACGTGCCCGAAGGGCTTAAAGAAATCCGCATAAAAATCGCTTATTCGCCAAAAGATTTCGACGACGAAACGGCCAGCCTCGCAATTGTGCGCGAAGTTCTGAAAAAAGACGCCTGGTACGCGCCGTTCGAGGAGAAGGACTTAAAATACTTTCTGCCTCTTAAAAACCACATTTCGCTGTCGGTGGACAGCCCCGACGGTTGGTTGGGTACGGCTCACCGCCACGCGCCCGTGCAGGAGCATTTCATTAACGAACGGGAGAGCGCTTACGGTTTCCGTCCCGCTCCCGTAACAAGCGGGAAATGGAAAATCACGTTAAGCATGAACTGTATAATAACGGGAAAGGTAACGGTAAGAGTTATTGTGGAGGGCAGCGATGAAATATTATAAGTGCGAACTTCACACCCATACCTTGTGGAGCGACGGGATAATGACGCCAGAGGAGCTTGTCGCCAACGCGGTCAAGCGCGGCTATGCGGGCATTGCAACTACGGACCACAACACCAGGTTTGCCTATCCGCGCATAAAAGCGGCGGGGGACAAAGCGGGCATAACAGTAACGGAAGGTATGGAATGGACTACTTTCTACGGGCATATCACTGTGCTGGGCGGCAAAAGTCCCGTAGACTGGCGCGAGGTTAATCCCGATAACGTCAACGCTATGATTGAGCGGGCCAAAGCTGCCGGCGACGCGGTAGTGCTGTGTCATCCCACTCGCATAGGGGGGGCGATATGCTGCGGCTGCCACAACGATTTTGACGCTCTTGACTACGGCAGACTTTCGGGTATCGAGGTGTGGAGTCATTTTAACCAGAACAGGGACGCGGCCAACAGACAGGCCGAAACGCTCTGGAAAGAACGGCTGGACGCCGGCGAGCGCATAGCGGCGGTATACGGATACGACTGGCACTGTCCCGACGAGGGGTGCCCTCCGTACTCGGCAACATATCTCGGAGCGGAAGGCGAGCTGACCGCCCGTAAGATGGTGGAAGCGGTAAAGGCGGGGCGCACGTATATTTCGTCGGGAGTTGAACTTGAAATATCGCTCACTGCGGGCGGCAGAAAATACGAACTTAGCGAAGTTATAACCGAAAACGAGGTTGAACTTAGCGTGAAAGCGGTTTTAAACCCGGATTATGCAAAAGAGTACGACGTCGAGATAAACGCAATCACCGTTACGGGCAGTGCGCTCGATATTAAGGCGGACGGTAGCGAACTGTATTATTCGGGCAAGACAGATAAGGGATATTTTTATATCAAAGTCAGCGGCAGAATAAACGGAGAGAATACCGAACTTGCTCTGACAAGTCCATATTATACGGAGGTCTGAAATGATTACTGCACACGGAGGTGCCTTGGGCACGGGAAGAAATACGCGCAGGTATTTCGACAATATCGACAAATATCGCGCCGACGCGCTGGAAATAGATATCTGGAAAAGAAACGGCGTGCTTTACCTGTCTCATCTGCCCGCGTTGTTTTCGATAAAGAACAAAATTACGCTTAAAGAGGCGTTGGAAATCGTGAAAATGGCGGGACTTAAAGTTAACTGCGACGTCAAGAAAAAGGGCATTACCGCCGACGTGATCGCGCTTGCAAAGGAAGTAGGCGCGCAGGACAATATATATTTTACGGGTGCGGTAACGCTGGAAGACAGCAAAATCGTGGACGCGGGCGAGGTATGGCTCAATACCTTTAACTTCAAGGATATAGGCATTACGCCCGAAAACGCCGCCGAAATTAAAAAAATAATCGATGCAACGGGCAATCCCCGTTTCAGAGGAATAAACATTCACAAGAAATACGCCACCGACGAATTCATGAAGGCGGCGAAGGAAGCGGGGCTCGGTTTGTCCGTATATACGGTAGACGACGCGGCCGAACAGGCAAGGCTGCTTGCTTTCGGGCCCGACAACATTACCACTAATGAGCCGGTAACGGCCAGAGAGGCATACGAAAAATTATGATAACCTGGGCAGTAGTCGGAGTCGGGCGCATGGGAAAAAGGCACGCCTTGAACCTGCTTAAAGGGCGGGTAAAGGGCGCGAAACTTATAGCCGTATGCGATACCGACTGCGAGAAAACCCGATATTTTGCGGGGAAAAAGGTGTTTTGCACGGCCGATTACAGGGAAGTTGCCGCGAAAAAGCCCGATTGCGTGATAATCGCAACCGAACACTATAAACATGCCGAAATAGCCTCGTATTTTCTGGAAAAGGGCATACACACTCTTGTGGAGAAGCCGCTTACCGTAACCGTGAAAGAGGGCAGAAAACTTGTGGCCGACTCCCGTAAAAGCAAAGCTCTGTTCGGGATAATGTACAATCAGCGCACCAACCCGATGTACATAAAAGCCAAAAGGCTCATCGAGGGCGGTGAAATAGGCAAAATACAGCGAGTGAACTTTACCGTGACTCACTGGTACCGTTCGCAGGCGTATTATAATCAGGGCGGCTGGCGCGCCAGCTGGAACGGCGAGGGCGGAGGCACGCTGATAAATCAGTGCGTGCATCAGCTGGATATATTGTGCTGGCTTCTCGGGCGGCCCGAAAAAGTATATGCGAAGTGCAAGACCAAAGGCAGAAACATCACCACCGAAAACGACGTTACGGCTTTGGTAAGTTATGACGGTTTCGATTTGGTGTTCACGGCCTCCACGCATGAGCTTCCGGGGACCAACAGGCTGGAAATTGCCGGCGACAAGGGACGCATAGTGATAACGGGCGGCGCAATGAAATACGATTTGCTGAGGCTTTCCGAACCCGAGGTCAACGCACGCACCGAAAAGGGTTACGGGCGGACGGGTTATAAAAGGCGGCGCAGATTTTACGGAATACGCGCGGTTAAGGACGCTCTGTTCGGGCAACAGCGTAACGTGCTGCAAAGTTTTACCGAGGCCGCCTGCCGCAACGACGTCGGCTTGCTGACGGCGCGGGGAGAGGAAGGGCTGAACGCTCTTGAAATAATAAACGCGATGTATATGTCGGAATGGACGGGACGCGAAATATCTCTGCCTTTTTCCGACGAGGAATACGCCGACTTGCTGGCAAAAAAGTGCAAGGAAGAAAGAGGAGGGCAACAAAAATGAGCGCAAAAATTAAAATATCGGGGTTTTACGACGAGGTCAGTACGGACTTGAAGATACAGCTCGAACTTATGAAAAAACTGGGCGAAAGCTATATCTGTCCGAGGAACGTGAACGGACGTAATATTTCTTCGTACACCGCCGAGGAATTCGAAAGGGATATCAAGCCCGAGCTGGACAGGTACGGAGCGAAGTTTTCCTCGATAGGTTCGCCCATAGGTAAAATCGCCCTGGACGACGAGGAGGGATACGCGCGCCAGCTCAAACAGCTTGCCGAGCTTGTTAAAATCTGCGAAATCATGGATTGCAAATACATAAGGATATTCAGTTTTATAGTGAATCCCGACGGCAATTACGACGAATATTTCCCCAAAGTAATCAAAAAACTTCAAGGGTTTAAAGACGTGGTCGCGGGACACGACGTAATACTCATACACGAAAACGAAAAGAAGATTTACGGCGATATTCCTTCCAGATGCCGTCAGATTTACGACGCGCTGGGCGACGAGCAATTCAAACTCGCCTTTGACGCAAGCAATTTCATTCAGTGTTCGGCCGACGCGCGCAAGGCTTACGGCGAACTTAAAGATTACTGCGTATATTATCATATCAAAGACTGTTCTCCCGAAAAAGTCGAAGTACCCGTAGGCACGGGCGAGGGCGGATACAGGGAAATGATTGACGATCTTATAAACAACAGGGGCTACGAAGGATTTTTCACTCTCGAACCTCATACCGGCAAGTATGCGGCGCTCAAAAACGCATTCAACGTGCTTTGTCCGATAACGGCGCTTATCCCGCCCGTCAAAAACTTCCATAAAGTATTCAGAAGAATCGACAAAGCTTACGGAATAAGTCTGTTCGGCAAAGTAAGCAGGGAGCAGGTATTTGTCTGGCAGTATGAAGGGTTAAAGAAAATCATAGCCCAAGTAACCGAATAGGAGGAAGATATGGGAAAAGTCAAGTATGCCATAGTAGGTATAGGAAAGCAGGGCAGCATGTATGCCCGTCGGTTTATGATGAACACCGATAAAAACGCCGTTCTTACGGCCGTGTGCGACGTCAGGGAAGAAAGGCGCAAATGGGCGCAGGACGCCTTAAAGGGCAAAGTAGCCGTTTACGACGATTACAAAAAGATGGTGGACGACAAGGTTGCAGACGTCATAATGGTGGTAACGCCGCATTATCAGCATGCCGAAATAGCCGAATACGCGCTGTTAAAAGGGCTGAACGTGCTGATAGACAAACCCGCGGGCGTTTACACGAAAGCAATAAGAGAGCTCAACGAATACGCCTCCGAAAAGAAGGGACAGCTGTTCGGGATAATGTACAATCAGCGCACGAACAAGCTGTATGTAAAAGCCAAGCAGATTATAGAAAGCGGCGAGCTGGGAGAGCTTACCCGTATAGTATGGATAATAACCAACTGGTACCGTCCTCAGGCGTATTACAATCAGGGCGGCTGGCGCGGCACGTGGGCCGGCGAAGGCGGCGGCGTACTTATCAATCAGTGTCCTCATCAGCTCGATCTGTTCACATGGCTTGCGGGGCTTCCCGTCAAGGTAAAGGCATACACCAAAACGGTGGGCAGGGCAATCAACGTGGAAAACGACGTGACCGCGTACTGCGAATTCAAAAACGGCGCCAGCGGCGTATTCATAACCTCTACGCACGACGCTCCGGGCACCAACAGGCTTGAAATAACGGGAACGGGCGGCAAAATAATAATCGAAGGCCGCAAACTTACCTTTGTGAAAAACGAAGTGAAAGAGCCCGAATTCAGCGCGGTAAACAAGGGCTTTATGTCCAAACCCAAAAATAAGAAAATCGTATATAAGAAGTCTTTAATAGAAGTTATCCGAGAAAACGCCTTCCCCGGGCAGCATTTCAGGATAGTGAGAAATTACTCCGGCGTGCTTCTCGGAAAGGAAAGCAAGCTGATCGCTCCCGGCGTAGACGGCATAACGGGGCTGACTTTCAGCAACGCCATACATCTGTCGGGCTGGACGGGCGAAGAAGTTACTCTGCCTATCGACGAGGAAAGATATATCGCCGAACTCGAAAAACGCAAGGCCGAGGAAGCCGTTTCTTCGGCAAAGGAAGTAAAATAAAGGCATGAAAGACGCAGAAACCATTTTTAAGGACGGAAAAATAATAGTAAACAGGCCTTATTTTGAAAAGGTTGCTTACGACGCGGGAAACAACAGGATTTCCGTGCAGTTCGACGGACGGGGCGGCGTGTCCAAATACGCGGTCATGAACAAATTTTCCGTGTTTTCGGCTTACTATTCGATGTTCGGAATAAACGGCGAGCCCGTAACGTGGGACGTACAGAAAAAGGTCGAGATGATAGGCCGCAGGCAGCGCACAACAATCTGTCTGCCGCAGGCCGACATTATGATCACGCAGTTTCTGGACGGCACGAAAAACGCGGTGTACTGCCAGATCGAAGTAGTGGCCAAAGAGCATATCGAGTTCGAAAACGTAATAAATTTCGGCATAAACTATTCGTCTTATCTCGAACAGCTTTTATCAAACAGGTTAAGCGCGGGCAATATAGGCAAAATACTGAAAGGCGTGATAGCGGGCAAAAAACCCGGCCTCGAGTTTCAGGACGGAATAGGTTATATTCACAACGACGTAATGGGCGATTTTTATCTTGACTTTGCCGTCAGCGAGGGCGCGGAAGTGCTTGAAAAGGAGCGTAATTTTTACAATCAGTTCAGGCTCGGCGGTACGGTGGAAGCGGGAATGATAAAAAAATTCCGCTACGTAATGAGCGCGGGTACTCGCGACGATTTTACGTTTTGCGACGTTGTCAAGGCCTTAAAGGAATTCGACGAGGCTTACAAGGACGCGCGCGACTACATACATTCTTTCCCTTATCCCGAAGGGCTTGACGATTTTCACAAGAGCTATTATGCCTCGCTTATCAACTGCTCGTTGTCGAATTATAAGGAACTTGGCGATTTCAAAGGTTTCCTGGCGGGCATAGTTTATCAGTTCCCCGCAAGGACTTATTACCGCGACTCGTACTGGACGGTGCTGTCCGTTCTGCCGGTAAGGCCCGATTTGGTGCGCAATCAGATAATAACGCTTTGCAAAGGCATAAACAAAAAGACGGGCGAGTGTCCTTCAGCCGTAAAGTTCAATTTTAAAAACTACTGGGGCAATCATTACGATTCTCCTAGTTTTTACGCCATAATGCTGTACGATTACGTGGCGCACACGGGCGACGCGGCAATTCTCGACCAAAAGGTAGGGGGCAGAAGCGTGCTCGAATCCGCAAAGCAGGTAATAGACAGGCTGAAAAAAGAGACGGACGACAGCGGACTTCTCGTCAAAGGAGGTGCGTATAACCGCCGCGACTGGTGCGACAACGTCTTCCGCAACGGATACGTAACTTACGACGAAGGCCTTTACGCCCGCGCTCTTTACGCGCTCGGAAAGCTGTACGAAAAACGCGACGACGGGCTTTCCCGCGAATATATGAGGCAATACGAAAAAGTCAAGGCCGCTATCAACGACGTTCTGTGGGATGAGGAAAAAGGCTATTTCGTCAATTATAAAAAGGACGGTTTTACCGAGGACAATCTTTCGATAGATACCGTGGTGATTCCCTTGTTCGGGCTTACCGACGGCGACAGAGCCGTGCGCATGCTCGCAAATATGGAAAAAATGCTCGAAAGCCGTAACAACACCAAGCAACAGGCGGGCGATTTCGGCGTGCTCAGCGTTTATCCGTTCTATAAAAACATTGCCGACACCGTACAGAAGTCCACTCTTCCTTACTACTATCACAACGGCGGCGACTGGCCCTACCTTTCGGGCATGTACGCTTATGCCAAACTGATGTACGGCATGGATTACGAATATCCTCTTACCAGGTGGTTTACCTACAACCTGAGTAAAGGCAATTACACTCCCGTCGAGTTTTTCAGCCCCGTTCATCCCGACGGCTCGTTGCTGCAGGCGTGGAGTTCTACGGGCGCGTTCGTGCTTAAATATCCAGAAGGAGACTTTTTCAGGAAAGAGCTCGGCTGAAAGGCCGATAAACAGTCATCATTGTAAGGCATAAATCAAATAATTTAAAAAGGAGATAATTATGACAGAAGCATTAGCAACCAACGCCGAAGTCGGAATTGTCGAGAGGAAGTACCTCAAACCGAAAGATTACATAACGTTCTCGATGGCCAGATTCGCTACGGCGGCGATTTCGGGCCTGGTGGGCGGTTATCTTTTGATTTTCTACACTTCCGTACTCGGTATCGACCCGATTAAAGTGGGAACCATGTTCCTTATCGCTAAGATTTGGGACGGCATCAACGACCCGATAATGGGCGTTATCATAGACAAAACCAAAAATAAGATGGGCAAAATGAGGCCTTATCTTATATACGGCGCGGTGCCTTTCGGACTGATAATCATAGCGATGTTTCTGCCCGTAGGCGGAATATTGACTTCGGGACAGAAAGTCGCGTTTATGTATATTTCCTATCTGCTTTACGATTTTATCAGTACTTTGGTAGGCGTTCCTCTCGACGGACTTCCCGCAGTCGCTTCGCCAAATTCCGAGGAAAGGGCAAAAATAATATCCGTAAGCAGAATAGTCGGCTCGATAGGCGAGCAGTCCGGATTGGTGCTTTACGCTTTGTTTATTATGTTTATGCCTATGAAGACCACTTTCCTCATGATGGGACTGGTAATTGGCATTCTGGCTCCGATATTTATGATACTCGGCGGCCTAAACGTAAAGGAAAGGATTAAGCCCACCGAAGAAAACGTGCATATTCTTGACGGCTTCAAATATTTGTTCAAGAACAAACAGTTCCTGGTATTAATATTAGGCTTGCTTTTGACGTTCTTCCGAAACCTGGTTTCCGCGATGCAGATATATATGGTTACTTATATATACGGAAACGGTTCGCTTAACATAGCTTTTGCGCTGCCGGGAGCTATAGCGTCCATGATAGGCATGATGCTTGCGCCTTATCTCAAAAAACGCATGGACGCCAAAAAGTTGTTTATATTATCCACGATAGTACACTCTGTAATGCTGGTTTTGGTATTCTTTATAGGCTACGGAGTGCCGTGGATAGTAACCGCGCTGGTTATGTTCTTTGCAATGATGCCGGTAGGTATCATTAACGTGGCGCCCCACCTCATGGTTATCGACACTCTGGATTACTGGGAGGATAAGACGGGTAAACGTCAGGAAGGCATAGCTTTTGCCATCGTATCGCTTCGCAGTAAGATATCCAGCGCGTTCAAGGATTATTTCCTCGCATTCCTGCTTGCTTCTTTCCTGTTCGCCACACCTCTGACCAGTGCTGTAAACGATCACAGCCCGTGGCAGCTTTCGGTAACGCTTGACGGTTTGTTCATGATGTTTACCGTTATACCCGCGGTTACCAACCTTGTGTGTATAATACCTTTCCTGTTCTATAAGCTTTCAGGCTCGAAAATGGCCGAAATCAACGCCAGACTTGCCGTTAGGAGGGAAACGGAACATACCATTTCAGCCGACGGCGAACATTTCGGTACCGAAAACGAAGCCGCTTCCGCGGAAACCGCGTTCGTTACCGAGGAAGAGAAGATAGCCGATGCCGAAGGACGGGCCATTGACGAGTACGACAAAGGGGGAGAACTGTAATGAAAAACAAGATTATTGCGATAACGGTTTTATGTATATTGGCCGTTGCAGTGTTGGCAGGCTGTACGGAAACGTCGGACGAACACTTTGCGACGCTTGACGAAAACATAACCAAAACCTCTGCGAAATATTCCGAAGTTTACGCAAAACTGCAGGCACTGGAAACATACAAGTACTCGGCCGAAGTCTATCTCGAAATCATGAGTAATTACGACGACGGGAACAAGGCTTTTCCTGATGACAAAAACTGGTATAAACCCGGCTTCGAGTACAGCTTCGTCAAGGACGGAGCCGCCGAATACGTCAGCGTTAAATTTTCCGAACAAAAGAAGAACGATGAAGGTTTTTATACCGACGAGTACGCCGCTCCCGTAAGTTACGAATTCTGGTATGACGGCGGAGTGCTTTCGCAAATCAAAGTCGACGGCACTGCGGTGGCGGCTATTCCCGCGGAAAAGGAATACGGATACCGTTATTTCGTTGAATCGTTCTGCCGTTCCGAGGCCGACGTTCAGAACCTGGCTCTCGCGGTAACTGCAAGATACGCAGACGTTGAGGCAATAAAGGATTCCGTTGCCGACGCACGTACCAAAAACATACTAGGCACCAACGTTGTTAATTACGTAATGTACGACATCATTCTCGACGGCGACGAGATAAAGGGTTACCGCCCGCTTACGCTTGACGAAAACGTAAGTTACGTAAACGGGTTCGGCGAGGACCTCAAAGTAGACTGGTCCGTAGTTCATAAGATGAAAATCAGCAACGTATGTCTCAGTACCAAAAAGGACAATATTACTATGGTAGAGATGTATAACGAATATATTTACGCTTATCATAAGGTTGAAAGCCAGCTTTGGAACGACAGCGAAATCATAAAATGGTACGGCGACAGGGGCGAAGCGGATAAACTTGTATTCAATTTCGAGTATCCCGGTAAAAAAGTAACCGTAAGCGTACCCGCAAAGTAAGCGCAAACAAATTGAAACAACATAAAAAGCCGTCCGTTCGGACGGCTTTTTATTTAAAGTAAAACATCAGTTCTGTTTACTGGGCAGGCATTCGATAAGTACCGCGTTTCCGCTTACTTCGAATTTGTTTTCGGCTATATAGGGCAGATAGAAATAATCGCCGCGCTTTATCCGTTTTTCGTAGTCTTCGCCCTTAATTACGGCGTCGCCTTCAAGCACGATATAAACCGCCGGGGCAAAATCCATAACGAAACTGCCTCCCGTAAGCGTGTGCCTGTTTTCGGCAAAGCAGGGAGTATCTTCGTAAGTGATAAGGGTCTCTTTTTTGTAGCCGTCTTTTTCGATAACGGTTTTTGGCGAGATTTTTGCCGATTGTATTGCTTTTTCACCGAAAAGCGAGTAATCGAAGCAGTCGAGCGCGGTAGACTTGTCAAGCCCGATGTATTCCTCTTCATAGCTGATATGGTAATCGCCGCACCATCTTTCGGGCTGAATGGTGAAGTCGGTAGGTTCCTGTACTTCTATAATCGTGCAACCCGCGCCTATGGCGTGTATGAGTCCTGCGTTGATTATGTACATATCTCCGACTTTTGCGGGTACGGAAGCAAGGACCGAGGCCATAATATTTTTTTCGGTTTCGCTGCGTTCTTCGTATTCGGAAAGCTGCTCTTTGGTAATTTTTTCCTTAAATCCGAAATATATTTCGGCACCGGGGCGGGTGGCTACAACCAGCCATGCTTCCGTCTTGCCGTAATCCGAGTTGAAGTGCTTGCGCGAAAATTCCTTTGTGGGATGTACCTGTACGGGCAGTCTTATCGCGCTGTCCAGAAATTTTACAAGACAATCGTACTTGCGGTTGCCGAGCAGTTCGTCGGGGTAAGCGGCCAGTAAATCGTCAAAAAAGACGTCCGTTCCCTTTATTACCGATACGCCGTCGCGCGGGCCGAAATACTTGGGGTTTATCGCCTTGACTTTACTTGCAACCCATTCCTCGGGGAACATATTGTCTTCGGGTTTGTCCGTGCCGAAAATCTCGGCGTAGGGCAGACCTCCCAGGTATACTCTGAACACCCTGTTACGTTCGAAAAACAAGGGTTTATTTACGAAATCCGACATATTTTTCATAATCTGAAACCTCTTGAAAACTGATAAAAAACCTCTTGAAAAGGCTCTTAAAATATTATAAAATAGACAATTTATTTTGTCAATGCTTGACAAAACAAAATTAGTTTATTATGATAGCCAATGGAGGCGAGTATGATATTAAGCATAGGTGAGATATTGGCCGATATGATTGGCGAAAAGGAAAACGGAAACACCGTATACCGCATGTTCTGCGGCGGAGCTCCGTTCAACGTAGCTTTCAATGCCGCAAAAAGCGGTGCGAAAACAGCCTTTATCGGAAACGTAGGCGACGACGTAATCGGGAGGGAACTTAAATCCATAGCTCAAAACACCCCGATAGGCGACGTGCGCATAGGGCTTGACCGCGAGCGCAACACCACGCTTGCCTTCGTGTCGGTATCGGAAAAAGGGGAGAGGGATTTTACCTTTTTCAGAAAGGGAACGGCAGACTACAATCTGGACGCCGACGCCATCGATCTTTCGGAGTACGAAGGCCTGGAAATAGTACATCTCGGTTCGCTGATGTTCAGCGAGAAAGAAGGACGTAGGTTTGCTTCCAAAATCATCAAAAAAGTCAAGGACGGCAAATATCTGCTCAGTATAGACGCCAATTTCAGAATGGATCTTTACGACAGCGTCGAGGAAGCCGTAGAAGCCTATAAGCCATTTATAGAAAAGGCGGATATTTTAAAGTTTTCCGATGACGAAATTTTGGATTATACGGGGGCCGAAAGCATCGAAAAGGGCGCCGAGAGCCTGGTAAAGCCGGGCAGATTGCTTGCGGTAACCATGGGCAACAAGGGCAGTATGCTGTGGTTTGACGGCAAAAAGTATATAGTTCCGCCCTCGGAAGCGGTAGAACCTGTCGATACTACGGGTGCGGGCGACGCATTTTACGGCGCGCTTCTGGCAAGAATAGACGAAAAGGGTTATCGCAATCTTACGATAGGGGACGTCATCAAGGCGTTCGAGTATGCCAATAAAAAGGGCGGCGAGGCCACGCTTCACAAAGGCGCGATTCAGCTTTAAAAAGGGCCGCGTAAGCGGCCTTTAATATATATTGAATATTACTTTAACAGTATATTAACAACAGTATAAGGAAAATCATGAAAATAAGCGGTTTGCAAAAACTTACTCTTTTGGACTATCCCGGAAAGACGGCGGCCTTGATATTTACGCCCGGTTGTAATTTCCGATGTCCTTTCTGTCATAACGCCGTACTTGTGCTGGATGCCGAATCGGTTGAATCGATAAGCGAAGATGAGGTTTTGTCATATCTTAAAAAGCGCAAAGGCATACTCGAAGGGCTCAGCGTAACCGGCGGCGAACCCCTTATGCAGAAAGGTATAAAGGAGTTTCTTTTGCAAGTCAAGGAAACGGGTTACAGCGTAAAGTTAGACACCAACGGCACCTATCCCGACAAACTCGAAGAGCTTATCGCGTGCGGCGCGGTCGATTATGTGGCAATGGACATTAAAAACCGTCCCGAAAAGTACGCCGAGACGGCGGGGGTGGAACGGCTCGACCTTAGCAGAATAAGTCGCAGTAAAGAGCTTTTGCTTTCGGGCAGCGTGGATTACGAGTTCAGGACCACGGTAGTCAGGGAACTGATGACGCCGGACGACGTCGAAGCCGCGGCAAAGTGGATAACGGGAGCGAAAAGATATTGCCTGCAAAAGTTCAAGGACAGCGGAGGACTTATCAAAGACGGGCTGGGAGCATACTCGGACGACGACATGAAGGCTATGGCGGAAAGGGTAAAAAAGCACGTAAAAGAGGTAATTCTGCGCGGAATCGACTGAAAACCCGTTCAACAATATATAGTATAAATTTTTTACAAAGACCACAATATATAGTGGTTTTTTGTTTGACAAAGCATATATGCCGTGATACAATGAAAAGGCAAGATTAAAGGCCAACGGAGGAAGAGTTATGTACAAGGTAATCAAAAGAGACGGCAAAATAACCGAGTTTGACATATCCAAGATAAGTCAGGCAATCAAAAAGGCTTTCGAAGCCACCGAAACGGAGTATCACGACACCGTTATCGACCTGCTGGCGTTAAAAGTAACGGCAGATTTTCAGTCTAAAATCAAAAACTCGCTGATACAGGTAGAGGATATACAGGACAGCGTGGAATCCGTTCTCATTCAGGCGGACTACGCCGAAGTGGCTAAGGCATACATTTTATACCGCAAGCAGCGCGAAAAGATAAGAAACATGAAGTCCACCATACTCGACTACAAGGAGATAGTGGACAATTACGTAAAAATAAACGACTGGCGCGTCAAGGAAAATTCCACCGTAACTTACTCGGTAGGCGGTCTTATACTCAGCAACTCCGGCGCAATTACGGCTAATTACTGGCTTTCCGAAGTCTACGACGAGGAAATAGCAAACGCTCACAGGGAAGCGGATATTCACATACACGATCTGTCCATGCTTACGGGGTACTGCGCGGGATGGTCGCTGAAACAGCTTATACAGGAAGGTCTCGGCGGAATAAAGGGTAAGATTACCTCTTCGCCCGCCTCGCACTTGTCCACTCTTTGCAATCAGATGGTAAACTTTCTGGGCATTATGCAGAACGAGTGGGCCGGAGCTCAGGCATTTTCGTCGTTCGACACCTATCTCGCCCCCTTCGTAAAGGTTGACAATTTAAGCTATAAAGAGGTCAAACAGTGCATACAGTCTTTCATTTACGGCGTAAACACGCCCAGCAGATGGGGCACTCAGTCTCCCTTTACCAATATAACGCTTGACTGGACCGTGCCCAACGACCTCGCCGAACTGCCCGCGATAGTAGGCGGCAAGGAAATGGATTTCAAATACAAAGACTGCGTGGAAGAAATGCGCATGGTAAACAAGGCCTTTATCGAGGTCATGATCGAGGGCGACGCCAACGGCAGGGGCTTCCAGTATCCCATACCCACCTATTCCATCACGCGCGATTTCGACTGGTCCGAAACCGAAAACAACAAACTGCTGTTCGAAATGACGGCAAAATACGGCACGCCCTATTTTTCCAACTATATCAACAGCGACATGGAGCCCAGCGACGTACGCAGCATGTGCTGCCGTTTAAGGCTGGATTTGAGGGAACTCAGAAAGAAATCGGGCGGCTTTTTCGGCTCGGGCGAGAGCACGGGTTCGGTAGGCGTAGTAACCATAAACATGCCCAGAATCGCATATCTGGCCAAGGACAAGGAAGATTTTTACAAGCGTCTCGACAGGATGATGGACATTTCCGCCAGGTCTTTGAAAGTAAAGAGGACTATCATAACCAAACTTATGCAGGAAGGTCTGTATCCTTACACAAAGAGGTATCTTGGCACTTTCGACAACCATTTCTCGACCATAGGTCTTGTAGGCATGAACGAAGCGGGCCTTAATGCAAAGTGGCTGAGAAAAGACATGACTCATCCCGAAACGCAGGAATTTACCAAAGAGGTATTAAACCACATGCGCGAACGCCTCAGCGATTATCAGGAGATGTACGGCGACCTTTACAACCTCGAAGCGACGCCTGCCGAATCTACTTCTTACAGGCTTGCCAAGCACGACGTAAAGCGCTATCCCGACATTATTACCGCTTCGCCGGATAAGAACGCCACGCCTTACTACACCAACAGCTCGCATCTGCCCGTAGGCTATACCGCGGATATTTTCGAAGCTCTCGACATTCAGGACGAATTGCAGACCCTTTACACTTCGGGTACGGTATTCCACGCCTTTTTGGGCGAAAAACTGCCCGACTGGAAAGCTGCTGCGTCGCTTGTCAGGAAGATTGCCGAAAACTATAAACTGCCTTATTACACGCTGTCGCCCACATATTCCGTATGCAAGGAGCACGGCTATATAAGCGGCGAAAGTTTCAAGTGTCCCAAGTGCGGTCAGGACGCAGAGGTTTACAGCAGAATCACGGGTTACTACCGTCCGGTACAGAACTGGAACGACGGCAAGGTACAGGAATTCAAGGAGCGCAAAGTTTACGATATAGTCAACTCCCGCCTTGTAAAAAAGGAAAGAGTTATGGAAAGCTGCTGCTCGGCCGAAACGGTTACGGTTTCCGAAAGCGTCAAGCTGATGCTGTTCACCACCAAAACCTGTCCCAACTGCAAACTTGCCAAAGCCGTACTCGATAAAGCGGGTATAGAGTATGAGGTAATCGACGCGGAAGAAAGAGAGGATCTCGTCAAAAAATTCGACGTAAGACAGGCTCCCACGCTGGTAGCGGTAGCGGGCGACGGTTATCAGAAATTCGCCAACGCTTCCAACATCAAGAAGTTTGTAGAAATGCAGTAATATGTACGATATTATCGTTTTAGGCGCGGGTTTTGCCGGTATGACCGCGGCGCTGTACGGCGCACGGGCCGGAAAAAAAGTGCTTATTGTAGAAAAAAATACCTTCGGCGGACAAATCACCTTTTCGCCGAAGGTTGAAAATTATCCCGCCGTAGTTCAGGCCAGCGGTAACGAGCTTGCGGAAAATCTTATCGAGCAGGTTATTGCTGCGGGCGCAGAGGTTGAGCCTGCCGAGATAAAAAGCCTCAATCTCAAAGGCAAGGTCAAAAAAGTGATAACCGACGGCGCAGAGTACGAGGCTTTGAGCGTGATAATCGCTTTGGGCGCGGGACACCGTCCTCTGGGGCTTCCCGGAGAAGAGGAACTTATAGGCAGCGGAATATCCTATTGCGCGGTATGTGACGGAGCTTTTTTCAAAGGCAAGAAAGTCGCCGTCGTCGGTGGCGGAAATACGGCTTTGCAGGACGCGCTTTACTTGTCGGCTTACTGTTCGGAGGTTTACCTTATTCACCGCCGCGATGCTTACAGGGCCGAAAAAGAGCTTGTCTCCAGGCTTGCGGACAAGCCTTGTATAAAGCAGGTGCTTAACGCCACCGTCAAATCCCTTCTGGCAAACGACGGAGTGCTTACGGGTATAGAAGTAAGCGTAAAAAATTCGGACGACTTTAAAATCGCTTTGGACGGAGTGTTCGTGGCGATAGGGGTTGTGCCGGAAACCGCAATCACCGAAGGCATAGACAAGGACGAAAACGGCTACATAAAAGCGGGAGAGGACTGCAGAACCAATATCGAAGGCGTCTTTGCAGCCGGCGATTGCCGTACGAAAACGGTACGGCAACTTGTAACGGCGGTGGCCGACGGAGCGGTATCCGCTCTGGCCGCCTGCGAATATACGGACAGAATCTGACATCAGAAAAACCGACGGAGAAATCCGTCGGTTTTTTAAGTAGATTGAGATATTTTCGGATAAAAAAGAGGTAGAGTCAAAAAAAACCTTAAATCTAGTTTCGGCAGGTTTACAAATCGGCCCCGATGTTATATCATAAATGCGTTGACATTTAAAGGAGATTTTTATGGACGCTAAAACCTTAGGCAAAAAAATAGCCCAGCTCCGTAAAGACGCAGGTCTGACGCAGGTCGAGCTTGCAGAAAAACTGATGGTAAGCGACAAGGCCGTAAGCAAGTGGGAGGTAGGAGGCTGTTTCCCCGATATGGAGCAGATTCAGAATCTCACAAAAACTTTCGGCGTGACTTATGACGAACTTCTGGGCGACAAACCCGTTGTAAAAAAGGAAAGAATAAAACCCAAAAAAGCAAAAAACGTACAGCTTTCTAAGGACGACTGGTATAAACTCGATAACGCCGCCAAGGTCTTTCCCACAGAAATAGGCGGTAAAGGCTCTTCTGTGTTCCGCGTATCGGCGGTAGTCAACGAGGAAATAGATCCCAAAATTCTGCAACAGGCACTCGAAGATCTTGTGGTACGCTTTCCTACCATGATGGTAACTCTGAAAAAAGGCCTTTTCTGGTATTACTTCGAACCCGTATACATACTGCCGTCGGTAAAGACGGATACCAGATATCCCATGCATTATTTCAGACTCAATAAGGAAGGTTATCTTTTCAGAGTACTCTATTATAAAAACAGGGTGGCGGTTGAAGTGTTCCACAGCATAACGGACGGAACCGGCGCCGTGATTTTCCTGAACAGCCTGCTTGCGCGATACTATATGCTTAAACACGGCCGGATAACCGAATACGTCAACTGTAAAAACAGTGACGATTATCCGTCCGAAACCGAAACGGAAGACAGCTTTATCCGCTATTTCAACAAGAGCAAAAAGGCGCGCCGCAAGTACGCCCCTTCGTATCATTTCGACGGCAAACCGCTTAAAAAAGGACGTAATGTAGTAACGCATTTCATCGTGAATACAGGCGACGTACTGAAAGCCGCGCACGCTCACAACGCTACGGTAACCGAACTGATTACGGCGTATATAGCCAAAACCATACTTGAGCGTCGGGCTTTTACCAAGCGCATGAAACGCAATGCCGTTATACAGGTTCCCGTTAATCTCAGGAAAATTTTCCCGTCGGAGTCCCTGCGTAATTTTGCGTATTTCGCCAACGTAACCGTTCCGCCCGTTGTCGAAAACGCCGATATCGACTCACTGGTAGGACTTGTGAAAACGCAGCTTGCCGGGCAGCTTACCGAAAAGAGTTTGCAGGCGAACATTAATACCAACGTCAACAGCGAAAAAATGTTCATAATGCGCATTCTTCCCATGGAACTTAAAAAAATCGGTCTTAATATTGCCAAAGTCTTTCTGGGCGACAGAATGAGTACCATGAGTTTCAGCAACCTCGGACGCCAGCAATGCCCCGCGGAACTCGACAACTTTATCGACCGTTACGAGTTTACTTTGCACGCCGGTAAAACCGGAGGTATAGCCGTAAGCATGATAAGCCACAACGACAAGGCCGTTCTCACGGTATCGAGGTCAATCAAGGAAAGCTACTTTGAAAAAGCCATGGCGGAAATGTTCGGCGAAAACGGAATCGAGGTCAGGGTAGAAAGCAATATAGGTGATAATTATGAAGAAATGTAAAAAATGTAACGTTAATCTGTCGGATAGCGTCGTTAAATGTCCTATTTGCGGCAGTGCGGCGGTATGGAAAGAAGAGGGCGACGACTTCGTCGAGGCCGAATACAATATAAAAAAGGAAAAGGAAAGCAGCCTGATAGTCAGGGATATATTCTGGGGTATAACGGCGGTTGCCGCTATTATAACGGCTATATTCTCCTTGGTTTTTCTGGATTTCCGACCTGTGTTTTACACGGTTTACGCCGCAAGCTTTATATGGCTTGCCGTGCTTAACAACGTGTTCAGAAGACATAACACCAAAAAAATACTCGATTCGACGTTCATATACATAATATTTTACAGCTTTGTGATGTTCTGGTACTTCAACGCTTTAAATCTGTGGCTGATATACTTTATGCCGATAGCCTCGTTGCTGGCGATATGCACTTATTCAATGATGATTTTCATAGGCCGCTTTTTCAGAAAATACTGCATATCCCTGATATTCACGTCCTCGTTGTCGCTGATAGTGCTTTTGGTCAACTACGTGGAGGATTTAAGCCTGTTGTATTCGCTTATAAGCGGTTGTGTGGCCGTTATAGCGATAGCGGCAAGCATAGTGTTCGGCCGAAAAACGCTGAGGATAGAGTTTGCAAAACGCTTTCACATTTAATCCGGCACAATAAAAAAGGTATTCAGAAAAAGGTAAATTGAAAACGCGGGAGAGGTTCTCCCGCGTTTTTGGAGCAGGTAGCGGGAATCGAACCCGCAAATTCAGCTTGGGAAGCTGATGTTATACCACTTAACCATACCTGCGAAAAAGATATCCCCGACAGTCGCGTCCGACGAACGGAGAGTTTGTCGAAGTGCCTTATTATTATACTTCAATATTCGTTTTAATGCAACTGTTTTGCATTTTTTAATAGGTATAAACGAAGGGCGGCGGAATATTTCCGCCGCCCTTATTAGGAATGATTCCCGATAAGAGGATTATTTAGAGCAGATAAAGTTCGCCAGTTCGGTGAAAATAACGCCCAGGCCGTAAGCGCCTGCGTCGGGATAACCGATGGATTTATCGCCTACGGTACCCGCTCTTCCGAGGGCGGCTTTAAAGCTCTTGGTGGATTCGGCTCCGTCAACGGCGGCTTTGGCGCCGGCTTTAAGCGCGGTCTTCATATCCTTGCCGTCTCTGGCCGCTTTTTCCAACGCGTCCGCGCAGGGTTTAAGAGCGTCAACCAGCGTTTTATCGCCTACAACGGCGCCCTTGCCGAAGCTCTTTTTGCCGGTTTCGTATACGCCGGTGTTGGCCGCCTGCATTATGGCCGCCAAGTCCGCAAGACAGATTTCCTGTTTGTCGCCCGCGGCTTTGCCTGCATAGCGGAATGCCGAGCCCCATATAGGACCGGACGCGCCGCCGCAGTATTCCTTGATTATTTCGGAGCAGCTGAGCAGGAATTCGCCGATGTTTGCTTTTTTGCGGGTTGCCCAATCTGCTTTAAGCTGTTTGAAGCCTTTGGCGATACTCATACCGAAATCGCCGTCGCCCATTTGGTCTGCGTCGCAGAACGGCACTTCGTTTTCGATGATTACGTCGGCCATTTTGTCTATTATCTCGACAAAGGCGGCGGTATTTATTGTTTCCCCGAAGACGGGTTTGCCCTGTACTTCATAAACGGCGGGAGCATCTTCTTTGGCTTTTTGGGCAGCTTTTACGGCTTTGGGAGCCGCGGCTGCGGCTGCGGGCGTAAAGCCTATTGCTTTAGCCATTGCCTTTACCGCTTCGAGAGCCGCCTGTGCGCTTTCGTCCGCTACGCCGCCCCATACGAGGGCGGGGGTGTTAACGGGATAGTCGAGAAGGGATTTGAGTTCGTCGTCGAGTTTAAGGAAGGTTACGGAAGCGCCTTCCATGTCGAGAGAAGTCATATAGTTTCCGACTAAGGTTTTGTAAACCTTGTATCCGCGCTTGGCTATTTCTTTGGAAACGGAGTTGTTGAAAATGTACAGTTCGCTCAGCGGAGTCGCCCCGAAACCGTTGATTATAACGGCTATTTCGTCGCCTTTTTTGAGTTTGATAACGGCGTTGTCCGATACGAGCGGAACTATTTTGGCGGCAAGCTCGTCGGAGGACATAAAGTCGTCCGTGCTCTTGCCGGGCTCGCCGTGAATGCCTACGCCGAATTCGATTTTATCTTCGGCAAGATCGAATATGGGCGTGCCCTTGGCAGGCGGCGTGCAGGAAGAGAGTGCGAATCCCAGACTTGCGAGATTGTCGATAGTCTTCTGAGCTACGCGTTTTACTTCTTTAAGATCCTTGCCTTGTTCGGCCAGTGCGCCCGCGATTTTATGAACAAACATCGTACCCGCGACGCCTCTGCGCCCGACTACGTAATCGTCGTTGGTATAGCTGCTGCCCTGAACGGCCACGTCGTCGTTTACGAAAACGGCTTCGATATTGAGGCCGAGATCCTCTACGGCGTCCGAACCCGCTCCGTTAAAGTTCATGCAGTCGCCCGAGTAGTTTTTGATAATCATAAGCGTGCCTTTGTTGCTTGCCGTGAGGTTGAGAGCGTTGTATATCTGAACCTGCGAGGGGGAAGCGAACACGTCGCCGCAAACGGCGGCGTCAAGCATGCCTTTGCCTACGAAGCCCGCATGTGCGGGTTCGTGTCCCGAACCGCCGCCCGAAATAAGGCTGACTTTGTCGGGATTGATTTCCTTTTTCTTAACTATTTTGAATTTTTCCACGAATTCGAGTTCGGGATGCGCCGCAGCTATGCCGTGGCACATGTCGTACACGAAAGTTTCGGGAGTGTTCATTATTTTTTTCATAAAGCCGGACTCCTTCGCGCGTTACGATTAATGGCAGCAATCGCAGTCGCAGCCGTATTTGGCTTCGTAACCGATTTTATCTGCGGCGATGATAGCGGCGGCTACCGCTTCTACCGTGATGGGGAAGGGCATGGCGTGTATGGATTCCTCGGGTATGCAGGCTTTTTCGGCAACGGCCATGAGTTCGTCGTCGGAAATGGAATCTACGCCGATATCTTTAAGGCATACGGGCAGGCCCACTTCGAGGCAGAAATCGATAACTTCGTAAAGCTCTTCGCTGGGAGCGTTTTCGAGAACCAACTGGCAGATCGTGCCGAAGGCAACCTTTTCGCCGTGGAAGCTGTGATGCGTGCCGGGCAGAACGGTAAGACCGTCGTGAATGGCGTGAGCCGCGGCAAGACCGCCGGACTCGAAGCCCAGACCGGACAGAAGAATATTGGTTTCGATAATGTTTTCAAGCGCGGGAGTAACCTTGTTGCAGTCGCATGCCGCTTTTGCCTTCGCGCCGTCGGCAAGCAGAGTCTGATAGCACAGTTCGGCAAGCGCCATGGCCGCCATAGTGCCTTTCGCGGTGGGGCAGAGGCCGGGTTTGAGGCCGTTGGGCTGAGAAGCGTCTCTGGCACCGCAGGGAAGGCCCGCGTTTACGTTGCTGAAAGAAGCGTTGGTGGCCCTGGTTTCGAAATAGGTGGACAGAGCGTCGCCCATACCGGATACGAGGAAGCGGGTGGGAGCGTTTGCTATTACCGTGGTATCGATAAGAACCACGCTGGGGCTTCTCTTGAAATAGAAGTAGTCGTCGAAAGCGCCGTCGTCGGTATAAACTACGGCGGAGTGCGAAGTGGGCGCGTCGGTTGCGGCTATCGTGGGAACTATGATGAGGGGAGTTTCGCCTTCGGCAACGCATTTGGCGGTATCGATTGCCTTGCCGCCTCCGAGACCTATAATGCAATCGCATTTATTATCTTTGCCGACCTGCTGTAATCTCTTTATTTCGCCTCTTGAACATTCGCCTTTGAAAGGACTGGCTACGATTGTAACGCCGAATTTTTTTTGAGTGGCGTCGAGTTTTGCCTTAACCCTTTCGGCGTCGTCCTTGTGCGCTATAAGCAGAGCGGATTTGCCGTAAGAGCTGATGAAGTAACCTAAATTAAGAAGTTCGTTTTCGCCCTGAACGTATTTGGTGGGGCAGATAAAAGCTTTTCTCATAAAAAATCTCCTTATACATTGAATTGCTTGAAATTTGCGTCCCGAAATACGGAACTATACATATATTATATAACATATAATATTGTTTTTCAAGGTGTAAAAATGCAAATATATGGGATTATTTGGCGCAAAAACCCCATAAACGAGTAAAAAACTACCATCAATTTGACGAACGGTAGGCGCTGGGCGTTAAATTTGTAATTTTTTTAAAAACTTTAATAAAGTAACCGCAATCCTCGAATCCCACGTCAAGTGCTACTGCGTTTACGCTTTTGCCTGTCTGCCGTAACAGATCTTTGGCGCGTTCGACTCTGAGCCTGTTTACATATCCCACGAGATTTTCGTCCGTTACTTTTTTGAACAGTTTGCTGAAATAGCTGGGGCTTATTTCGCAAAGGTCGGCCATATCTTTGAGTTTTATTTCCTTGGTGAAATTGGCGTCTATGTATTCGACGGCGGGTTGAAGCACCATCTGACTTTTGGTCAGTTTGCGTGAAGACTGACCGCTACGCTCGCTAGTGAGAACGTTGGAAAAACGGTAATTGCATACGTAGGATATCATTTCCACGGTGGAGTTTAAATCCTCGGGAGTTACAAAGGGCAGCTTGCTGTACAGAAATTCGCCCGAAGGCACGCCGGCCTCGTCGCTGCGCTCGGCAATGACGCGCTCGTAAGAGCGGGCGGAATCTCCGTCCATACGCAGCTGGCCGCACATGACGGCGCCTACGTAGTAGTTATTCTGAATTATGGGTATGGCAAAATCTATAAGTCCCATATGACAGCGGTATATGTACGGACTGCGCAGCCTTGCCGCCTCCAATCCGCCGCGTGAATCGCACTTTTCGCATAAAGCGCGGAGAGCGGGATTGCTGCGTACCGCGTTGCAAAAATCGCTGCATCTGCTGTGAGCGGTTACCGGTGTGCCGGTATAATCTACGGTTATTATAGAAATTTTCGTGGCGGCGGCGAGTTGCTCCTGCAATTTTTCAAACTCGCATTTTTCGATAAGTTCTTTAAAATTGAGTACGTTATCCATAATGTCAAAATCCTTTTTCCGTATTATTGTAAACTATTTATCGAAAAAAGTAAACATTTTAAACAAAATATTTCTATATGGAATTATAAATGCGGTTTATTAAATTAGTATTAAATAAAAAAGCGGCTTGGGCCGCTTTTAACATGTAAATCAGAATTCGTTGCCGTCCTCGTCGTGGCCGGGTCGCTCACGGGTAGCTTCGTCGCCGGGCAGTGCGTCAGCTTGCCGCGACTCGGGTTCGCTGCAATAGGCGCGAAGAGCCTCGCAGTAAAATACCCCAAACGCCACCTGCATGCGGGGAACAAGCCAAATTAGAGGTATAAACAGCAAAACGGCCGACAAACAGCTCAGAAATACGTAATAAATACCCAGACAGAATATCTGCCATCTGTGGCCTTTCATAATCTTTTCGCTTTCTTTAAGCGTTTCGTACGCGCCGAGTTCGGGGCGGTCTTTGATTAAAAACGCCGTCTGCGAGTAGCCGAGGGCTTTGATTATGCCGGGAATTATCAGGAGCAGGGTGAACAGAAATACGATAACCGCTTGCAGAATATAGATTTTAACGATTTTAACAAAAGTTCCGGCCCTGTAATTTGTTATTACGGGCTCGAAAAAATCCTCGGGTTTTGAGTCGCGCGCAACGCTTAGAGCATAGTGCTGTACGCCTATTGAAGCGGGCAATAAAATCAGGTTGCATATCAGGGACAGTACGGAATACAGCGCACGCGGCCCCGCGGTCAGAGTTTGTATTCTTTCCACGCCGCCGAAAGGCAGGGCTATAAGATTCGAAAGCACGAGTACCATAAGCGAAAGCAACAGCAGATTTATAAGGTTGCCTTTTGTTTTTTTGCGGGCGAGCGCGGTAATTTCGAAATTAAAAATCATTTTGTTTTGCATAATTAACCTCTTAAACAATATATCACAATATATGCGACGCAGTCAATGTTTTTAATACGGGACGAATGCGTATTGCACCCGCTTGCGCGCACGATATAGATTAAGTTAATATTAACTGTTAGTTTAAACAGAATTATTATTTTAATTCGCTTTACTTGCCCTCTTTTTTATGATATAATCTCTTATGGGTTGTTAAAAATTTGGCAATCTTACAGGAGGTATTTATGCCCAAAACAAAACTGACCACGGTTACTTTTAACGGCACGCCCGAGCAGGAGGCTGCGCTGCGTGCCGAACTGGAAGCGATAAAGACGCTTGACGGTCCGCTTATGCCCGCCATGCAGAAAGCGCAGGAAATTTACGGTTATCTGCCCATAGAGGTGCAGAAAATCGTAGCCGAAGAACTTAACGTTCCGCTTGAAAAAGTTTTCGGCATAGCTACTTTTTACGCTCAGTTCAACCTCAATCCGGCGGGGAAATATCCGATAGGCGTCTGTCTCGGTACGGCTTGTTACGTCAAGGGCTCGGGCGAGGTGCTTGCGCGCTTTGAAAAGGAGCTTGGCATTTCGCAGTCCGAATGTACGGCCGACGGTAAATATTCTCTTGTCGCAACCAGGTGCATAGGTTGCTGCGGCCTTGCGCCCGTCGCCACGGTGGGGCAGGAAGTGTACGGTAAAATCACGCCTGACGACGTTCCTGCCATTCTTGCAAAACACGGTAATTAAGGAGTCGGTATGAAAACGTTAGAGGATTTAAGAAATATTCGCGAAACACTCAAAGTAACTCTTGCCACGCGTGACAGAATGGGAGATTCGCCCGTCAAAAAACATATCATGTGCTGCGGCGGTACGGGCTGTACGTCTTCCAAATCCAAACAGATTTACAAGAATTTCGTGGACGAAATCAAAAAGGCAGGCCTCGAAAACGAAATACAGGTAGTTCTTACGGGGTGCTTCGGCCTGTGCGCCATGGGTCCCATCGTAATCGTTTATCCCGAGGAAACCTTTTACAGCATGGTCAAACCCGAGGACGTTGCCGAAATCGTGAGCGAACATCTCGTCAACGGCAGACTCGTGCACAGACTTTTATATAAAGACAAGGCGCACGAAAGTCACGAGGTTCCCAAACTGGGCGATACCGATTTTTACAGGAAGCAGAAGCGCGTCGCCCTCAGAAACTGCGGACATATCGATCCCGAAAATATCGACGAGTACATAGCGTACGACGGCTACGAGGCTCTTGCCAAATGTCTTTTCGAGCTGACTCCGCAACAGGTTATAGATACCGTATCGCAGTCCGGCCTGAGAGGCAGGGGCGGCGGAGGGTTCCCCACGGGCATGAAATGGCAGTTTGCGAAAAATACTCAGAACATAGTCAAATACGTTTGCTGTAACGCGGACGAGGGCGATCCCGGCGCGTTTATGGACAGATCCGTACTCGAAGGCGACCCGCATGCAGTTATCGAGGCTATGATTATTGCGGGTTACGCGATAGGTTCCAACCAGGGTTACGTTTACGTAAGGGCGGAATATCCCATAGCGGTTCAGCGTCTTTCCGTGGCTATCGGTCAGGCGCGCGAATACGGCCTTTTAGGTAACGATATTCTGGGCTCGGGGTTTGCGTTCGACATCGATATAAGGCTTGGAGCCGGCGCGTTCGTCTGCGGTGAGGAAACGGCTTTAATGACCTCCATAGAGGGCAACCGGGGCGAACCGCGTCCCAGACCGCCTTTCCCTGCGGTTAAGGG
Source organism: Candidatus Faecicola pullistercoris (assembly GCA_018714105.1). GTDB lineage: Bacteria > Bacillota > Clostridia > Christensenellales > CAG-917 > Faecicola > Faecicola pullistercoris. The sequence goes on along the minus strand of DVNW01000012.1, from coordinate 33,900 downwards.
TCTGTTCGGCAAGCCGACTCTGCTTAACAACGTCGAGACTTACGCCAATATACCTCAGATTATTCTCAAAGGAGCGGACTGGTTCGCGTCCATGGGCACGGAAAAGTCCAAGGGCACAAAAGTATTCGCTCTGGGCGGAAAAATTACAAATACGGGACTCGTCGAGGTGCCCATGGGTACCACGCTCCGCGAGATTATCGAGGAGATAGGCGGAGGCATACCGGGCGGCAAAAAGTTCAAAGCCGCTCAGACGGGCGGACCTTCGGGCGGCTGTATTCCCGCAAGTCTTATCGATACGCCTATAGATTACGACAACCTTATTTCGATAGGTTCCATGATGGGTTCGGGCGGGCTTATCGTTATGGACGAAGATACGTGTATGGTGGATATAGCCAAATTCTTCCTCGAATTTACGGTTGACGAATCGTGCGGAAAGTGTACCCCTTGCCGTATAGGTACCAAACGCCTTTTGGAAATACTTGAAAAAATAACTTCGGGAAAAGGCGAACCGGAAGATATCGACAGACTTACCGAGCTTTGCCGCTATATTAAGGATAACGCGCTTTGCGGCCTAGGACAGACGGCCCCCAACCCCGTGCTTTCCACCTTGCGCTATTTCAAGGACGAATATATCGCGCATATTAACGACAAGCGTTGCCCCGCGGGCGTGTGCAAAAAACTTATTACTTACAAAATTACCGACGCGTGCAAGGGCTGTACTCTTTGCGCCAGGAAATGTCCTGTGGGCGCTATTTCGGGTTCGGTACGCGAGAAGCACTTTATCGATACGAAAACGTGTATTAAATGCGGCGTTTGTATGGAAAATTGCAAATTCGGCGCAATTATCAAAGAATAGGCGGTGTCAGTATGAGTGATTTTATTAAAGTAAAAATAGATAATCAGGAAATAGAAGTCGAAAGGGGGACCACCATTCTCGACGCCGCCAAGGCTGCGGGAATCAGGATTCCCACGCTGTGTTATCTTAAAGATATAAACGCCATAGGCGCGTGCCGTATCTGCGTAGTGGAAGTAAAGGGCGCGAGAAGTCTTGTCGCAGCCTGCGTGTATCCGCTCGAAAGAGAGGGCACCGAAGTCGTTACCAATTCAAAACGGGTTACCGAAAGCAGGCGAAAAACTCTGGAACTTATTCTGTCCGACCACGAGCAGAATTGCCTGAGCTGTATAAGAAACGGTAACTGCGAGCTTCAGAAACTGTCCTACGAATACGGTTGCGACAGCAAAAAGTTCGAGGGAGAAAGGACGAATTACGAGATTGACGCGACTACCCCTTACCTTATCAGGGACAACAATAAATGTATCCTGTGCAGGCGTTGCGTCGCCGTATGTAATTCCGTACAGGGCGTTTCCGTTATCGGCGCCAGCGAAAGAGGTTTCCATACGCATATAGGAAGCCCCTTCGAGATGGGCCTTGCCGATACCCCGTGCGTAGGGTGCGGACAATGTATCGCGGTATGTCCGACGGGCGCGTTACGCGAAAAAGAGGAAATAGACGAGGTTTCGGAGGCTCTTGCCGACGAGCGTAAATACGTTATAGTGGGCACGGCTCCCGCCGTTAGGGTGGGCCTGGGAGAAGAATTCGGTTATCCCGTCGGCACGAACGTCGAGGGTAAAATGGTGACCGCTTTGAGAAGACTTGGGTTTAATAACGTGTTCGACGTTGATTTCGCCGCCGACCTTACCGTTATGGAAGAGGGGACGGAGTTTATCGACCGACTCAACAACGGCGGAAAATTGCCTATGTTCACAAGCTGTTCTCCTGCCTGGATTAAGTTTATGGAGCACAATTACCCCGATATGCTTGAAAATCTGTCTACGTGCAAATCGCCTCAGCAGATGTTCGGCGCCATGTGCAAGACCTATTATGCGCAGAAAACGGGCCTGACCGCTTCGGATATAGTGGTGGTTACCGTCATGCCGTGCGTTGCCAAAAAATTTGAAAAGGGCAGGGAATTCCAGAATGCTTCGGGCATGCCCGATATCGATTACGTACTGACCACGAGAGAACTTGCCAGGCTTATCAAGCGCAAGGGGATAATGTTCGAGAGTCTTCCCGACGAGAAGTTCGACACGCCTTTGGGTATAAGCACGGGCGCGGGGCTTATCTTCGGCGCGAGCGGCGGAGTTATGGAGGCCGCGCTCCGTACGGTTAAGGAAGTTTTGGAAAACAAACCCGCAAAAAGTCCCGATTTTACCGAAGTAAGAGGTATGAAAGGCATTAAAGAAGCCGCTGCGGACGTTGCGGGCAAGCAGGTCAGGGTTGCCGTGGTAAGCGGCCTCGCAAACGCTCGAAAACTGCTTGAAAAGATAAGAGCGGGCGAAAGCAATTATCATTTCGTGGAAGTCATGAGCTGCCCCGGAGGCTGCGTAAACGGCGGCGGACAGCCTATACACGACGCCTTTACCCGCAACAATTCGGACATCAGAGAAATGCGCGCGAAGGCTGTTTACGACGCAGACGCAAAGGCGACGCTCAGAAAATCGCATGAGAATCCCGCCGTTAAGGAACTTTACGACACCTTCCTCGAAAAGCCCGGCAGCCACAAAGCGCACGAGCTTTTGCATACCAGATATATCAAGCGTAACAATTACTGATACCGTTGCGGACGGAGACAGATTTTTTCCGTCCGCAATAAAATTACAATACCTTTCAAATTATCCGTTAAATCGCTTGCAAAAGCAAAAATAATTTTGTATAATAGCATAGCAAATAATTTCTGGGTGTGGCGCAGCTTGGTAGCGCGCTTGAATGGGGTTCAAGAGGCCGGAAGTTCAAATCTTCTCACCCAGACCAGTATTTACGGGCGTTTTAATAAAACGGCCCGTATTTTTTTACCTGAAATACCGCCGACACGGTTTTTGACACGGTTAACAAATAATTTTTCAGAATACTAATAGCCCCTTAACGGAATATCTGCCTTTATGCAAGCGCGTACGGTTGCCCGCCTGACAGGCGCGCTTAAAAGTTTCGATTTTTTTGTATTATATAAAAACAAGCACGAAAACAGTCGAGTTAGCATATGCTAACGTTTGACAGGGTTTGATTTATATGCTAAAATTTAACCGCAATAATGTATATTGCTTTTTTTGAAACAACAAGTTCGCATAGGCGAACTGAGTAAAAATCTTGTGAAAATTTACGGGACGGTGTGCAATGCTGACTTTATCTCAGATAAAATATTTACTTGCGGCTTACGGCGCGGGCGGATCGGTAAAAACGGCCGAACTGGCAAAGTCGCTTTCGGTAAGCGCGCCCAGCGTGTGTCGCGCCGCGGACAACCTGATTTGCGCGGGACTGCTGAAAAGGGAAGCGGATAAATCGCTTTCGCTTACCAAAAAAGGAGCCGAAGAGGCACGCAGATACAAAGCATGTGCCTGCGTCATATCCGCGCGGCTTGAAAACGAACTTGGCCTGCGTAAGGCCGCGGCGGATAATTATGCACTTCGCATCGCGGCGGTTTTCGACGACGTTTGTATTAAAAAAATTACCGAATTGAACGGGAAGGAAGGTTGAAAATATGAATCTTGCATTTGCGCCTTTTAACACGGAGCTTACCGTAACAAAAATTAATGCCGACGAAAAGACTTCGAGGCATCTGAAAAATCTCGGCATACTGGTCGGAGGAAAGATTGTAAGCATGTTCGACAACGGCGGAAACGTCATAGTAAAAGTCAAAGATTGCAAGCTGGCAATAAACAAGGCACTTGCAATGAAAATATGCGTTGCTTAGGAGGTTATATGGAAAAGACGCTCGATTTGTTCAAGCCCGACGAAAAAGGGCGGGTAAAAGCCGTTTGCGCGGAAGGAAAGCTGCGCAGAAGAATTCTGGATATGGGCGTGACGCCCGGCGTGGAAATCGTCATGAAAAAGGCTGCGCCTCTGGGCGATCCGCTTGAAATAAATCTTCGCGGGTACAGCCTGTCCGTTCGCAAAAGCGAAGCTCAGACTATTTTGATGGAGGTGTAAAATGAAGTTTGCATTGGCAGGAAATCCCAACAGCGGCAAGACCACGTTGTTCAATGCGCTTACGGGCAGTACGGCGCACGTCGGAAACTGGCCCGGCGTAACCGTAGACAAAAGAACGGGCACTTACAAAAAACTGGACGAGAAGGTGGAAATAGTAGACCTTCCCGGAATATATTCGCTGTCCCCTTACACGCCGGAGGAAATCGTTTCAAGAAACTTTATACTGGACGAAAAACCCGATTGCGTAATCAACATCGTGGACGTGACTAACCTTGAAAGAAATCTGTATCTTACCACACAGCTTCTCGAAACAGACACGCCTGTGGTTATCGCTCTTAACATGACGGACGCGCTGTCAAAGGCGGGCGGACGGGTGGACTCCGCAGGGCTCGAAAAAGAACTCGGCGTACCCGTAACAGAGATAAGCGCGCTTAAAGGCACAAATCTGTCCGAGCTGATGGACAAAGCCTACAAGGCGGCAAAAATCGACAGAAAAGGAAGTTCGGTAATCAAAAACGGCATTTTAAGTTCGGTTTACGATAAAGTTTATAAACTGTATGAGCAAAACGGAATTGCCGACGCGGCTTTTCATGCCGTAAAACTTATCGAAAAGGACGAACTCGAAACAAAGAAGTATCCTGATCTTGCAGAAGAGGCGGGCAGTCTTACTTCCGAAGTGGATACCGGACTTTTCGAGGGGGACTTCGAAGGCGTGGTGGCCGACCTCAGATATAAGTACATAGAACATAAGTTTTCCGGTCTGATCAAAAAGGCGGAGCAGGAACGCGCCCTTTCCAAAAGCGACAGGATAGACAGAATTCTTACGCATAAGGTTTGGGGTATTCCTATATTTCTGGCAATAATGCTTGCCGTTTTCCATCTGACTTTCAGCGAAAACTTCCTTCTGCTGGGGCTGTTTATCAAAGAGGGCACTTTCGATATTCCCATTCTGGGTACGGACGCCCTGAATTCTCCCGGCGTTATCCTCTTCAACGCTATGGACTGGCTGACGGCAACCATAGGCGACGCAGTTTCGGGGGCTATGCCCGAGGGTACGTGGTACACGGGACTTATCTGCGACGGATTGCTTTCGGGTGTATTCTCGGTGCTGTCGTTCATTCCGCAGATACTGGTGCTTTTCCTCTTCCTTTCCATACTCGAAGACAGCGGTTACATGGCAAGAGTAGCATTTATACTGGATCGCGCTTTCCGTAAGTTCGGGTTATCGGGCAAGGCTTTTATGCCCCTTATAATGTGTTTCGGCTGCGCGGTGCCCGGCATTATGGCTACCAGAACACTGGAAAACGAGGCCGAAAGAAAGAGAACGGTTATGCTTGCGCCTTTCTTTTCCTGCGGCGCGAAACTTCCGATATGGGCGGCTTTCGGCGGAGTGTTCGCATTGGCTTATACCAACCTTAACGCCACGCTTATAGTGTATTCGATGTATATCCTTGGCATTGCCGTTGCCGTTCTGGCTTCGCTGCTGCTTAAAAAGACGGTTGTAAAAGGCGAGACTCCTCCGTTTATTATGGAACTGCCCGAATACAGAATGCCTCAGTTTAAAAATACCATGATTTATCTGTGGCAGAAACTCAAACACTATATTTTCAGGGCCGCCACCATTATTACGGGCGCGGTTATCGTGATATGGTTCCTGACCTCGTTTAATTTCAGGTTGCAGATGGTGGACGCCGAGTTCAGTATAATCGGTATCATATCCAAATGGTTTACCTGGTTGTTCGTGCCGCTCGGTTTCGGTATGGGCGACAAGGGCTGGATGTTCGTAGTAGCGGCGTTTACCGGACTTATAGCAAAAGAAATGGTAGTGGGAACGCTGGGCGTTTTTGCGGGTATTTCCGAGGACGAAGCCCTCGAAGGTTCGGCGGATTATCTGTTCGCTTCGTCATTGGGCGCTGTAATGCTGGCCATAGGCGGTACGCTGGGCGATATAGACGTATCCGTTCCCGCAATGTTCTCGTTCATGGCATTTAACCTGCTGTCCGTACCCTGTATGGCTGCCGTTGCGGCCGCTAACGGCGAACTAGGCGGAAAGAAAAACACTCTTACGGCGATAGCGTTCTGGATGATTACGGCTTACGCGGTTTCGCTGGCGGTGTTCTGGTACGGAGTCTTCTTTAAGGTAAGCGTGGTAGCCGCGTCCGTTGTGCTCGCGCTGATTGTTGCCGCATTAATCACTTTGGCCGTTTTGAAGTATAAAGGCGTTATAGGCGCGAAATCGGCCGTAAAACAGTCAATAAAGGGAGAATGATATGGATAATCTGATACCCGTTTTAGTAGGAATAGGAGCAGGACTGATCGTTTTGTTTACCGTGGTTTACAACGTCGTCAGATTAAAAAAAGGGAAAACATCCTGCGGGTGCGATTGCAAATCGGACAAAACCGCTTGCGCCTGCTGCCGCAATTCGCAATGTCCCTCCAAAACCGCGGACGGAAAATAGAATAAAAGTCTGTTAGTTTCATTATAAATCCTCACAAGTAAGAAACCCGTAGTTTTCATGCTACGGGTTTCTTATACATACGTTGTCGTTATTATCCGTTCTCGGTTCTGCCTCTTTTGCCGCGGCGGCTGAGCAGTATGAATACGCAGGTTATCGCCAGGGTTAGCGCGGCTATGATTATACCTATTATCTGGCCTTCGGTAAGCCCGTCGGCCGAAGTCAGGTATTGCGTCAGCACATAACCGGTCTGCCCGTCGTACCTGACCAGAGTGAATGGATTGTCGGGATTGAGCTCTTCGAGAAGCTGAACTCTGGTACCGTCGGCCAGCGAGGCAAGAATTTCGGATTTGTCGTCGGCCAGTGCGTAAAAACTTACGGGATTAGCTAGTTTGTTTTTGATTTTGGCGAAGATTTCTTCCTCTACCTTGATTTCAACCACGTATTCGAGTACGCGCGTACGCATTACGAAGCCCGTCTGCACCAGGCCGTCGGATTCGTATTCCACTTCGTACCAGTATATACCGCCCTTTGTACTGTAATTGCTCGCGCTGCCCAGAATTTTCATCGGAACGGTGTTGTCGAGGTGCGCTTTTACGGCTTGCTGAGAGTTGTCGGGATAGAAATAGACGTCGCCTCCCGTCGAGTGCAGCATTTTGATATTCTCGAACGGCGGTTTTTCGTCGGGAAGGAGACGCAGGTTTGAAATATCGGCAAACCAGTAAGTGCCGTCGCCGCGCTTTATATAATAGAAAGCGTCGTTTGCAGACGTTGCGCTTTTGAAAATTATTACTTGTTCCGCATCGGTTACCGCGTCGATCTGTTCGTAATTGTCGCAGTATTTGTAAAGTACGGCGTTTGTGATTTCGGCAAAGTCTATTTCCGAACTGGAGCGCACGTTTATTTCGGGAGCGGGCATGCCCGTCGGCTCGGTTACGAATTCCAATATACCGTCGTTGATTTTTGCAAGAAAGTGCCTCGCACGGGACAAAACGTACACTTCGCCTTCGGCAGACGCCGTTAGCGCGCTGCATTCTACGAGAGGCTTGTCGCCGCAGGTAAGCTCGGTATCCGAGAGAACGGAGTAGCTTTTATAGTTACGGCCGTATACGCGCAGACGTATCGAGTCGGCGGTACCGTAGAGCAGGTATACGTTTCCGTTTCGGTCAACTTCGAAATCGACGGGCGACATACCGTCGCCGAATGCGATTCTGGCGTCGGTGGCAATGGCGTTAACATAGCCCGTAATACCGCTTTGAGTCATAATATAAACCGTTTTACCGCCCGCAGAGCTTTTGACGGATATTACGGGGTTGTCGGCGGTCAGGTATTCCGAAAGGTCTTTATTGTTTCCGAAAGCGCCCGCCAAAGTATAAACCGTATTTCCGTCGGTCAGGTAAACGAGATTGTCTATCACGGCTATTTCGTCGAATCTGTCGCCTACGGTTACGCTTCTTACCGTTCCGTTTTCACCCGTTTCGTAAACCTTGCCGTCGGCAAGCATGTAAAGTCTGTTGCCCGACCAACTTAAACTTTTGGCCGTTACGTTAAACGAAACTACGTGTTTGTTATCGTCTTTGGTATCAAAAAGCTGTACGCGGTTGTTGCCGTTGTCGGCTATGGCGACTATCCCGTCGGGACTCACGGCCGCGTCCTCGGGCAGGGTAAACCTGCCGGTTACTTTGCCCGAACTGCCGAATTCGGAAACGTATTCTATTTTTCCCGCTTGTATCGAGAGAGCCTTTACGCAGTTAAGGCCGTCAAGAACGTATAAATATTTGCCGTCGGCGGCAATTTCGGTCAAAGAGTCGCTTTGGACGTCGGAAAGGGAATATTCTTTGCCGTCAGCGGAGTAAACGGTGCCGCCGTTATAGACGTGAAGCATGCCGTCGTATGCAAATATCAGACTGTCGCTTTGCAGTGCGGCGCTGTCGGGAGATATTTTTTCAAACCCCGGTACCGTTTCGGCCGAGCCGTCGCCCGTAAAACGCATGACGTAATTGTCCCAGCTTATATAATATACCGTTCCGCCGATAACGACGATATCCCGCGCTTCCATGGGCTTTCTGACCTTGAAACGTTCTTCTACTGTAAAAGTAGCCGCGTTCAGTTTCAACACCGAGCGGTAACCGCCGTACACGTACAGACTGTCGCCGCTGACGTACACGTTCATCGGGGTTTCGAGTTCTTCGTCAGAAAAGGTGTCCGGAGTGTTGACAACGGTCCCGGCGCCATTGTCGAGATTATAAAGATATATCTCCATTTCATATGTTAATACATATAAAAGATTATCGTAAAGTGCCATTTGTTTTGTTTCGGGTACTTCCTTCAAAACCGTTTGACCCGTTTCGGACACTACTATTATTTGTTTGAGAGTGCTGTCGTATATAGCGGTTTTTCCGCTGCCGGCCGCTATCTTTTCGGGACATTCGAGGTAAACGTAACTTTCCGCCGCGGGTATCCATACGGTGTAATTGTCCTCGGCCGACGCAGCCTCGGCGCCGTATGCGGATATACCTGCGCTGAGAGCCGTCAGTATTATTGCCGCAGCTGTAAGTATATATATGGCTTTTTTCATCGGTCACCTCGTAACGGAGATCTTATTCTACAAATAATTATATAATTACTTTATTTTATTGTCAATCCGAAAAACCTCGCAGCTTCCTTTTGCCGCGCGTTTTACGTGGAAAAAACGGTTGTATATTGTGCTTTTTTGTGGTATTATTTTATTTAAGGAGTTTTATATGAAAAACAATAACCGTTTTAAACACCGCGGTCCCAAACCCGTAAAACCGCGAAGCGATATTAAGGGCGACAGACAGCTCTGGGATACGCCTATCGACAAACTCGGCCTTTCGGAAAAAACCTCGGATTTGCTTTCTTCAAACAATATTGCGACTTTTTACGACCTGATGTCGCGTACGGAAAGGGAAATGTTCAAAATACAGACATTTTCCAAAAAGCATCTTTTCGAGCTGAAAGACAAGATGTCCGTTGCGGGCATAGAGTTTTACGTGCTTAAAACCGCGCCCGAGGCTGCTCAGCCGCAGGGCAACAGACAGTCTCAGCCCCGCCGGGACGAACAGCATCAGAAGAATCAGGCGCAGGACAGGAACAATCAGCACGACAAACAGCAGCAGAAAAAGAAAAACGTGCTTCTGCCGGTAGAGCAGTGGCGTAAAGTCAATAAAAACGGGAAATGGGGCTTTAACAACGGCCTTGCCACCGTTATTCAGCCCGAGTACGACGAAGTTTTTCTGTTCAAAGAGGGCCTTGCGTGCGTAGAGAAAGACGAAAAATTCGGCTTTATTGACAGTAGCGGCGAGGTAGTCATTCCGTTAGAGTACGATTGCGCAATGAGTTTTTCCGAAGGGCTGGCAAGCGTGCAGATGGGCGAAAAATGCGGATATATCGATACCGCCAACAATATCGTCATTCCTTGCAGATACGACGCCGCCACGCCTTTTGAGAAAGGGCAGGCCAAAGTAAAGGAATTCGGGACCTGGTATTCCATAAACAAACAGGGCGAAAAGGTAGCCGCGGAATTTTAACCGCTCATCCGACTTTAAAAAACACCCCCGACGAGAGGGTGCTTTTTTTAAGCCGTTGAATTGAAAAAGGTAACCTTTACGGTTACCTAAAAAATTGAATGCCTTCCGTCGATACTCAACGGATAGCACGTTTTAACGTAAATTACGCCTGAGCCTTTAAAGCGTTCAAAGCCTTGTAAAGAGTGGAAACCTTTCTTGCGGCAGTGTTTTTGTGATATATGCCGTCGCTTTTGGCAGCGTCGATTACCGCTACGGTTTCGGGCAAAAGTTTTTCGGCAAGAGCAACGTCCTGCGCATCTATGGCCGCGTTGAACTTTTTGACGGCGTTTTTAACTTTGGTCCTTTTTGCGGAATTTCTTGCATTTTCAACCGCGGTTACCTGAACTCTTTTGATTTGCGATTTGATATTGGGCATTTAAACTGTCTCCTTAAATCATCTTTACCGCAATATATTAGCACAACTTAAAAGTTTTGGCAACAAATTTCGCAACATTTTTATAAAATTAAAAATAATAATTTTATGAGCGATACGGTTTTTTATACTGATATGATTTCGGAAGCCGCCGAATACGCGGGATTTCCTTACGGAGTGACAGCGCAAACCAAAAATCTTTACGGCGGAATAATAAAATCCAAAGTGGTGATCGAAACGGCCGAACAGGAAAAAATGCTCGGCAAAAAACGCGGAATATACTATACTTTCGACAACCAATCGGACAAAAAAGACGCAAAACGCGACAAAATCCTTATCGAGGAGATGGCCGCGGTATTCGTAAGGCTGGCCGCAAAAGCAGTAAAGGGACGCCCCGAGATACTTGTTGTAGGGCTGGGCAACAGAGACATACGCGCCGACGCGCTCGGAATTGAGGTTATCAACCGATTAATAATAACAAGGCCCTATTTCGAGGAAAACAGTCTTCTTGCCCGCGGGGCCAGAACCGAGCTGTCGGCAATCGCGCCCGGGGTTTACGGCCTTACGGGTATACAGTCGGGCGACATAGTGAAGGCTGTTGCCGAAAAAGTCAGGCCGAATCTTGTGATAGCGGTGGATTCGCTTGCCGCGGCAAGGGTTTCCAGGCTTTATTCGAGTTATCAGATAACCACGGCGGGAATACAGCCGGGAAGCGGCATTTCGTCGGGCAAGAAATATATCGATTTTCAAAGTCTGGGCGTACCCGTAATCTCCGTGGGCGTTCCGCTTGCATTGTATGCCGCCTCGCTGCTGAGGGAGGGAATAGTCAATTTTATTAAACTTTCCGACCGCCGCACGGCCGAATACGATATTAACAGCGCATTGGAAGAGACGCTTACGCAGAAATTTTCGGCAATGGTGGTTGCTCCTAAACAAATAGAGGACATTGTTGAAAACTGTGCGGAAATCATTGCGGCTTCGGTTAATCTCGCATTTCAGGGAAAAACGCAGAAAGAACGCATATTCTGACCGAAAACAAGGTTTAACGGAACATATTAACGCGTGAACATATGTTAAAAGATTCAAAAACAACGGGATAATTGTTCCGGAACTTCGTCTGCGAGCAGCGTTGCGCAATTTTTGCGGCGCCGTACTCCTTCTGCAGACGCGGACGCGCCTCTTTTAATTTGTTTTATCGCTTAAAATAACTTGCATATTTTATAAAAATATTGTATTATTTAAAAGACATTTTCGTTTTCCGAAACGATTTTTTTCCAAAATCTTAATATAAAGAGGTAATTTATGAGCAAAATTTCTACGTCTGCTATTCGTAACGTCGCTTTAATCGGCCACAGCGGCGAGGGTAAAACTTCTCTGGCCGAAGCCATTCTTTTTAACGCAAAGTCCATCGACCGTCTGGGTAAAGTCGATAACGGCAACTCCACAATGGACTACGACCCCGAGGAAATAAGCAGAAAAATTTCCATAAGTCTGGGCGTCGGTTACGCTAACTGGAAAGACGTTAAGATAAACGTGATAGACACTCCCGGCTTTTTCGATTTCGAAGGCGAAGTCGTTTCCGCTCTTCACGTGGCGGACAGCGCGGTCGTGGTTACCAGCGCATCCGGTCAGCTTTCGGTAGGTACCGAAAAAATGCTGGATATGGCCAAGGAAAAGAAAATACCCGCCATTTTGTTCGTAAACGGCGTAAATAAAGAAAATTCCTCTTTCGCCGATACCATCGCCGCCATCAGAGAAAAATACAAAAACGTAGTCGTTGCCGAAATTCCCGTTATGGACGGACTCAATATGGTAGGCTCGGTCAACGTTCTCGAAGGCAAGGCCTATGACCTCGGCGGCAAGGAAATCGAAATCCCCGCGGGCTATAAGGCGATGTGCGACGAGTTCAGGGCCGAAATGGTTGAAATCGCAGCCGAAAGCAACGACGATTATATGATGAAGTTCTTCGACGAGGGCGACCTCTCCGACGAGGAAATGCTTGACGGCATTCAGATTGCCGTAAAACAGGACAGAGCCGTGCTCGCCCTCGGCGGCACCGCTACCGCCAATATCGGTATTACCCGCCTTATGGACGCCATAGTAAAATACATGCCCGACCCGACCGCCAGAAACAACGTCGGTAAGGACGCTTCCGGCAAGGAAATCGCCGTTAAATGCGACGCCGCCGGCCCCGTATGCGTTCAGATTTTCAAAACCATAGTCGATCCGTTCTTCGGAAAACTCAATATCTTCAAAGTTATAAGCGGCACGGTAAAAGGCGGACTCGCACTTAAAAACGTAACCAAGGACAGCGAAGAAAAAATCAGCACCATTTATTTCCTCAAAGGTAAAAATCAGGAGGCTGCCGACAGCGTTATAGCAGGAGACATAGGCGCGTTTGCGAAACTTTCAAACGTTTCTACCGGCGATACCCTCTGCGGCGAAGGCATCAACGTGTCAATGCCCGAAATAGTAGTACCCCCCGCGGTGTTCAGCATGGCTATTTACGCCAAGAAAACGGGCGACGAAGATAAGATTTTTGCAGGACTCAACAAGCTCAAGGACGAGGACATTTCCTTTGCTGTCATCAAAAATCAGGATACCAACGAAATGCTTCTTTCCGGTATAGGCGAACCTCACCTCGATATCCTCAATAAAAAACTTAAAAACAAATTCGGTTGCGAAGCCGAACTCCGCGAACCCAGAATCGCGTACAGAGAAACCATCAAAAAGACCGTGGAAGCCGAAGGCAAACACAAGAAGCAGTCGGGCGGCGCGGGACAGTTCGGTCAGTGCAGCGTAAGGTTCGAGCCGGGCGCAGAAGACGGCGAATTCGAATTTGTAGACGCAGTTGTCGGCGGAGCCGTTCCCAGACAGTTCATTCCCGCAGTAGAAAAAGGTCTTAGAGAAGCAATCAAGAAAGGCGTTCTCGCAGGGTATCCCATGGTTAATCTCAAATGCACGCTGTTCGACGGCAAATACCATCCCGTAGACAGTAAGGAAATAGCCTTTATAACGGCAGCCAAACTCGCTTATGCCGACGGTTGCTCCAAAGCCAATCCCGTATTCCTCGAACCTATCATGGAAGTAAGAGTAGTAGTGCCCGACAGCTACCTCGGCGACATAATGGGCGATATGAATAAGCGTCGCGGAAGAATCCTCGGCACCGACCTTGTAGACGGCAAACAGGTTATTACCGCCGAAGTGCCTCAGGGCGAAATGGCCAAGTACGCTACCGACCTCAGGTCCATGACGCAAGGCAGAGGTATGTTTACCATGAAATTCGTACGTTACGAGGAAGTTCCTTCCACGGCGGCCGCTAAGATTATCGAAGACGCAAAGAAGCGCGCCGAGAACGAATAATCGACAAAGATTGACATTTTGACACATTATTACACACAGAGCGCAAAGTACATTTGCGCTCTGTATTTTTATTTAATGCCTTATATTGTCCAAAAACCTAGAAATACGTAAAATCAAGGGACGGTCTTTTGTGTCGTAAAACCGTGAAATATGACATATATATTACAATAAAAAAGCGCGCCTTCCGGTCGCGCTTGTTTTTGGTCGTATTGTCAGAATACGGGTTTTCGGAATTTGTAAGCGTATAAAGGAGTGTCGGCATCGGTCTGCCCTTTTTTGTAACAGGCGATGAATATATACGAAGCGTCGCTGGAGAATACCACGCTTGTTTCGTTTTCCGGTACCAGTGCGTCGCCCGCTTCCTTATTGACAGTGGTTATACTGCGGTTAATCTGCAGACTTATGGCGTCAAGTATGCCGGCTACCGTTACCGGTTGACCGTTTCGGGCCAAATCGGTTGCCGCCGACAAGGAAAGCCGGTAAATCTGCTCGGTATCCGTTTTACGGCCGACGTCGCGCTGAATTTCTATCCTGTTAAGCACGCTGGGAACGGTAATGCCCGCCAGTATGGCCAGAATGGCTATCACCACTATAAGTTCTATCAGCGTTACGCCTTTTTTGTTTTTTACCGATTTCATTTTTCGCCCTCTTTAACTAATTATATTTTAACCGCGCGTCTTTGTCAATATTATGCGTGAAGTTTGCGTCTTTTCATCTTATGACCGAATTTAATTGATAATAAAAGCATATTATGCTAAAATAAGCGGGACGGTTTCCGTTAAATGAATTATTAAGATGAAATTACATCTAAGGGCGGTTATTATGCGTGAATACGTTATCACTACTGACGCCACTGCGGATCTGCCCGCGGGTTGGCTTGAAAACTCGGGCGTGGAAGTTGTTGCCATGCCTTACGTTATGGGCGATACCGAATACGGCATCTCCAAAAAACAGACTTACGAAGACTTTTACAGCGCTATGAAAGCAGGGGCTATGCCTACTACTTCGCAGGCAAGTCTTGAAAGCGCCGAAAATATTTTCTCAAAGTACGCCGATGAGGGCAAAGATATATTGCATATATCTTTTTCGTCCGGCATGAGCGGATCTTTTTCCGGCGTCAGCCTTGTGGCAAAGCAGACCGAACAAAAATACGGGATTACCGTTAAAGTCATCGACAGTTTGAGCGGCGCCGGCGGAGAGGGGCTTTTGGTGTACTATGCCTCCAAACTTAAAAAAGAGGGCAAAACTCTTGAAGAAACCGCCGAGTGGATTGAAAACAATAAACTGTACGTAAATCATTTGTTCGTAGTGGAAGATCTCGCGCATCTCAGGCGCGGGGGCAGGGTATCCAGGATAGAAGCCCTTTTAGGCGGTATCCTAGGAATAAAGCCCGTGCTCAAGCTCAGCGACGAAGGAAGAATAGTGCCCGTAGCCAAGGCAAGAGGCATGCGCCGTGCCGTGGAAAACATGATAGAAGCGGCGGAAAGTTCTTTTACGCCCGATAAAAACGATTTTATTCTTGTTTCCCACGGGCATAACGAGGAGGCGGCAAAACTTCTGGGGCAGACACTGTTTTCCAAATTCGGCGTCAGGGTTGAATACAGCTACGTAAGCTATCTTGTAGGCGCGCATGCGGGGCCGGGCTGCCTGGCGGTATTTTTCATGGGCAAAAACAAAGGCCGCTGATCGGGTACCGACAATCTGTATTATCTGAGTCAAGGGTTAAAAATGTCGAAATTGCATATTAAACGCGTTTTTAACCGAATTTGCTTATGGAAAAAGGTGTTTTACTTCATATTTCTTCGCTTCCGGGCGGCTACGGAATAGGCAGCTTCGGCAAAGCCGCGTACGATTTCGTCGACCGGCTTGCGGAAAAGGGCTATACTTTGTGGCAGGTACTGCCGCTTACTCCCACTTCTTTCGGCGATTCACCCTATCAGTCGCCCTCTGCTTTTGCGGGCAATCCGTATTTTATCGATTGCGACTTTTTAACGGAAAAAGGACTTCTGACAGGGGACGAGGCGGTTTTTTTCGATTGCTCGGACGAAAAAGGCGTGAATTACGGCGAACTTTGGAATAAAAGATACCTTTGCCTCAGAAAAGCGTTCGAGAGATTCGTTCCCGACGACGAATACTACGAGTTTGTCGGAAAAAACGCGCGCATTTCGGACTATGCCGTGTTTGCCGCATTGAAAAAAAGGTTCGGGCATAAGGATCTGAGCGCGTGGCCGGCCGAGTTCCGCAGTAAAAAAACCTTTAAGGAAAGCATGCTGACACCGGAGGACGTGCGAGAAGTTGAATTTAATCTGTTCTTGCAATTCGAGTTTTTCGGCCAATATGCAAATCTGAAAAAGTATGCAAACGACAAAGGCGTTAAAATTGTCGGAGATATGCCCGTTTACGTATCTATGGACAGCGCGGACGTATGGGCAGATGCACATCTGTTCCTGCTCGGTTCCGACCTCAAACCCACTTTTGTGGCAGGCGTTCCGCCCGACGGTTTTACCGAGGACGGACAGCTTTGGGGCAATCCTTTATACGATTACGAAGCGCATAAAAAAGACGGCTATAAATGGTGGACGGAGAGGATTTTATACAATCTCGATTTGTTCGATTATTTACGAATCGACCATTTCAGAGGCTTTGAAAGCTACTATAAAGTGCCGTTCGGTGCAAAAACGGCAAAAGACGGCGAATGGGTTAAGGGACCGGGCGCAGAGCTGTTCGGGGGAATTTCGGCCGAACTTAAAAACAGGATTATCGCCGAGGATCTGGGCGTTATTACCGACGAGGTGCGCAGGCTCAGAAAGGAAACGGGGTTTATGGGCATGAAGGTTTTGCAGTTTGCTTTTTCTACCGATACCTCTAACGAGTATCTGCCGCTGAATTACGACGGAAACAACTACGCCCTTTATACGGGAACACACGACAACGACACTACAAACGGGTGGTTCGAGTCCCTTTCCGAAAAGGAAAAAACGCTGTTTTGCCGTCTGACGGGTTATTTTGACGACAAGCACCCGTTTATGAAGATGATTCTGGGCAATTCGGCCGTTAAAAGGACGCCCGCGGAGGCTCTTATCGCCTTTGCCGAAAAGGCTGACGTAAGACTTCTCGTGGTGCCGATACAGGATATATTGAATCTCGGCTCGGAGGCTCGGATGAACTTTCCGTCCAAGCAGGGGCAGTGGACTTTCAGGCTTAACGACGTGCGCTTCTGAGCGTGCGTCCGCTTTTTATCGGCCGTTTTTTAGCATTTTTCAAAAAAAGTACAATTAATTTTTTTTACCACTTTTTTACATAACATTTTTACCGTTTTTTAAATATATTTATTGACAGTCAGCTTTTTGTCAGTGTATAATTAGTATGCGTATAATATTTATATTACTAGTATTAGCGCATTCAGTTGTATGTTTCGGGGCTCGCCCCGCAGGAGGACTTTTATGGAAAACAGATTGTATGGTAAGTTAATCCGTTACGGCGTGGTGGTTGCGGCAGCTCTGCTTGCTTTCGCGATTATCGTATCGGCGGCTTTTGCTCCGTCGGGGCTTACGGGGGCCGTAGCTCAGCCGCAGACGATTAATTCCGGCACTATGGGCACGATTGCCAACAACACGTTCCCGATAAGTTTTTCTTCCACTACGAACTGGACGGACGGATTTACATATGCAATTACTCCCGACGTGGGCAACAGACTTTCCGGCGGCACCGACGGCAGTTACACTTTTAACGGAAGTACCCTGGACGTTGCCTCGGGCAGCGGCGCTGCGCTGACAGGCGAGCCTGCGCACAGATACGTAATTTTCCGCTTCGAGCTTGACGACACGCTTACCGCTCTCGCAAAAGCAGGCGCTTTGCAGGCTTACGTTTCGGCAGGTTCCGTAAGAATCAACGATACTTGTTGGTCGGTCGGCAGAAGCTGTTCGCAAGGTATAAAAATTTATTACGCCGACAGCGCTCTTGACGACTATTCTTATTTCAGATTGAAAAACAACAGCGCTTATGACGGCAAGGGCGAAGCTATCGACGACACAAGCGACGACGTAGGGGCCAGCTACGTACAAGGCATACTTAATGATACCGTTACCGAAAACAACGTAACTTGCGGCGGTATAGTAAAAGGTAAATATGTTTATTTCTCTTTCGGCGTAAGCAGGAAATCCGCCGTAGGACAGACCTCTTCGATCCAAATTAGCAACATTTCCGTAAAATTCAGGGTTAAGTCCGATTTATACAACAATCCCGGCAATTATCTTCCTGCCGAATATTCCAGCCTGGTAAACACACTGGTTCTCAGTAACGTAAGAACGAGCACCGCGGCCGTTTCTAATGCGTACGATTTTACCCGTCCGCAGGAAAACGATACGCCTACTATCGGTACGAACAATACCGTTGAGTGCGGCAGCGTGGCCACTCTCGATCTGACCACTCCCAACAGGTCGGGTTATACTTTAAGCTTTACGGGTAATTACTACGCCGGTTTCGGCAGCGTGGTGTCGGGCGACCAGATCAGCGAAAAAGTACTGTTTGACGTAACGCCTTACGGCGGTACGAAAGAGACCGATCTGAACCTAGACCAACTTATCGCAAAAGGTTACGCGGACGGCGGGGGCTTTACAATGAGCGCGCTGGCTAACTCCATGACGGGCAGCGTGAACTTTACGATGAACGGCACCGTGGACATGAAAATTTACAATGCCGGAAATAAGTACGCCACAATAAGAATAAATCTTGCCAATTACGACAGGAGCGTACCGACTAACGCGGCTTTCGAGGGGGGAAGCGACTGGCACAATACGCAATCGTTTAATTTGTTCAGCATACCCGCGGACGGCAACTGGGAAAGCATTGCCAACGCTTCGGAAGTAAGATATTATTACGCCATGGGTTTCAGCAATGAAAGTTTCGATAAGATTGACGAAACCCGTATTACCTTCCAGAAAGGTCAGTTTTTCTCGTACGGCGACGGTGTAAGCGAAAGCGGCAAACTGATGTTCAAATATACGGCGCAGTATTCGGGCTATTATAAATTCAAGGTTATAGCCGTAGATAAGGCGGGCAATATTTCCGCATCGAGCGGTGTATATTCGGTTAAAGTGGATTTTGCCGCACCGCAGTTCGGCATCGACATGAATATAGAGGGGCTTACAGGCAATCAGAGCATATACGCGAGCGGCAGCTGGATTAACAAAAATATCGTGCTTACCGCCAGAAACAAACCCGCGCTTTCGGTTATGCCTTCCGGCGCTACCGTTTATATGATGACGTCCGAGGTTGACCTTACCGACGAACAGATTATGGCGGCGGGCGAGGCCGAATGGAAGGCGCTTGTCGGCGATACAGCCACTCTTTCCACGGACAGCCTGCTTATAAATCACGTATATTTCAAGGCGGTTTCGGGGTCGGGCAACGTGTTCTATCTCCGTCAGGGCGGAGAGGGCACGGCCATAATGGATAACCTCGTGCTTATAGATAAAAGCGCGCCCGATAATTTCGGGGCGAATTTGTTTATTTCGGAAACAACCGACTGGGACACCAACATCAACTGGGAAAAGACCGCTTCGGCTGTTTACGAAGACGTCGATTATCCGACTATCAACGGCTCGGGTGTCGGCTACGGCGACGGCTTGACCGTAAATTATAAAGTGCAGATACACAACGGCGCGGAATACGTCGATTTTGCCGGCAACGTTTACGATTTCAGCTTGCAGAACAACGGTAACGGACTGGCCAACAATCTGACTTTCGATTTGTCGTCCGACGGAGTGGGCGGCCTTAAAAAACTCATTATCTGGATTACCGACCAGGCGGGAAACCAAAGTGCGACTTTGGAATACGAGTTCAAGATGGACGGTAACCGTTATACCATTGCGTATGAAATAGGCACCAACGTTTATACCGAAGAAGAGGGCGGTACTTTAAGATTCAGTCAGGCCTCCTATGCGAGAAACGAAACGGTTTCGGGTTCGTTCAAAGCGGACAATCAGTACGTTTACGACGTCTCCGACGCAGGCAGGCTTGCTCAGTTTACTACCGACGGAACCTCGTATTCCGACCTTGCGGTAAGCGAGAACAACGGCGAGTACTCGTTCTCTTTTACGATTTCGGACGTGGATCCGCAAAAAGTAAATATAAAAGTATTCTTCAAAAAAGAAGTGGTAATATATCATAACAGGACGCCTCTTACCTATAACAAGACCGAACAGATTCCTTCGATTACCGACAATTTCGGCCTGGTTGTGGACGGTCAGGCGTTCGGATGGGACAACATAAGTCTTATTGCCGATTACGTTATCACGGCTGCGGGCTCGGATGATTCCGTCAGCCCCGTAAATGCCGGCAGCTATGAAATTACCTATACTCCCAAACAGAACGACTGGCTTAAATTCCGCGATCAGTCGTTGCCCGGCGGAGAGGTAAACGTATATACATATTCGATAAACGCGAAAACTCTGGATCTGGTGGCGACTCCCGCAACCTCGGTTTACGGAGATCCCGACGCTCCTCTCGCGTTCGAAATCAAAGAAGGTCAGGCGCTTTGCGACGGCGATTCGTTTACGGGTACGCTCGAAAGAGCTGCCGGAAGTGACGTCGGCGCTTATAAAGTCAATATAGGTACCGTGACGGTAAACGACGGCAACGGCGGTAACAACTACGTGCTCGTGCTTGCCGATAATACCGCATATTCCATTACCAGACGTCCCGTGACGGTAGGGCTTGCTTCGGATACCAGAGTCTACGACGGACTTAATATTCTTATAGGTTACACCGTAACCGAAGGCAACGTCGTTGGGGAGGAAACTCTGGATATCGCGTTTATGGTTGCCAGCGTGAACGCGGGTACTCACAGCGTATACGCCGTTACCAAAGACGGTTCGAGTTCGGACTTTGCGGCAAATAACCCCAACTATAACATAACTATTCAGCAGGGCCTTCAATACGTTATTACGCCTGCGGGCATCACGTTGATATATGCAGATAAGTCCATGGTTTACGGCGATGCCGAGCCTGCGGCCGAACTGGTAGTCGAGGGAAGCGCTTTCACGCTTGCCGAAGGCGTTGATTACACGGTATCCGGCCTCGCAAGAGAGCCCGGCGTTACGGTTGGTACGTACAATTATCTTACCGAAAACGTTACCGTGGAAATGATTAACGCAAACTTCAGGTTTATAGAGGTAAAATCCGGCACGCTTACAATCAGCGCAAAGGATCTTACCGTTTCGGCCAAGGCGGAAGGAGACACCGTTTACGGCGGTACTTTCGGGTTAAAGGCGGTATTCGACGGGCTTATCGCTTCCGACAGCGAAGCTGTTTCGGCTGTGGAAGAACTTAAATATTTACGTAAAGACGTCGTCGCCGTGGCGGCAGGTACTATCGAGGACGACGCCCCCGACGCCGCTTTTACCGACGCCGTAGCCGCAAACGATATATTAAAAAACTATAATATTAGTTATAATATAGTTTATACCATTAATAAACGCGTTGCCGGCGCTTCGGTTGCCACCAGCGTGTTCAGTATTCCCGAAGGCAGCACCGAAATCAATATCACGATAAGCGACGTAGGTCTTTCGTTTACCAACGTCCTGGAAGCGGACGCAGAACAGTTCAACGCCACTTTCACTTACAGCTTTACCGCTTCTGACGGCAGTGATGTTACCGCGTTTCCCGAGGGTAACTATATCCTGAATATCGTTCCGGGAACGGCTTTTGCCGATAATTACGAATTCGACAATTCCTCTTTCGTAATCGTTGTCGGTAATGCGAAAATAGTGGTTATATCCATTTCGGGCAACAGCAAAACCTACGACGGTATGCCGTTCGATTATTCGTTGTCGTATACGTCGGACGACGCTCCCTTAAACGTAACCGCTCCCGCAATCACTATTGACGGGAAGCCCGCTTTCGACATAATAGCGGCGGGAACTTATTCCTTAACCGTTACCGTTGACGAAAGCATAGACGGTCAGGCATATTTCGGAAGAGCCACGTTTACTATCAATATTGCTAAACGCAACCTTACCGTTGGCGTGTCGGAAAAATCCTTTGTTTACGGACTCCTCGGCGCTGACGACATTATAGATACCACGGTTTCCGGCGCGCTTGCAGAACACAGCGTCGACGTAACCGCAAAACTCGACTTTACGGGTATTCCCGAAGTAGGATCGTACGGTTTGGTTTATCAGATAAACGTAAAAGACGGTCAGAGCAACGACGTTATACAGAATTATAATGTGATTTATGCCTCATCGTCCGTTTCCGTAACGCCCGCTGCGCTTACCGTTACCGCAAAATCGGGCTCCGGCATTTACGGCGATATTTCGCGAAACATTCAGTACACCGTTTCGGGCTGGCAGTTCGACGACGCGGATAAGAATCTGCTTAAAGGCGCATTCGGTCTTGATACCGACGCGGCTTTCCCCGCTCCCGCCAACTACGGCGTTGTGGTGGCTACTCCCTTTACGGCAGGAAACAATTACACGGTTACGGCAAATACCGCGTCCGCTATATTTACCGTTAATCCCAAAACCATAGTTTTGTCCGCTTCCGACGTTTTTGCGGACAACAAGACCTATGACGGCAACAATACCGTTTATAACAGTGAAATTTATATTTCCGATTACAGGGTGGGCGGCGACGACCTCGGAGTCACCTACTCGGTTGTTTACAACACCGTAAACGCCGGTACCGGTACGGTATCCGCCGTGTTCAGCAATATAGCTCTTACCGGCAGCACGGCTTCGAGATATATCCTTGTGATCGACGGAGAGGGTAACACCATCGTCAAGACCGGCCTTACCATTTACAAGGCAAGCGTGACGATTGACAAAAATACATTTACCGTTTCCGTAAGCGATATAATTTATTCGGGCACTAATGTCATTGCCAACGGCAATATCAGCGTAGTTAACAATTCCTTGCCGGCAGGCATTACTTATACCTATTCCGGAAGGTATGCTTCCAAAAACATTACCTACGGAGGCGAAAAGGCCGCCATTACCTTCGTGTTCGACATGAAAGGCTGGAATCAGTCCGACAATATGGATATCGTTATCACCGAGGAAGCAAACGTAATCGAGGATAACAGCACAAGCACTATTTTGAGAGTTATTTATTACGTTGATTACGTGATAGAGAAAAAGCCGGTAAACATAAGCACTGGCTCCATAATTATCGGAGATAAAGTGTTCGATAACGAAACCGCTATCACAAGCCTCAATATTCCGCTTGACGGCGTATACGCTACCGATAACGTTGCGTTAAGCGTTTCCGGTACTTACAGCGGCGTAAATGTCGGAGAAGTTACCGCCAACGTAGTTATTAACGGACTCAGCGGTCCCGATTCGGGCAATTATGTGCTGCTTATTGACGGAGCGGAAAGCACCGGCGTAGCTCTCGAACCGCAGACCGTTAACATCACTCCCGCTCCCGTTACCGTAACTCAGGGCGTGGCCGATAAAACTTATAACGGTACTACCGACGTTACCCTCGACGGCGAGCGCACGCTGACCGTGGGCAGCAACGTAAAAGGCCTTGACAAATCCGCTTTGAGCTGGTTCTACGACGCAGGATTCATCAGCTTTATTACCGCTAACGTAAATCTCTTGCACGGCAGCGAAGTTCCCGTAGACGTACTTATTGGCGGCGTTACGCTTAACATTACCGCGCCTTCGGGTGAGGAAGCCAATCCCGTTTACGATATAAACAACTATTATATCGACAATATCATTACCGACAAAGAGACGCTCGACGCTTATCTCGCCGACGCCGACAGCTCGGTTAAGGAACTTTTCGAAGGTCTTTCCGTTGTCAACGTATACATTACCGAAGCCGTTATTTACCGCATCACTCTTGCCTTTAACGGCGACGGCATAGTGGTCGACAATAAATATTACGATAAATCCGACGTTGCCACCGTTACGTTCGGCGAAGGCGACAATTATGCCGTAAGCGGCATTCTCGCTTCCGACGCGGGTTACGTTACTCCCGACTATACCGCTATATGGCAGAGTGTGGACGTAGGCAACGATATACCCGTTTCGGTTATCATCAACGGACTTGTCGGAGAAAAGAGTAACAATTACAGATTCACTCAGGTTTATCGCTACGTCAAGACGGGTAACATTATGCCCAGAAAGGTTACCGTTTCGAGTATCAGCGTAAACGATAAGATTTACGACGGTACTTCGGACGCTACCGTGGGCGGATATTTGCTTGACGGCGTCATGAGCGGCGACAGCGTAAGCCTCGCGTTTGAAAGAGTGGCTTTCGGCGCCATTGGCCCCGACGGCAAGTTTAACCCCTGGACGGACGTTATAAGAGAGGGCGGAATGCTTATGCCGTCCGAAGTAGTCGTTTCGGTTAAACTCGTTCAGGACAAGGCAAATTACTCGTTCTATACCGAAGACGATATGCCCGTAAGTTCCATCGAGGATTTGCAGAAGGCCATGGGTAAAGCCATAACCGCATACATAAGGCCTTTCGAAATTACGCTTAATTCGTCTAACATTACCGTTACTCCCATTTATTATAAACTCGAATGGGATCTCGGCCTCGGCGATAACACCATAAGTACGCAGAAGGGCAACGAAGGCTATGTGATAGATTACGGCCGGATACCCAATAACGAGTATATTTATATCAACGTACTGAGTGCGAGATATACCTCGCTCATGGCAGGTACTAACGTGGACGCTACCTTCCATATTGGCAGTATCGAATATACCAACGGCCAGCCCACAGACAACTATGTTATAGCGGGCAGCGACGTCATTAACGTAGCGGCCGTTATCAGGCCTGCCGAAATAATTGTAGAGGCGGCAAATATAGTCGAAGTCGTTTACGGCAGTACTTCTATGCCCGATATTCCGCTTGTTTACTACGATATGAACGGAGATATGCTCAGTGCGGATTACGTCAACGCCATTACCGCCAATATGCGTGAAAAACTCAACGTAGTTACCGGTTATACTTCCAAAAAACCCGTTGGTCTTCACGAAATTACCTTCACGGGAGGTACGGCGGACAATTATTCCGTTTCCACCATTCCCGGAAATTACCGTATAGTTCAAAGGACTCTGCACGTGTCCATGGACGACTTTACCGTAAACAAGGGCACCACCGTTACGAATTCCATGTTACAGTCGAGAATCAAGATAACCGGATTCGTCAACGGCGAAACGCAGTCTGTTCTTACGGCGTTGCCCACGGCCGTTCTCGAGGACGCTTATGCCCAAAGCGGTATGGATTTCGGTACTTACGAGATTATTATTTCGGGCGGAAAAGCCGCTAACTATACTTTCGTTTACCAAAACGCCACGCTCAGCGTTATTATGGGTACGCTTACCAACAATTACTTCGACGGCGGGGACAACAAGGTTGCGACTTACAACCACGGCAACCCCATAACCATGGAAGTAGTGCTGGCAAACAATAATTATACGGTCAAGTACGAATATTTCACCGATCCGAGCTATGCCGGCGAACCTTTGAACGGTCTGCCTACCGACGTAGGTGTTTACTATGTTAAAGCTACCGTAAGCGCCGAAAATTATCAGCCGCAGATTCTGTACGGCACGCTGACAATCAATACGGCAAACGTAACGGTTTCCGTAGCCTCTGTTTCCAACGTGCAGTACGACGGAAACGCTCATACCGTTTCGGCAACAAAGGACGCCGCAGTTACCGAAGGCAGGATTATAGTTACTTACAGAGATATTCACGGAACAGAAGCTTTGCAGGCCGTGAATGCCGGTACCTATACCGTTACCGCTTACTTCCTGCCCGAATACGTCAAAGACGATAACGGCGCATACGTACTTAACGCCAACGGAATTCTTGTCGAATATAACAGCGCAGTACACGAAGGACAGCAAAGATATTCCACCAACGGCAGGTACAATATCGCTACCGCTACCGGCCAGCTGATTATTAATCCGCAAAACATTATCGTAAGTATTATTGGCGAGAAGTTTATAGGAGACGGTTCGGCCAAGCGCGTTATTTACGACGCCTCGCTCCCGCAGGGATTGACTATTACCGAAATCTATCAGAAGGATTCCGAAATATTTACTTGTCCCGAAGGACAGGGACCGACTGCGGAAGGCAGATACGTTTACAGACTGCAGCTTGCAGGCGATAATGCCTCCAACTATACGCTTACGCTCAGAAACAGCACGGGCAACATGGTTATAGGCGTAGCCAGCGTTTCGGGCAGTCACGGTTCTATAAGCGCTTCGGACAACACCATTCTCAGCAGCGGTGAGTTCATTACCATTACCAATACCGACAAAACCGCCCTTACCAACGATCAGAAAATCGTATGGGGCAGAGCCGAAAGTAAAATAGGTTCGTCCGGCGCGGTAGAGGCGGTTATCAATGCCTATATCGAAAATACCGACGGCAGCAAGACTTACGGTTTCGACGGCGAAGCTGTAGTGGCAATCGATTTGCCTTCGGGTATTTCCGGCGGCAGCAACATTAAGGTTATGCGCGTCAACAGCGACGGTACTCTCACCGATACCGGCGCGGTATTCAGAGACGGTAAGGCCGTATTCAATACGGTTACCTTAGGCGATTTCGTTATCGTAAAGGAAAATACCGATAACACGTTGTTCGTTTACGGTATCGTGGGTATCGCGGCTCTGCTGCTTGCGGTTGCAATTATCATCATATGCGTAAAGAGAGCGGGCATCTACCGCAATATGCGCGCAATCGTTAACGCCAAGAAAGAAATAGGCGAGAACGACCTCAATTAACCTTTCCGCCCGCAAGGGCTTCCCGCCGCAAGGGTGTTGCGGACAAGTATTAAAGTATATTTCCGCTTTGCGGTTGTATAAACCTCGCAAGAGGACGGAGGAAAAGCTATGAAATCTTCTAAAACTTTAACTTTGATTTCCAGAATGACATTGTTAGGAATGGCGTTTTTGTTATGCTTTATTCTGGCATTCGGAGTTTTTGACGCCGATACTCGTGCACTTGCGGCTCAGTCTAAATCCCAGACGGCCGAAGTTGTTTTGAGCGGCAGTCAAATTCAGTTGCCTGCGGGTATTCAGACCGAAATAGACGGTGAAACAGGCGTCATGTACGAGTACGCTTTGCTTGGTTCGGGCGGCAATACCACCGAAGCAAACCTCGGTTTCAGCTGGAGCGGAGACAGCGATATGAATCTGAGCTACGGCGGAAATACCATAAGGTTTGAAAAAAACGGTATGACGAGCGGCAATACCGCGTATGCATGGAGTTGGGTAAAGATTCCTTCCGAACTGTACAACCTTGGTAGCGCGCAGATTAAAGCAAAAGTTTTGTTTCAATTCTTGTCTTACGGCGGCGCGGGTTCTAACGTTGCGATGTCTCTCGGCAGTAACAGCATACGTCCTGCGGATTTCGCAAGGCAGTCGCTTTCCAATAGTTTGACTTCTCCTACGCTTACTTTCAGCGCCGGCGGTAATTCAAGTTATAATGAACGCAGAGACGGAGAACTTTCGGACTGGATAAGCATTTCCCCCGGAAGCCAGTATCTGCAATGGAGTTTGTCCTGTATGTATACAAACGACTTGACTAACGTTGTTTGGAATACCATTTCGGGACAGGTTACAAAAGTCACCCTTCAACTTTTCGTAGTCAACGACGGACAGGGCCCAAATATCGTGCCTTGGTCGGCTAACTACACTCAGGACGATAACGGCGGCTTCGTAAGAAGCTCGGACGGCGTTAACTTCGTGCCTTACGACGCCTCTAAACACAGCGGTATGACGAGATACAGCGTAACCTCCAACGCTGCCTTTAACAGAAACGATTTTACCGCGCTTACCGCTCCTTCGCACGGACAGGGCGGTTATTATACCGACAGCTGGTATAACCTTAACAACGGCTACGTATTCAATCACGACATGAAAGACGATATCCTCGACGACGGAAGGACAAACAGTTTCTTGTCCTCTCAGCGGAAAGAATACAAGAGGATTTCGTTTATAGCTTACGATTTCTTCGCGGGAATTTATCAGGTTACCGTGGACGATAACTCGGGCGCGCCCCCGTATATAATAGAACCGGACGCGACCAGCGATTTCGGTTTCGGCGAGATTAACGCAATAACGTTCGGTACCGGAGACGCGGGCAGCAGTGGTTACAGAGGCCTTGCGGTTTGCATAGACTTTAATAAAGCGGGTACGTATACTATTACGGCCACAGACCAGTACGGCAGCCCCAACATGGTTACCGTAACCATAGGCGGTATCGATACGGAGAGCCCCGAAATACCCGAAATGCAGATAGTCAACGACAGTAACGGCAATTACGTTAAGGTTGACAACGGTATTTTAAGATATAACTGGATTATCAGCAGGGCGGAGGACACCACCGCTACCGCAGTAAATTACGAAGTTGAAATTCTTAAAGACGGAAGCGTCATTCAGACCAAGGCTGCTATCGACGCTAACATGATTTCGGTAAGCGGCGAACTCGTAAAGACCGTTTCTCTTAATCTTGCCGCTTTTGGCGGAAACATAAACGGCGTTTATACTTTCCGTATCTGGGCGACGGATGAGGCCGGTAACCTCGGTCTGGACGATTTCAGCCCCAACATAGTGGACGGCGATAACGATAATATCCATAAGGAATTCACTATCCAGGTTGACGGCGTGACGCCCGAACTGATAGTGGACCTGGGTACTTATACCGAAGGCTTATGGTCTACAAAGACCGTGAGGGCTACCATTACCGTGCCTAACGGTGACAGCGTGTCCAGCGGATATTCGCTTTATTACAGAATCGGTACCGGCGAATGGCTTTCAGCAAAACAGACGTTAAACTTTGCCAACGGCACTGACGATACCGTTTACTTTAAGGCCGTAAGCGGCGTGGGTATCGAAAGCGCGGAAATAGCGAGGTATATCAGAGTGGATACTTTTGCTCCCATGTACGCGCCTTACGCTGCAAATATACAGAACTATTACGACGCGAATACCGGTACTTACGGAACCGTTATCAAACCTTATAATCTTCCTTTGGAATTTATCCCCATGTTCGGCGTAGAGGAAGCCGACGAAGCGGACAGATACATAGAAGATTTCAAATTCAAGTACATTATTTCCGCCGTTTCCGGTCCGGGAGGCGCGGTTATTGCTTCGTCAGCGACCAAAACCTTTGCCTATATTGACGGTAAAAGTTCGTCCATCAATCTTCTCGACGACGGTATGGGAGATTACGGATACAAGAGAATAGAAGTATGGGTTGAGGACCAGGCTGGCAACTCTTCGGCCGCCGCGGTTTATTATATGCTGGTGGAACAGCCGGAGCTTTCGGTAAGTATTAAGGTTAACGAGGGCGCCGCCAAATATTTTGACGGTACCTATACCGTTCCCGAGAGTTTGTTTACTTACGATATTACCTTTGCGGATTACGACGACAAGGGCGTTAAACATTACGTTTCGGAAGACGAATACAGGGTAAGATACAATATAAGCGAAGATTTCGAGATTGACTTTAACGCAGTGTTCCAGAGTATCGACGCCGCCGATTCCGTACCTTTTACCATAAAAGATATGCAGGTTAAGGTTACCGAGAGCAGCGTATATGCTTCGCTTTATAAGGCGGTAAGTCCTTCGGCAGACGGCCTCGCCGCAAAAATAATGCCCGTGCCCGTTACGATTAAAAATCTCGGACTCGAAAACAAGATTTATGACGGTACCACGGATATTAACCTTAACAACTATACTTTCGTAGCGGCGATTGACAACGTTACTATCGACGTAAACGTTATCAGTTGGTTGCAGCTTAACGCTTCCCCGCTGACCCTGGATTCTCCCGACGCGGGGAACAAAACGGTTACGGTTGCCGTTAACAAGGTTGACGGAAGATATATTTCCTTTAAAGCCGGCGCTCCCGCAGGCAGTAAAATAGACAATTATATATTCGATACAGCTTCCATTCCCGGAATGTCGGTAGACGACGCTACCGGCGTTGCCACCGTAGAACTTTCCGGTGAAGTCGTACCCAGGCAGCTTGTAGTAAACAGTATAATTGTAAACAATGCAGTTAAACAGTATGACGGCACCGATTTGCTGGACAATGCCTCGGTAACGGTTTTGTTACAAGGCATAAACGGCGACAACAGCATTCTTACTTCGGATATAGGCAAGGTATTCGCTCAGTTTACAGCCAAGTATTCCGACGCATACGTCGCGGCCGACAAGCCCATCACCGTTGAGGTGACGGGTATCGTGGACGACCAGGGCAATACCTCCGTCAATTACACGGTTACTTCGGTTAAAAACGAGGATTATACCGGTGAAATTACCAAGAAAACAGTTACGATTACCGATTTGTTTGCCGAAAACAGGGTGTACGACGGCACGAACAACGCTTCGTTCGGCGCAAGATATAATTCCAATTATACCCTTGACGGTATTGTGGACGGGGATAAGTCATTCGTAAGGCTGTCTTATGAAACCGCCGTTTTCGAAAACAAAAACGCGGGTCAGGTTTACGCTCTGTTTACGGGCCTTGCTCTTACAAACGTAAGCGTGGGCACTACGCTCAATACCGCCAACAATTACGAACTTTCTCTCGAAGGACTCGAGCAGGTTGGAGACGCTTATAAGGCCACTAAGACAAACTATATTTCTCCTAAACAGATAAGAGCCACGGTCTCTGCCGAATCCAAAAATTATACGGGTACGCGCTATGCTAAAAATCCCGTTATTTCGGTAATATCGGGCGGTATAGTAGAAGGCGAGCAGATTGTTATAGGCAATCCCTTGTTCAACGCGGCCGAAACCGATAAGATTTATCAGGCTACATTCAGCTATGCCGATTATTCCGTTCCCGTAAAACTGCTGTATGCCGGATATCTCAGTGCAAACGCCGCGGGTACGGCTTCGGTCAAGTTTATTTACGGCAACTACGAACTGTACGACGCTTCGAATGCGCTTCACGCAACAGAGAAGAGATATAACGTATCTTTCGGAGAGAACGTATACGGCGAGTACATAGCCAAGGTTTTGGTAGGCGACAGCTGGGTTATATATAATTCCAACAATGCCGACCACGCTAATCTCGACAAGCAGTATTATCTGTTTGACGAAACCAATCCCGAACATACGGCGGAGGGCGTAGTAAGATATACCGTTTCTTCCGCGTCCGCGGCCGACGACGGCCTGTATGTGGTAAACAGATACATTTATGAAAAGATAGGCGATACCTACGTCAAGACAAATAACTACGTATACGAAATCGAAAATGCCACTCTTGACAGTTTCAGAACGCTCAGCACGAGTACCGTTGCGCCTATCGCTTACGGCAAAGCCACCGCTACCATTACCGCGGTTTACGTTATGAAACAGGACGGAACTCTGTACACCGGCGCCGACGGCACGCCGCTGACGCTTGACAAAGTGGTTTACGGCGGCAAGACCGTTGTGCTTTCGGACGGTTCCAAAGCTGTTCCTTACGGTTTCAAATACGAAATATCTTATTCGGGCGAACTTTATGACGACCAGGGCACGGTTAACATCATTGACCTTGCTTCCGAGGAATATGCGTACCTCAATCTTGTAGAGGCACGAGTATTCGAGCCCGATTATAATAAGCTTTCGGTAGGAAATTATCTGGTAAGCATCAGCAACGCCGTTTGCAGCAACTTTGCTTTCGAAGGCAGATTCAACGGCGTCAATATAGAGATTATCAAGGCGGATCTGACGGTTTCCGTACCTTCGCAATACTCTGTTGCCGCGGGTAACGATATTTTCCTGTCAGGCTTCGCGATTAATTTCAGCGGATTGCAGAATAACGAAAAGATAGCAAATCTGCTGGGCAAAACGCCTTCTGTAGAGATTACTCACGCGGGCGAAACTTCATTTATACCTTCGGTAGGAGGCGTAATATCCGGCGGGTCGTCCGCTCTGTATGCAGGCGCTTACGACTTCTGGATAGACCTGTCGCCCGAAGAAGGGTATTCGCTTGCCAACTATAACCTGGTGGTTTCGGGCGATAATTACCGCATAGACGGCGAGTTCGTCGTTAAGACCGGCGCATTGAATATTACCAAAGCGCAATGGACCAAGGCCTATATCGCAGTAAGGGATTTGTACTACGACGGCAGCGTAAGGCCCGTGCCGCTTGAGGTTAAAGGTCTGCCTACTACCGGCGCCTTTGACTCGGAATTTATCATTAACGTTTATTTGCCCGCCACCGATGAGCAAGGAGCCGTTATTTATGAAAACGGCATGATCGTTTGGCAGGACGTTCCTTTCAAATCCTATTCCAACCTCGATCAGGACGGCGTCTCCGACGCGGGTACGTACAAACTCGAATACGTTTTCAGCGGCTCTGACCTGTATGAGAATTTGACGCTGACCGCGGTTATGAATATCGCAAGAAAAGAGGTAGGCATAGCTACTCCCGTTACAAGTTACGAGAAAATTTACGACGGAGAAGCCTTTAACCTTAAAGATCTTGTCGAGAGTCTCTACGAAGGACAGCAATTCAAGTTCAGCACGGATGCGGGTATTTATCCCGGTTCCGAAATGTACAGATACGGCATCGAATATCAGTACAGTACCAACTCAAAATTTACCGATTCGGTTACTCCCAGAAATGCAGGTACTTATTTCGCAAGGATTCATTTCATGGGTTATAAGGCTCCTGACGCCGAAAGTCATAACCTGGATAATTATCAGTCCGCTTATTCGTCCGTAGTCAGAATTACCATAAGCAAAATGACCGTTATGGTAAGTATTACTTCGGGTTACGAATTCCTCTACAGCGACTATTTCGACAGCGACGGCAAGCCCGTTAAGGATGAAGAGGGTAACGAAAAAGTATTCAAAGGTATCGAATTTACCGTCAGCGACGAGGCTTATGCTCCGTACATTTATATAGAGTATTATCATGTTGACGATATGTTCTCGCCGTGGAACGAAGATTTACCCACTACGAAAGGCGATTGGTCTTACAGGCTCGTGTGCGTAGCCGAAAACGTTCAGATGGCGTCGCAGGATTCGCTGACCGGCGTTATGAAGATAGGCGATTCTTACGTCAGCACTACTTCTAAGCTCGAAGACGGCACCCGTGTCATTATCGGCGACATACTCACCGACGGCGGAAGCGTTTTGTCGTCAGGCGGCGAAATGCAAGTTACTTATTACGGCGAAGATATGGAAGAATGGATTAAAGCCGCAAATCTCATCAATATCAACAAGAGTCAGATTTCGGCCAACGATCCCTTCGTTTCGGGCGTATATAATTTGAGTTACTACAACAATCAGAGCGTACTGTCAAATAAATTTACCAGCGCGGTTACCGTATCTTTAAGGATAACGGGCTACGATTACAACGACGCAAGTAAATTCGTACGCGTCGATCCCGTAACGGGGGCGCTCATCGACGTCAATGCCGAGTATATTACTTATGACGGCGGCGAAGTGTACGCAACCTTCACGACAACCGAACTAGGTACTTTCGCTTTGGTCAACATCGAGGGTAAAGCTTTTATCACGCCTTCAATGATAATCATAATAGCGGTTGCCGGCGGTGCGGTTGTAATGTTTGCCGTTATTATGATGATAATGCTTATTGTATCCGGCAAGATGAAGAAACAGGCCGTTGAGTTAATGGGTGGCCCGATTGACGAACGCGGTATAAAGAAACAGGCTAAAAAAGACAGAAAGGCCGGCAGAACGCAAGATGCGGGCGAAGAAACTTCTTCCGAGGGTGAAAATCATAATTCGGAAGAAGATAAACCCGAACAGGATGTAAAACCCGTTCAGCCGACTTCCGAAGTCAAACCCGCGCAAAACATGGCCGAGGCCAATGCACGTACATCCGCAATGCCTGTTCAGAACAAGGCTCAGACCGAAATAAACAAACCCGATGACAAAACCGATTCTGCAGGAAGCGAAAAACCTGCTGCGCTAAGTGCGGCGGCAAAAGTAGCAAGTGCGGAAAAAGGCACTCCTTTCGGGGCTAAACCCGCGGCTCCTGCGGCGGCACCTCAGGCACCCGGAGCGGCGCAGGCAAAACCCGCGGCCCCTGCGGCGGCACCTCAGGCACCCGGAGCGGCGCAGGCCAAACCCGCAACTCCTGCGGCAAGACCTCAGGCACCCGGAGCGGCACAGGCTAAACCCTCAGCTCCTG
>DVNW01000002.1 GCA_018714105.1 Candidatus Faecicola pullistercoris | reverse complement strand
GTAAAACAAACTTCTATACGGGATGAACACGGTTTTCCTTGTCGCCGAGTTCGTAATCCACGCCGTACTTCGCAGCCTTGCGGGCCTCGAAGAATTTGGTTGCAACCTGAGGGAACAGCGCATAAGAAAGCACGTCTTCCTCCTGTTCGAAATAAGGTTTGACTTCCTCTTTGTATTTGTCGTACTCGGGAGGAATCTCGTCCGCGGGACGGCAGGTTATGCGAGGCGTATCGCCCAAAACCTTCTTATATACGTCCTTGTCGTAGTCGGCGGGCAAGGTGCCGTATTCGCCGCGAAGCAGCCCCTTGGTCTCTTTGGTGCACATCTTGTATCTTTCCCCCGCAAGCACGTTAAGCACGGCCTGAGTGCCCACTATCTGACTTGTAGGCGTAACGAGAGGCGGATAACCCAGATCTTTTCTGACTCTGGGAACTTCGGCGAGAACGTCGTAATACTTATCGGAAGCGCCCTGCTCTTTAAGCTGATTGATAAGGTTGCTGAGCATGCCGCCCGGAACCTGATAAATAAGAGCGTTGGTATCGATGCGCAAAACTTTTTCGTTGAGGAATCCGTCCTGTTTGAGACGGTCGGCAACGCCTCGGAAATAAGCCGCTATATCGCTGAGCGCGGCGAGGTCGAGGCCTGTATCGTATTGCGTACCCTGTAAGGTTGCCACAAGGGGTTCGGTTGCGGGCTGGCTGGTGCCGTTACCCAAAGCGGATATGGCGGTATCTACTATATCCGCGCCGCCTTCTATCGCTTTCAATATGGTCATATCGCCCGTACCCGCAGTGTTGTGCGTATGCAGGTGTACGGGAAGGTTGACTTTTGCTTTTATCGCCTTTACGAGATCGTACGCCGTATAGGGCAGAAGCAGGTTGGCCATATCCTTTATGCAGATGATGTCCGCGCCCTCCTCGGCAAGCCTTACCGCGAGGTCGACGAAATATTCGGTGGTATGAACGGGGCTTGTAGTGTAGCTCATGGCGCATTCGCAGATACCGCCGTATTTTTTGGTGGATTGTATGGCCTGTCTGAGGTTTTTAACGTCGTTGAGAGCGTCGAAAATTCTTATTATGTCTATACCGTTTTTAATTGACATTTTGACGAAAGCGTCCACAACGTCGTCGGCATAGTGCTTGTAACCCAGAATGTTCTGACCTCTGAAAAGCATCTGCAATTTGGTGTTGGGTATGGCCTTACGCAGCGCGCGGAGCCTCTCCCACGGGTCCTCGTTAAGGAACCTCAGGCAAGCGTCGAAAGTAGCTCCGCCCCAGCATTCGAGCGAATAATAACCTATTTTGTCAAGTTTCTCGGCAATGGGCAACATCTCGGACAGCTTCATTCTGGTAGCCGCCTGAGACTGATGCGCGTCTCTCAATATTGTTTCGGTAATTAATACTTTTTTAGCCATTTTAAATTCTCCTTATCCGATGAAAGGTATAATAGCAAGCAGAACGCCTGCCGCAACCGCGCTGCCTATTACGCCCGCGACGTTAGGTCCCATAGCGTGCATAAGCAGGTAATTTTCGGGGTCTTCCTTTCTGCCCACGTCCTGAGCAACCCTTGCCGCCATAGGCACGGCGGATACGCCCGCGGCACCGATAAGCGGATTGATTTTGCCTTTGGTGATTTTACACATAAGTTTGCCTAAAAGCACGCCGCCCACCGTACCCATCGCGAACGCGAATACGCCGAGAACGATTATTTTCAGCGTGGACAATTGCAGGAACACGGGCGCGTAAGCCTTGCTTCCAACGATAAACCCCAGCAGTATGGTAATGATGTTTATCATTTCGTTGCCCGCGGTTTTGACAAGCCTGGGAACGACTCCCGACTCCTTGAACAGATTACCGAGCATCAGCATACCGATAAGAGGCAGTGCCGAAGGAAGGAATATGCCTACAAGCGCGGTAACCGCTATGGGGAAAATAACCTTTTCCTTCTTGGAAACGGGACGAAGCTGCTCCATTTTTATGCGACGCTCTTTTTTGGTGGTAAGAAGCTTCATTATGGGCGGCTGAATTACGGGAACGAGCGCCATATAGCTGTACGCCGCAATAGCTATCGCCGACAGAAGTTCGGGCGCGAGTTTAGACGTAACGTATATCGCTGTAGGACCGTCTGCACCGCCTATTATGCCTATAGCTGCGGCTTCGGCAGGCGTAAAGCCTATAAGCAGCGCGACCAGAAGCGCAAGGAAGATACCGAGCTGAGCGGCTGCGCCGAGAAGCAGACTCTTGGGATTGGCAATCAGCGGACCGAAGTCGGTCATAGCGCCTATGCCGAGGAATATGAGCGGCGGGAATATAACCCACTCTACGCCCTTATAGATATAATAGAACAGTCCGAAATCCGCAACAACCTCGTAAGAGACGTCGATTGCCTCAACGGCAATTCCGGAATTAGCGCTTATTACCTGCGTAATCTGCTCTACAAGCTGAGCCTGAGTATAGCCGTCGGCGACTATACCGTAATGGCTGCAAAGATTGGCAAGAGTATTGCTTGCAAGTACCGCGCCCGTTGCCGTTTCGGTAAAAGTATATCCGTAAGTACCGTAAAGCGCGTTGTAAGCGCCGGGTATGTTAATCAGCAGCAAACCGAAAGCTATACCGAGCAGAAGATTGGGTTCGTACTTTTTGACGACGGCGAGATAGATCAGGAAACAACCTATCGCTATCATTATAAGCAGGCCCCAGATACCCAGCTTATAACCGTTTTCGGCATAATAGGAAAAGTCCGCTTTAAAACCCGTGCTGTTCCACAGATTTACGAACCACTGACCTATATTACTGCCTCCGGCAGATATAAGTTCAAGCATTTTACTTCCTCCGTATTACTTAATAACGGCAAGTAAATCGCCCGAATTTACGCTTGCGCCCTTGCTGACCGTAACGGTAACCGTACCGTCTGCGGGCGAAACAATATCGTTTTCCATCTTCATGGCTTCAAGGATAAACAACGTCTGACCTTTTTTAACGGCGGCGCCTGTAGCAACCTTGACGTCGTTTATGGTGCCGGGCATGGGAGAAGTAAGTTTAATGCCGTCTGCGGGTGCAGCAACTGCGGGTGCGGCAGGAGCAGGCGCCGGTGCGGGCGCGGGTGCCGCAACGGGCGCGGGTGCGGGTGCAACGGGTGCGGGTGCCGCAACGGGTGCGGGCGCGGGTGCGGGTATTCCTGCCGAAACCTCTTCTACTTCTACTACATAATTTTGTCCGTTTACGTTTACGTTGAATTTACGCATTTTATATTCCTCCGTTATTGGCTTAAAACTTTTTAATAGAGCGTACTACGAAAGACACTCTTGAATTTGCGGCAGGCTGCTGACTCTGCCCCAGTATAACCGCAAGACTCGCGGTTATCGCCGCAACCACCGCGGCATCTGCATTAACGTCCTGTGATACCGCTATCTGCGGCTGAACCGGCTGTACCGCCTCGGGCTCTGCGTCTTGCAGGGAACTTTTCTTATACAAAAATTTTTCAAAAAGATGCAAAGCTACTATAAGCAGGGCAAGTATGGCAAACACCACTATCAGTCCGATTGCGGTTATCTGCAAACCTAAAAGTAAATTTTCAAGCATAGCCGCGCTCCTTAACCTACAAGCATATTGAGCACGCTGGCTATATAAGGTCTGAGCGTAGCGGGCTCGATGATATTGTCGATAAAACCGTCTTTTGCGGTTATGAAGGGATTACCCTCTCTTTCGGTATATCCTGCAATAAGTTTTTCGCGCGCCTTGACGGGATCCTTTGCCGACGCAAGCGCCTTATCGTCAAGGAAATTGACGGCCGTTTCCGCGCTTACGGGAGCTATCGAAGCATCGGCGAACGCTACAGTATAATCGAACCCTATCGCCTTACTGCAAAGTGCGGAATAGGCGTAACCTATCGCGTTGCCGGTGATAACGGCTATTTTGTCGATATCCGACAAAGCTATGGCCGACATGAGTGCGGCGGCTTTGTAAGCAAATCCTTTCACTTCGGAATCCAGATTCGACTTGATACCTTTCGCGTTTACGAGCGTAATAAGCGGAAGGCCCAGCATATCGAGCTTTTTAACGAATGCCGTGGCTTTTTCGATGCCGCCTTTGCAAAGTTTGCCGTCCGCCTTGTCGGGGTTGCTTGCTATAATACCCACGCTGTAACCGTTTACTTTGGCGAGCGCGGTAACTATGCAGCTTTCGCCTCCGAGTACGACAGCCCTGCCGTTGTCGCAAAGGGCCTCGATAAGGGCGTCCACGCTCCTGTCGGAATTAAGACGGTCGCTTATGCGGTTAGCGTCGTCGGAAGGCATATCTGCCCCGGCGTACAATTCGAACAAAGCGGAAATTTTGGCTTTGAGGTCGGTCGGCGAGTCGTAAGTCAAATCAACCAGCCCGGACTTGCTCATGGCCTGTGCGCCGGTAAGTTTTTCGGCCTTGGCTGAAAGCTTTTCTTCCGCGGCGAGTACCGCGGGGGATTTCTGACTGATGTAACCTTTTTCGGAATCGACTATCACAAAGTCGGCTGTGGCCGCAAAATCGGCCATCATGCCTACGCAAGCACCCTTTATGACCGCGATATGAGGAACAATACCCTTCATTCTGACGGATGACGCTATAAGCCCCGCATAGCCTTCCAGCACGGCCGTGCCTTCGTCAAGCCTTGCGCCCGCCGAATCGATTACCGATAAAAACGGGCTGCCCGTCTTGACGGCCATATCCATCATTTTTGCAATTTTCCTGGCCTGTGCCGATGAAAAACTACCGCCCATGACGTCCCTGTTCTGAGCGAAAAGACACACAGGGCGACCGTTAACGGATGCATATCCCGTCACAACGCCTTCGCCCAGCCCTTCGGCTCCGTCCGCCGTCTGCTGACCCGCGGTAAACACATCGGTTTCTACCAAACTTTCCGCATCGATTATTTCATTTAAAAAAGACCTTGTTTCCTTGCCTGCGGCAAGTACTTTTTCAAGGTTTGCGGATAAACGGTTTAATGTATTCATAGTACCTCCAATGTGGAATTCAACAAATTTACCTAGTTTACAGTATATAACAACTTTGTTAAATTTGCAACATATTTAATTATGATTTATATAAATATATTTTATATTTTAAATATTGGAGTCTGCGGTATCGCGGATTTCAATATAAAAACAAGGCCGAAGCCTTGTTTTACAGTTGCATGAGATAATTTATTTCGTAATCTTTCAGATAGCGGGACTTCCCCCTGCCCAGGCCGCCAAGCCTTAAATCGCCTACGGCCGTTCTTTTCAGAAATACGACGTTTTTACCTACCGACTCGAACATGCGCCTGATCTGCCTGTTACGGCCCTCGTAAATTACCATTTCGAAACGGGAAATCTTGCCGTCCTGCTCTTTGCCGATAAGTTTGATTTTGGCGCGCTTTGTCTTGCGTCCGTCAAGCTCTACACCCTTTCTTAAAAGCGCGAGATCGTTTTCGGGTACGTCGCCCTCAACTTTGACAACGTAGGTTTTGGGAATCTCTCTGCTCGGATGAGTAAGTTTCTGCGCAAGGTCGCCGTCGTTGGTGAACAGAAGCAGGCCCTCGCTGTCGTAATCCAGACGCCCTATGCTGAAAAGCCTTACGGGGTAATCGAGATAATCGTAAACAGTCTTTCTGTCGCGGTCCTGATCGCTGGCCGTAGTCACGCAGCCTTTTGGCTTGTTAAGCATTACGTAGGTGTAAGCGGATACGGGTTTGACCACGGTGCCGTCAACGGTAACCGTATCGTTAGCCGTGTCCACTTCAAGCCCCATTGCGGCTGCGACCTTGCCGTTGATTTTAACTATACCGCTTTTGATAATTTCGTCCGCTCCGCGCCTGGACGCTATGCCGCACTCGGCTAAATATTTGTTAAGTCTTACTTTCATCGCCCGCTTTGAAAAAGTCCTTGACTTTGTCGTACACTCCTTTTTTTTCTACATTTTGAATTGTAGTAAAATTCGTGCTAAAAAGCAAGCGGTTTTCCGCATATACGCTTATTTTCCCCACGACCTGTCCGTATTCTACGGGTGCCGACAGCGCACGGTCGGGAATTTCGATACGGATATCGGGTTTTTCGCTTCCGTCCTTGCGAATCGGATAAACAAAGTTTTCCTCGGGCTGAATCAGCACCCGTCCGACTTCGCCTCCTTTCACGCCGATTTCGTAAGTCTCCGCCGTCTTGTCTACCGGCTTCGCCATGCGGTAATTATCAAATCCGTAATTTAAAAGTTCGATGCTTTTCGCCCACATATCCCCTCTGTTGAGGACTACGGCGATAAGCTGCATTCCGCCTCTCTCGGCGGCGGATACAAGGCATTTCCCCGCGTTTTTGGTATATCCCGTTTTAACGCCGTTGGCGCCGTCGTAAATATTTAAAAGTTTGTTTTTGTTGGCTAAATATCTTTTGCCTTCGCCCGACGAAATCTCTGTATGCTTACAGCTTACTATTTCCTTAAATTCGGGCATTGCGTATGCAGCCGCGGTTATAACGGCAAGGTCTCTCGCCGTCGTATAATGGTCGGGATGATGCAAACCGTGCGGATTTACGAAATGCGAATCCGTCGCGCCGAGCCGCTTAGCATAACCGTTCATCATATCCGCAAAAGCGTCCACGCTGCCCGCCACGCCTATCGCAAGAGCGACCGCGCTGTCGTTGCCCGATTGCAGCATCAGTCCGTACAACAGTTCTCTGTAAGAAAGTTTCTCGCCCTTTCTGAGATAAATACTCGATCCTTCTACGCCTACCGCTTCGTCGGCAACCGTTATTACACTGTCGATATCCTCGATTTCGCTGAGCACGGTATATGCGGTCATGATTTTGGTGGTGCTTGCCATGGGAAGACGCAGGTCGGGGTTTTCGGATTTCAAAATCCTGCCGCTTGACCGCTCTATCAGAATATATGCGCTGCCTCCCGACGCCCGGGCTTTCAGTGCGGTAAACGGCATTACAAAAATAATAGCTATAAAGGCTAAAATTACTGTTTTTTTAGCAAATTCAGTGCAGATTTGGCGAGTTTCAGCCATTTATCTTCATCCTCCTCGTTATCAACCTTTATAAATTCGGGCTTGTCGTCGCCGCATATAAGAAAGCCTATCGGCTGTATGCTTACCCCCGCGCCGCTGCCGCCCGCGTAAGGATAAATGCCGCCTTCGCCCGTTTTGCCGTATTCCCCGCCTCCGCCTACGTAACCGTAGCTTACTTTGCTTATGGGGATAACGGTAAGTCCGTCGCCGCCGCTTATAGGATTGCCCACGATGTTGTCGGCGTCGATTGCCTGTTTCAGACCGTTCAAGGTAGTTTGTACGATACCTTCGAGTTTTTCTTTAAATTGCATGTCGAGTTCTCCTTATGCTTCTTATCAATACTTCTGCGAGCAGTTTTACGCTCGGGCGGGTGGAAATTCTGATGTCGGATACGGCCCGTTCCGCTCCGCACAGTATTTTTACATTTACGTTAGGACGACGTACGTTAAGCGTAACCAAAGCGCCTTCGAGCATATCGTAAATAAACCTGCCCGTAAGTGCGGCGGTGGCCGCTTCGTCGCAAAAAACTATATCGGCGCTTATTTTGCTGAATCCTATTATGTCGTTATAAGCGGCCAAAAGCGACGGAATTTTCATTTTTTTACTCTTTTTGCTTTTTTTGTCGCTTAAAACCAGTTTTTTCGCGGGCCGTCCGTTAAGGCTGTACTCGGGGCCTTTTTCGCGCATGAAAAGCCGCAGTTTTACCACGGTAAATTTTTTTAGGCCCAAAGTAAACATAACGGTGCCACGTTCCAGATTGAAATAAACGGCCGCGTTTATTTCGGTTTTAACCGCGCTTATCAATAACAGCGCCAAAACGCCGATTGCCGAGTAAAATAAAACGACCATATACCGTTAGTATATGGCCCGATTGCTTAAGTATAAAAAAAGTTAAAAGGTAAATTATGGCAATTACTCGAAAGTCTCGAAGTCTTCTCCGCTGAGAAAATCGTCATCGTCGTCGTCATCTCTGAAAAAGGCGTCTTCGGGAAGAAAATCGTCGGCAATTTTATTGGTGTTTTCCCTTAGGAATATTTCGGGTATCTCAATATTAGGCTCGACGATAATTTCGTCGGGAGTTTCGTCGTCCTTTGCAAACAGTTTGCGGTTACTGTAAAGAGTATCGCGCGTTTCGTTGTACTTCATATCGAACAGGGCTATGCGCTCTTTGACCTGTCTGAAATCGGGCAGATCGTCCAGGCTTTCGATCTGGAATTTCCTAAGAAATTCATCCGTCGTCCCGAACAGGACGGGCCTGCCCACGGTATCCTTTCGTCCGACTATCTTAATCAGGTTTACCTTACTGAGCATGGTAATCTGATATTCTACTCCCACCTTTCTTATTTCTTCGAGTTCGGCTCTCGTAATGGGCTGGCGGTATGCGATTATTGCCAGAACTTCGAGAAGCGATTTACTGAGTTCCCGTTCTTTTATCGGA
Organism: Candidatus Faecicola pullistercoris; assembly: GCA_018714105.1. GTDB lineage: Bacteria > Bacillota > Clostridia > Christensenellales > CAG-917 > Faecicola > Faecicola pullistercoris. The sequence goes on along the minus strand of DVNW01000002.1, from coordinate 50,196 downwards.
GTAAGCACTTCGGCAAGCACGTCGCCGTAATCGGGATTTGTGCCGAATTGGAGTTTGTCGTTGAATACGGAAAGCCTTATACCGCATTCGCCGCTGTATTTTTCTTTAAGGGCGTCTATAATCTTGTTCAGCCCCGCGGTGGTCAGCTCGGGAATTTTGTCCACTATATCCTTTTTGGATATGGGCGCGCCCGACGCGAATATAAGGGCTTCGACTATTTCTTTGATATTATCCATTTTCAATCTCCTCTTCGGTATACTCGCTGTCGGTTTCAGCAGGATTGGGCAGCTCGTCGGTTGCCGAAAGCGTGATGTCGGTAAATTCTTCCTGCTGGTCGACGGTAATCTGCTGCCTTTTCACGAGTTCGAGCACGGCAAGAAAAGTATTGATAATTTCGAGTTTACTGAAATCGTCGTCAAACAGGTCCGACAGCTTTATCGTGCGCTCGTGGTAAAGCCTGAGCGATATGAAATTCATACGGTTGGATACCGAATACCTCTCTTTGATGACCTTTTTGGGTTCCTGATTGTATTCTTCCCTGCTGAATCGGCTTATGAGCTGCGCGAATACGTCCAGAAGCTTGTCCATAGAAAAATTCTTTATGGCCAGGCGGTAATCGCTTTCGGAATAAACGGGTTCGCGGAAAAAGGTGTTTACCGTTTCGGTATTTTTCAAGCGTATCGCCATTTCCTTGAACATATTAAGCTCGATGGCGCGATCGATTATTTCCCTCTGCATTTCCTGAACTTCGAGAGTTTCGTCCGTCTCTATGGGAAGCATGGTTACCGATTTCATGTAAAGTATTTTAGAGGCGAACACGATAAACTCGCCCGCATACTCTATTTCGTCTTCGTCGAAGGTTTCGAGGTGGGATATTATTTCCAGATACTGGCCCGTGATATCGGATACGAAAAGATCTTTTATTTCTATCTGCTTTATCTTTAACAGATAAAGTATCATCTCGATAGGCTCCTCGAAATGCGAAATAAAAAATTTATAGTTCTTACGTCCGCCGGCGGCTTCTTCTTCGGTCTCGTAAAAGGACACGTCCTCGAACCCCGGTATAGGCTGGCCTATCTCGTATTGCGGAGCTTCCGCCCGGTCGGACTCGGGGTTTTCCTCGGGCGCGGCCGATTTCTCTTCGAAAACGTCTTCTTTAGTCTTTACCAAATCCATACTCCGACGATGGCTCCCCACAATTTATTTATCAGACCGAATACCAGATCGTATACCCAGCCTATATACAGGCCGAGCACGTCCAGATACGGCGATATCACGCTCAACAGGCTGCCGCCCACTATGAGTATAAGCAATGTCATGGAGCCGTATCGGTACATAAAGGATACGTACTTGCTGTTAGGGAAAAACGCCTGCACTACCCTGAACCCGTCCAGCGGGAATATCGGCAATATGTTAAACGCTATAAGGCAAATGTTAACGGTTATCAAATAATTGAAAAAATATATAAACAGAGACGCTATGCCCTGAGCGAAATAGCTTTCAACGGTCGTTTTCGATATTATAAGCGCGGTAAGCGCAAGCAAACCGAAAGCCACAAAAGCCATTATCAGATTTGCGGTTACACCTGCAAGCGAAACCGTAACTATACCCCTGCGCTTTTTTGTGAAATTATCGTAATTGACGGGTACGGGCTTAGCCCAGCCTACGCCGATAAACAAAAACATCAGTATGCCCCAAAGGTCGAAATGGCTTTTGGGATTCAAAGTAAGTCTGCCCGCCCATTTTGCGGTAGGATCTCCGTTCTTCAGCGCCACGTAACCGTGAGCTACCTCGTGGACTATTATTGAAAGCATTGCCGCCCCGATAAACGCCACAAGAATAATGAATTTATCTCTCACGCTTACCGAGCTTCTTAAAACCTGTAAAATCATCGATACTCCGGATGGCCGCGCGTCTGCCAGGCCATAACAATTATTGTAATTATATAATATTATATTTTTTATGTCAAGTTATACCGCCTTTTTAAGGTTTAGCGCCAAACGGTTAAAAACGCATTAAAAAAATCCGCCGAAGCGGATTTTTTATTTTTTGCCCGTGATTTTGTCCAGAATATCTCTGAACCCGGCTTTTTCCACGTCCTCTGCCGCCAGCATGGGCACTTTATAGCTGTTACCGCCGTAAGTTATCACGGCCTCGCCTATAACGTCGCCCGCCTTTACGGGAGCAGCTACCTTATCGGGCAGATTGTAAATTAAGGTATATTCGGGATTTTCCCCTCTTGCCGCAAGTACTTTAAGGTCTCTTGCGGGCGTTATGTCGAGTTTGTTCTGCTTACCCTTGCTTACGTTTACCTTAACGTCCGCAGGCTTACCCTTTTCGAGTATCACTTTGTTTTCGTATTCGGCAAAAGCGTAATCGAACAGATCGGATACTTCCTTGTTGCGCTCTTTGGACGTCGGAGCGCCTGCTACGGTTGCAATTACTCTCATACCGTTTCTGACCGCGCTTGCAGACAGACAGAATCCCGCCTCGCCGGTAAAGCCCGTCTTGCCGCCGTCGCATCCCTTATAAAATCTGACCAGCTTGTTTGTATTGGTAATAGAGGTTATTCTGCCGTCGGGATGAACATAGTCTTCAAGCCAGATTTTGCTGAGTTCGTGGTACTTATCGTACTTTACCAGTTCGGCCGTCATTTTTGAAACGTCCGCGGCCGTGCTGTACTGCCCCGCGGCGGGCAGCCCCGTTGCGTTTGAAAACAGCGTATCGTTCATACCGAGTTCTGCCGCGCGCGAGTTCATCATTTTGACAAAGCCGGCCTCGCTGCCGCCAAGTCTTTCGGCTATCGCCACGGAACTGTCGTTCGCGCTTGCCACTATAACCGTTTTAAGCAGGTCCTGAAATTTGTGCACCGTACCCGCTTCGAGAAATACCTGCGAACCGCCCATTCCCGCGGCGGTCTCGGATATTTCTATTCCCTCGTCGAAGGCTATTTCACCTCTGCTCTCCGCTTCCAGGGATAACAGAACGGTCATGATTTTAACCATGCTTGCAATCTGCAGTCTTTCGTTTTCGTTACGGCTGTATAATACTTTGCCGGTTTCCGCCTCGATTACGTATGCCGCTTTGGAAGCCGCATGCACGGGCTCGCTCGCCGCCGCGCCTACAGGCGCCGCCGTCGCGGTAAACAAGGCGCCCGCGGCTATAACCGCAAGTGTTGCCGCAAGCGTTTTAAAAAACCTTTTTTCCTTCATATACACTTCCTCCTCGGATTAGTGTACCGATTATAAGGTTTTTTATTCGGCTAGAACCTGATGACGATAACGTCGGCGAAAATCCCGAACATTGCCGACAGCAATGCCGTAAATATAAGATTTACCGTAAAAATCACGGCAATGATTATAAGGTGCTTTTTTATGCGCGCCACCGTGCTTTTGTAGCTGCACGCCGAAAAATCAGGGCTTGCCGCCAGTACGGAAGCCGTAAGCACGCACATAACGGTAAACATTATTATCCATAAATAAAAAAAGATAAAATTCATTATGCCCGCAAATCCGCAGAAAGCAAGCAGAAAATAGACGGCTCTGCCCGCGTATATCCCCAGTACAACCAGTCCGACAAGATACAGTTTCGACAGTATGCCTTTAAGAATCAGCGATGCCGCAACCGTCACGTAAACCGCCGTAAGCACCAGAGCGAAACCGAAAAACATACTGCCCGTCGTGATTTCGGTAACTTCGTATCTGCTTGCCGAAACCGCGCCGAGTATAAATCCCGCCAGGACGAAAAACGCGCCCGTAACGTAATAATAGCCGTTTTCCTTTACGAAGGCCGCGGCAATATAAAACCAATCGTTTTTATACTTCATACAAAAATTATATGAAGCTTTTTTGCGAAATATTTGTTTTTTTGGCTTTTTATACCGATAACCTGACCAAAGCCGTCAGAATGAACTGTTTGTTAGTAGGCTTACCCTTCCGCATGTCTATAGTCTCGCCGAATTCGCCGTAAAGTTCGCCTACGTCTCCTTTCAGCCAGGCTACGGATATGGCGTTCTGAATGTCTTTTTCCACGGCGTCGCTGTTTTTGCCGTATTTAAGCGACAGCCTGGGATAAGCTACGTATTTGAGAGGAAGCAGGTTTTCCCCGCTCGCCCCCCATAACAGTATGTCGTAAAGCATTCTGTACCCGAGTTTGTTGGGCACGAAGCCGAGTTTCAAAAGATAGTTCTGAATTTTTTGTTCCATATGCTCCTCTCGCTTTAAGAGTAGCACCGTACAGCCTTCCTTTTTTGAGGATTTTTGCGTTTTTTTACATATTATATGCTATTTTAATCATTACCCAGCATCCAGCCTATATACAAACCGTATCCCTTTGTCGGGTCGTTCACAAACACGTGTGTGACCGCGCCGATGATTTTACCGTTCTGAATAATGGGACTGCCGCTCATTCCCTGTACTATTCCGCCCGTCTTTTCGAGAAGGCGCTTGTCGGTAACCGAAATCACCATACTCTTTTCCTCCGGTCGGGACTGGGCCTTGGCTTTTATTATTTCGATATCGTAATAATCGGGCGTTGCTCCGTCCACCGTAGTATAAATCTGCGCTTTCCCCACCTTAACGCTATCCGCGCCGCCTACTTCTATTTTTTCAAAGCCTTCGAGCGAAGCGGTATAATTACCGAATATGCCGAAATTATTGTTTTTGTTTATCGTGCCCGTCTGTCCGTCGTACTTGTTGAACGCGCCTTCAAGTCCGCCTGCCGCTCCGCGCCGTCCTTTTACTACTCCGTTAATTACCGCTTTGTAGATTTTGCCTCCGTCAAGCTGCGAGGATAACCCCGTTTCTCCGTCGATAACGTAATGTCCAAGCGCGCCGAAGCCGGCCTTTTCGGTAACGTAAGTCAGCGTTCCTATACCGCTTACGCCCTCCTTTATTTTAAGCCCCAGCTTGTACTTGCCTGTAAGCGCGTCTTTTGCGGGGTTTACCGTAACGGAAAACTTTTGTCCCTTCCTGTCCACTTCCAGAACAGCCTCGGGATTGTCTCCTACCGCGAGACCGAAATTTTCAAACGTGCTTACAGTTTTGCCGTTTACTTTTTCTATAACGTCGCCGCATTTCAAATCGGCGTCCTCGCAAGGAAAAGCAAGTCCGTTTTCGGTAACGACGGCGTTTTTGCTTATAACTATCACGCCGTCCGCGCTGACGGTAAGCCCTATCGGACGACCGCCTAGGTATACCCTGTTTTCTCCGACTTTGCCCGATATTTTTTTAATGTCGATAAAATCGAAGAGTTTATAATCGAATGTTACCCGCTCGCCGTCGCGGCTTACGCTAAGGGTAACGGGCGCTATCGCTTTTGTCTGTTCTATTTCGCTAACCGTGTAAACGCCGCTTGCGGGAGCCATTTCCAGACTGAGCCCCACAGCAACCGAAATAAGCATTAAGATTGCCGCAAAAAATTTAAATATCGATTTTTTCATAATGCTATTCTGTTACGGCGGCTTTAAAATATTAAAGTAAAAAGTTTCCAAATAAAAAAGCCGCTTTCATCGCGGCTTTGCAATCGAGTTCTTGTATTCGTCGGCGTAAGTCAGCATCTCTCTCGCGTGCGGCAAAGCGTGTCCGCTGTAACCGTCGCCGCCGATAAGTCTGGCAATCTCCTTTTCGCGTCCGTCGCGGTCGAGGGGCAACAGCGAAGTAAGGGTTTTTCCGTCCTTTTCGCTTTTGTCTATGAGAAAATGTTTGTCGGCCATGCTTGCCAGCTGAGGCAAATGCGTTACGGCTATCACCTGCCTATCGCGCGAAATATTAACCAGTTTCTGCGCTACCACCTGCGCTATATTTCCGCTTATGCCGGTATCGATTTCGTCAAAAACCATAGTGGCGATTCCGTCGCCGTCCGCCGAAATATTTTTGAAAGCAAGCATAAATCTGCTCATCTCGCCTCCCGATATTACTTTGGCAAGAGGCTTTAACGGCGTGCCTTTGTTGAAACTTACGGTGAACTCGGCGTTATCCGCGCCCGAAGGCGTATAATCGGCCGACGGAGTTATTTCCGTTTTGAACATCGCGCCGCCCATCCCCAGATCCGCAAGCTCCTTTTTTACGGCAATTTCAAGTTCTTTTGCCGTTTTTTTGCGGTTTTCGGTCAGATTTTCGGCGCATTTTTGTAATTCGCGAAGCGTTTTTTCCGCCTTAACGGTCAACTCCGCAACCCTGTCCGCCGCGCCCGACAGCTTATCGTATTCCTCTTCTGCCGTTTCGGCGTACTCGGTAAGCGACGGGTAATCGCCGCCGTATTTCTTGAACAGATTGCGTATTTTTTCAAGTCGGTTTTCTACGGCTTCGAGGTTTCCGCTTGCTCCCAGCGAATACAAAAGATCGCCTAGCGTCTCGGCAATATCCTGCACTTCGATTTTTGCGCTTTCGAGACGCTCTTCGAGTTCGGCAAGTCTTTCGTCGTATGCGACGGCCGAAGTCAGGGCGTGTCTTGCCGAGTTCAGAAGTCCGGCTGCCGAATTGCCTCCCATGCCGTCGATCGCGGCCGCAGCCGTTTCCAAAGCGGTTTTGATTTTCTCGAAATTGCGGAGCCTGGTGCGTTCGGCTATAAGGTTTTCCTGCTCTCCTTCTTTTACGCAGGCTTTTCGGATTTCTTCTATCTGATATTTAAGTACGTCCATGCGGCGGAGACGCTCTTCTTCGTCCCCGAATTCCGACAGCTCTTTCAGCACTTTCCTGTGCTCGCAATACTTGTCGTAATAAGCGCGTTTCGCGGCGGCAGTAACCTCTTTGCCGTATAAATCGAGAAAGCCCATGTGAACGGACGGCTTTAACAAGGCCTGATGCTCGTGCTGACCGTGGATGTCGGCAAGCAGCTCGGTAAGGCCTTTAAGTACGGACAGCGTAACCTGTCTGCCGTTTATCCTGCACTCGTTTTTGCCTTCCGCGGTCATTTTTCTGTACAGAATAAGCACCTCTTCCGCTTCAATGCCCGTATCTTCGAGATAGGCCGCCACGCTACCGTTAATATAATCCTCGAAGACGGCCTGAACGGAGGCGCTGTCCTCCCCGAACCTTATAAGCGATTTGTCCGCTCTTTCGCCCAGCACGAAATTGAGCGAATCTATGATAATGGATTTACCCGCGCCCGTTTCGCCCGAAAGTATGTTAAGACCGCGCGAAAGAGTGATTTCTATTTTTTCGATTATTGCGATGTTCGTGATCTGAAGAGAGGCAAGCATTTTTCTAAATCATCAGCGAATTGAGTTTGTCCACTATTGCTTCGACGTATTTTTCGTCCTTGACGATAAGTATGATGGTATCGTCGCCCGCAACAGACCCGATAATTTCCGAAAGGTTCATCTTGTCTATAAGCGAGCAGGCCGAATTCGCCGTACCCGAAAGGGTTTTTACCACAACGATATTCTGAGCGGAATCGATGTTGATAACCGATTCCCTGAACAGATTGAGAAGTCTGCCCGACGATTGGTTTTCCTTAGAGGCGGGTTGAGCGTATTTATAGGTTTTCTGAGGAGTCATTACTTTTATAAGGCCCAGCTCCTTGATATCGCGGGAAACGGTGGCCTGAGTAACGTCAAACCCCTCCTCCCTGAGTGCGTCGGCAAGATCGGTCTGAGTTTCGATATTTGTTTTATTTATGATTTCAAGCAATCTTAACTGTCGTGCGGAACGTGCCATAAAGTTTACTCCTTATCGTTCGAATCGATGTCGGTAACGCCCCAGTAATTCATCTTATGCAGCAGCTTACTGTAAAACGATTTACCGTTAATTTTAATAAATTTAACCGTTTTTTGCGATTTTTTAACAAAAAATTCCGTTTTATAGGATAATTCGCATACGGTTTTGCCGTCAACTATAACGGCGGTGTTTTTAGGATGAGGCTCGGTACTTACGTAAAGCGTATGCTTGTCCGAAACTACAAGAGGCCTGCTGTGAAGCGAATGCGCGCATATGGGAATTATTATCAGCCCCTCTATGTCGGGCGACAGTACGGGACCGCCCGCGGAAAGCGAATATGCCGTCGAACCCGTAGGCGTGCTGATTATTATACCGTCGGCAAAGTACCTGTCAAGCAACTGGCTGTCTACGTCCACTTTTATATCCACGGGACGGGTATTCGCCCCTTTTGAAAGTACGACGTCGTTAAGCGCGAAATAGCTCTTCCCGCCTATATCCACGCTTACCGTGGAGCGCTCCTCCACGGAATAATCCCCGCTTGCAAGGTGCGCAGCCGCCTCCTCCAATCCGTCCGCTTCCACTTCGGTAAGAAAACCCGTATGACCGGTATTGACGCCCAGCAGCGGAATATTGTTGTCCGAAGCGAACCCGGCCACGCTGAGCACGGTACCGTCGCCTCCGAGAATCATAATCACGTCGCAGCCTTTAAGCGTTCGGGCGGCGTTATCGGGGAAAATGTAATTCTCTTCCGTCTGTTTGTGAATTTTAACTTTTATACCCTTGCTTTCGAGAACGGATACCAGCTTGTCCGCCACTTTGAAACCTACGTCTCTGAGCCCGTTGGCAAAAATGCCTATCTGCATAAAATTTCCGCCTTTTTAATATGTAAAAACATTATACTGTATAATTACACCTATTTCAATCATTTTCAGGTATATTTATAAATTTTTTTATCGTAAAAGAATTTTTAAAAAATAAGCGGCCGATTATTTGATTTTACCGAAAGCCTCTTTATCGAAAACCATGGGGGTTTCGTCGCCCCGCCTGAAAGAAAGACGGCAAGTATACTCCACGTTTTTATCTTCGAAAATACGCGGAACGGCGCAAATATCCTTTACGGTCAGACCCTGATTGTAAAAATATGCGGATAAGTCGTTCAGAATTTTACGCCTGTCTTCGGGTTTGACAATTCCACTTTTTCCCGCCATGCGCCCGAGTTCGAACTGCGGCTTGATAAGACAGACCATCTCGCCGTCTGCGTCAAGCAGATTTTTAAGCGCAGGTATTACGGTTTTCAGAGATATGAAACTGAGATCGACGGTAACAAAATCCACGGGGCCGTCGGTATCGTCCGCAGTGAGGTTTCTTGCGTTGAGGCGTTTGTAAATCACCCTTCCGTCCGACAAGAGCTTTTCGTCGAGCATGCATTCGGAAACGTCCACCGCATATATTACCGCGGCGTTGCGCCTAAGCATACAATCGGTAAACCCGCCGTTCGACGCGCCTATATCCGCAATTTTTTTGCCTGCAACGTCTATGCCGAAGATATCCAGCGCTTTTTGAAGTTTGTATGCGCCCAGACTGGCGTAATTTTCGTTTTCGAGGGTCACGTCGTCGTCGGCGCTGGCTTCAAAAGCCGTTTTAAGGCAAATTTTGCCGTTGACGGTAACCGCGCCCTTTTTAATGAGATTTGCCGCCATGCTTCTCGAACGCAGCGAAAATTTTTCGGCAATGTAAAGATCGAGTCTCATTTTGCAAAAAACGCCCCGGCGAGCGACAGAAGTCTGTCGTCGGAAAAGCCGTATTCGTCGAGCAGTTCGTCAAGCGTACCGACGCAGAGAAAGCTTTGAGGAAAGTTTACCGCGGTCAGTCCGGCACGCAAGCCTTTGTCTGCATAAAAGGATAAAACCGCCTCGTAAAAACCGCCCCGCCTCTCATTGTCTTCGAGTATCATTATAGGCTTATCTGCAAATTCGACAAGCCAATTCTCGTCGAGAGGCCATATGTATTTTGCGTTGACAGTACTTAATTTTAAGCCGTTTTTCATAATACTTTTTGCCAGTTTTACGCCTTTTGCATACATAACTGCCCCTGTTGTAAGTATTATGCCGTCCGCGTCGGAATCGGGTTCGGCCCATCTGCCGAAAGCCGTTTGGTCAGCGTCGTCCCCTTCGGACAAACTGCTTTTGGGATACCTGACGGCTATCGGGCCTTTTTCGGCAAGCGTTTGCGGCAAAGTATATTTGAGGTCGGCAAAGTTTTTCGGCGCGACGATTTTCATGTTGGGTATAAGACTCAGGAAACTTAAATTGAATATGCCCTGATGCGTTTCGCCGTCGTCGTTTACCGCCCCGCTTCTGTCTACGAGATACTTTACGTCCAGATTCTGCAAAGCGTTGTCGTGTATAATCTGGTCGAAAGCGCGCTGCATAAAGCTCGAATATACGGCAAAGTACGGTTTTAATCCCGCCTTAGCCATAGCGCCGCACATGGTTGCGGCGTGTTCTTCGCAGATGCCCACGTCGATAAACCTGTCGGGATATGCCTCGGCAAAAGCCGAAAGACCCGTTCCGTCCTTCATCGCCGCGGTTACGGCCACGATATTCCCGTCTGTTGCCGCCATTTCCTTGAGCGTTTCGCCCGCAACGGCAGAATAACTTCCCGCGGGACTTTCGGCGCTTACCGAATGATATTTTTCGGGAGACACCGTCGCCTCGTCCAGCCCTTTTCCTTTTCGGGTGCTTACTCTTATAACAACGGGCTCCGTACCGTTTTTTGCCGCCGTGAACGCGTCGATTAAAGCGCCTATATCGTGACCGTCTACGCCGTCAACGTACTTAAACCCGAATCTTGCGAAAAACTCTTTGGTGCCGGCCGCGTCCGAAAGCCCCGCGCTCATACCGCCTACGGTCGGAGATATGGCCATTTTGTTGTCGTTAAGGATTATTATCTGCTTTTCTCCTATGGAATAAGCGTCCCCCAGAGCCTCGTAAATCATGCCGCCCGAAAGCGCGCCGTCTCCTATCAGGCTTATTATTTCAAAATTCTCGCCTTTAAGTTTTCTCGCGCGCATAAAACCGCAGGCAACGGACAGCGAAGTACTGCTGTGTCCGAAATCGTAACAGTCGTATACGCTTTCGCCGCTTTTAGGAAAACCGCTGAGCCCTCCCTTTTTCCTTATGGACGAAAAAGCCTCTCTGCCGCGCGTGATTATCTTGTGCGCGTAACATTGATGCCCTACGTCGAATATCAGTTTATCCTTGGGGAAATCGAATACCTTATAAAGGGCTACGGTAACCTCTACGACGCCGAGGTTAGACGCAAGGTGCCCTCCGTTTTTTCTTATTACGTTTATTATATCCGAACGCACGTCGGCAGCTACTCTTTCAAGCTCGACTGCGTCGGCGGATTTGATTTTGTCCGTCAGCAATTATCTTTTCTCCTTGATAAATACAGATATGACTTTCGATGTGAACATTACGAAATCCTTTGCATTATTGATGGCTACGTTCTTTAAAAACGCCTTGCCGCCTACCGTAATGGCGGATACCACCGCGCTCATAACTATGGCTATAATCTTTTCGTAAGTGCCGGGAAGTATCATCATAAGTTTTATTACCACCGCGGAAGCGCACGCACCCGAAAGAATACCGCAGCAGTCGCCTATTACGTCGTTACAGATATTGGAAACCACTTCGGCGTTTTTAACGAGTTTGATTGCCGTTTTCGCACCCGGGACCTTTTTTGAAGCCATGGACATGAGCGGAGCGAGTTCACAAGCCGCAACGCTTACTCCTACGCCGTCGAACAGTACGCCGCAGAATATCAGAAATACGAGCAGCAGCGTAGTTACTATTATGCCGGCAGACGCCGTCAGTTCGGAAAGCAAACTGAAAAAAGCCGAAAGAAAAAAGGTTATGACCGTGGCTTTTATCGCCCAATGGTTTTTTAACCCGCCTTTCTTAACCGACTTCTTTTCCGACTGCTTTTTATCTTGTTTCGCGTTTTTTGAAGTGCCTTTTTCTTCCGCAACGACAGGAGCGGACGGCTGCTCGCTTGCGGCGGCCTCGTCAGTCCTGTTTTCGCTTTCTTCCATTTCTGTCTCCCCGGCCGAAGCCGTTATAAAAAAAAATTATGGTGGCAATATACCGAGTAAACCTTACGCCTTCAGGTCCAGTAGGCTTTCCCCCTGCGGAAACCCGTCGTCGCCGAACGGGAAGTTTCCTATTACGCCGCAGACAAACCAAGTTACCTTAGGTCGGACTGGATTGCCACTTAGAGCATACTATAATCCCCGGTATATCTCTTTCGGAACAGTCTAGAAGATTTCCTTGACAGGCCAGAATCACTTCTATCTTCTTTTGCAGAATAAGTTTCATAAGGCAATCGCACTGCGCCATTGGCCAACGGCGCTATGCGTGGTTCCTTAATCCGCTGTTTCCGCTCAAAGCAGGCTACTCTGCACACAGCTTTCGCCGCATTACAGGTTTTACCCCGGTCAGTAAACGGTTTTACGTTCACCGATACAGGTCTCCACGGTAGCTGGGTCGCCTTTCGTATGCCGTTACGAACCGCCCAAAAACCTTAACTTCCAGCAACAACCCTTGTTTGGGCAACAAAGGCCATCACAAGAAACTTCATCGATGTGCCCTTTAACGGTATTTTAACCCCGCCTTCGAAGTGGTTGACCCGACTAGAATACTGCACCACCATATTTTATATATATTATATGCTAATAAAATAAAATTGTCAAACGACAATATAATATTGTTTTCCCGTTTTATTTACCCTGCCAGTCGTGCTGATAAAATCTCTCGCGATAAACGCGTGGCGTTACGCCCGCATACTTGCGGAAAACGCTTATGAAATGGCTCAGCGAGCTGAAATTGAAAAGATAGGCTATGTACGAATAGTCGTAATCGGTATATTTCAAAAGTTTTTGCGCCGCTTTAAGCTTTTCCCGCCTGACGTACTCCATAGGCGAAAGCCCCGTTTCCTCCTTGAATACGGATATGAAATACGCCTTCGACAGACCCGCCGCACGGCTTAATTCTTCCACCTCGGTTACGGTGTGAAGGTTTTTGTTCACGTAACTAACGGCTTGATTTACGGGCCTCGAATATGCCTTGCGGTCGAGCAAGGCTTTCATGCCGGCTACCATGTCGTTTACCGTTCGTCTGAAAAGGCGTTGCAGACTTTGAATATCCGCGCACTCGTCGGCCGATCGTATATAGGTATCGCTTAGGTCGTACGCATACGTCTCTTCCATTCCGCCTTCTATGGCGTATCTGGTACACATCGTCATAAAAGCCACAAAAAGATATTTCTTGTTGCGCAACCCGTCGTCGGACAGCTTTCCCGTTGCGCCGGACTCGAACAGCCGACAAAATTTGTCCACACAGTCAGCGTCGCCCGACTGTAACTTCCTATACAGTTCGGTTTCGTCCTTGTAACCGTGGTGTTTCGTCTCGCTCTCGCGCCTTGCGTACTCTATGTCGGCAAGTATTTCGTCCTGCGTTTTCACTGATTTTTCCTTACTTTGCGTCATAGCCTTCTCCTTAAAAACATTATAGCGCGGTTTTATAAAAAAACAAATTATTTTGATATAAAAAAAATTATTTTAATATACTTTCTTGCAAAAAAAACTAAAATCTCATTGATAAAAAAAGGACCGGAATATAAAAACTTATGAGTGGAATAAATATTGATTTTTTAAAAGAAAGAAAGCTGAAAACAACAGGCGATTACACTGTCGGAAGTCCGATGAAACATCTTTTGGGATTTGCATTTCCCGTGCTTTTCGGCTACGTTCTCCAACAGCTTTATAATCTCGTGGACACAAAAATAGTAGGCGCGACTCTGGGCGAAACGGCGCTTGCCGCCGTAGGCGCAACCGCTTCGCTGTCTTTTCTCATAATCGGCTTCGCCACGGGCATGGCTAACGGCATGGGTATAGTCGTAGCAAAATACTTCGGCGCGGAAAAATTCGACGATATGCGTAAAACCATAGGTTGCTCCTACGTTGTTACCGTTGCGATAAGCATTTTGCTTACCGCGCTGAGCTGCGCGTCGGCAAAACCTCTGCTGAGGCTTCTAGACACTCCCGACGAAATTATAGCCATGTCGGCGGAATATATTACGGTTATATTCGCCGGTATATTGTTTACAATGTTTTTTAACCTTTTCGCCGCTCTGCTGCGCGCTATGGGAAACCCCGTGGCTCCTATCATGTTTCTGCTGTTGTCCACCGTGATAAATATCGTGCTGGATTATGCGTTCATACTGGTTTTCGACATGGGCGTGGGCGGCGCGGGATACGCTACCGTCGCGGCTCAGTTCATATCCGCCCTGGCATGCTTTTTCTATGCAGCAAAAACCAACCCCTATCTGAAACCCGTCAAAAGCGATTTTAAATTCAGATTCGGAAAGGTCAAGGAAATTCTTGCCACGGGCGCGACAATGGGATTTTTGGAATCCATCGTCGCCATAGGCTCGATTTCGCTTCAGGCCGCAATAAACGGGCTCGGCCTGGTTACAATTACCGCGCATACGGTAGCCCGCAAAATCGACGAAATGCTGATGATGCCTTTCTCGGCCATAGCCGCCGCACTGGCTACCTTCGTCAGTCAGAACTTCGGCGCGGCAAAATATGAACGTATCAGAAAAGGTATTATCGACGCCGCCTTCCTTGCTCTGATATGGTCGGCTCTCGCGCTTCTCGTCACCTTTACTCTGGGCAGGATTCTGCTTGCATGGCTGGCGACTACGGATAACGCCGACGTAATATCCACCGCATTTTATTATCTTAAAATCAATATTCCGTTCTTCCTTGCGCTCGGACTCATGCTGCTGGCCCGCGAAAGCATGCCCGGCATAGGCAAAAAAGCAGCTCCTTTGCTTGCAAGCCTCATAGAGTGCGCGGGCAAAGTCATAATCGCTTTCGGCCTTACCCCGAAATTCGGATATACCGCCGTGTGCTTTTCGGAACCGATACTCTGGACGTTGAGCGCGATAACTGTTGGCGCCATGTTTTGGTTTTATACCGTAAAACTTATAAAATCAAACAAAAAACCTCTGTCGGAAATAACCGACTGCAAGCGCACCGTGAATTCGTTTTCATAATTAAAAAACGGCATTTTTGCCGTTTTTTTAATTAATTCATTTGTTTTCGGAACTTTTTCAGTTTTTTCTGTTCATAAGATAATCCGCCAGCCCGATAAGTTCCTCCCTGCGACCGTACGGCATAACGGCTTCCTTTGCCTTTGCAGTATGATAAGCTACGGCCCGGGCCGCCTTTTCCATTCCGTTTACCTCTACGTAATTAATATCGCTCCGCTCGCCCGCATCGTAATCGAGTATGTCGTCGGCAATCTGAAAAGCCATGCCGAGATTATCCGCGTAAACTTTAAGGCTTTCCTGTAATACCTCGCTTGCTCCGCCGACTTTTGCTCCCATAAGAAGGGCGCATCTTATCAGCGCGCAGGTTTTTCCCATATTGATTTCCTCAAGAGGATAAGGATATGTGGAGATATCCATAATCTGCCCTTTTATCATGCCCTTCATTCCCGCGCATTCGGCAAGCAGAGCAAAGGCTTCCGTCCGCGGGGCGGACGCGTCTTTCAACAGCTCTGCCGCAAGCACTTCGAAAGCGGCGTTAAGCAGTGCGTCGCCCGTAAGCACGGCCACGGCTTCGCCGAACTTTTTATGCACGGTAGGCCGTCCTCGGCGCATGTCGTCGTCGTCCATACAAGGCAAATCGTCGTGTATGAGCGAATAGGTATGCACCAGCTCGACGGCAAGTGCGAAAGGAAGCGCGTCGTCTTCTTTCCCCCCGCCTATGCGCGCGCCCAGAAGAGTGAGTACCGGCCTTATTCTCTTTCCTCCGCCCTCGAGGGCGTATTTCATGGCGGAAATAAGAGGCTCGGGCGCTTCGAGCGTACCTATATAACCGTTTATATAATCTTCCGCTTTCAGCTTCAGAAGCCTGTAAAGCAGGTTGTCAGCGTTAATTTCTGCCATCGGGATTGAATTCTTCGGTGAGTTTGTTAAGCTCGTCCGTCAAAAGCAAAATTTTGCCCTTGCTCTGGTTTAAACTTTCAAGGCACTTTCTGGAAAGTTCCAATCCGTCGTTGAAAAGTTTGATGCTTTCTTCCAGGCCGACGCCCTGTCCCTCGAGCTTTTTGACGATTTCGTCGAGTTTTGCGTACATCTGCTCAAAAGTCATAAATTTTCTTCCTCCACCTTTTCTACCTTTGCCGTTATCCTGCCGTCGGCGCCTCTGGCCTCTATCAAGTCGCCGGCTTTGACTTCTTTGACGCTCATAACCGGCAGACCGCCTGCGTATATGCGGAAATAACCGGATTTAAGCACTTTTACGGGATTGAGTTTATCAAGCGCCGTCATGCATTTTTCTATCTCGAACGCGCGTGCGCGATAAAGCGTTTCCACCTGCTGCTTTAAGGTAAGCAGGGCTATGCGCACTTTTGCGTAGTCGCTTTCGCTCTTTTTCTGAAGCTTCGCCGAAAGCAGGCTGCAACTGTATTTGGTATCGTTGAACCCGTCGGTAAGCCTTTTTACCGTACGTTCCCTGATACGGGCGGCCATGGAAAGTATATCCGAGCGCATGCGGTAATAATCGAACGCCGCGGCTTCGGCCGCCGCGGTAGGAGTAGCCGCCCTCAGATCGGCCGCGAAATCGCATATCGAAAAATCCGTTTCGTGTCCTACGGCGCTTATTATAGGGGTATCGGCTTCGTAAACCGCCATTGCCACTTCCCTTGTGTAAAAAGGCATAAGATCTTCAAGAGAGCCGCCTCCGCGCGCTACGATTATGCAATCGTACCCCAGTCTGTCCACGGCTTTAATCGCCGAAGCGATTTCTTTTTCCGCTCCGGCACCCTGCACCCGCACGTCCTTTACCGTGATGTCGATTACGGGATTTTTAAGTCTTACGGTCTTTATTATGTCGCGTATAACGGCGCCGGTAGCCGAAGTTACCACGCAAATGCTTTTACAAAAAGCGGGAACGGGCTTTTTATGACTCGCGTCGAAAACGCCTGCGGCGGCAAGTTCTTTTTTCAGCTGTTCTATTTTCAGGTAAAGCAGCCCCAGCCCCACGGCTTCGATACTGCGAACCACAAAGCTGAATTTGCCGCCTTTAAGATAATAATCCGGACTGCCGACGGCAATTACGGATTCGCCCTCTTTGGGAACGTAGGTGCGTCTGTAATTGAAGCAACTGCAAGGAAGCGCCGCCTCCTCGTCCTTCAAAGTAAAATAAGCGTGCTCGCCCGAAATTTTGAAGCCGCTTATCTCGCCGCCGACGGCAATATTATTAAGCATTACCTCGGCTGACAGAACGTTTTTGAACGCTTTGCAGAATTCGCCTACCGATACTATGCGTCTTTCCATTACTTCACGCTTCTTTCAGCCGCTTTGACGGTATTGTAAAGCAGCATGGTAATTGTCATCGGACCGACGCCGCCCGGAACGGGCGTAATATACGACGCCTTTTTGCTTACCGCGTCGAAATCCACGTCGCCCACGAGTTTGCCGTCAACCCTGTTGATGCCTACGTCAATAACCACCGCGCCTTCCTTAACCATATCCGCCGTCACGAAGCGGGGCTTACCCAGGGCGGCAACAAGTATGTCGGCCTGTCTTGTCAGTTCGACTAAATCGCGGGTTTTGCTGTGGCATACAGTAACAGTGGCGTTTTCGGCAAGCAGAAGATGAAACATGGGCTTGCCCACTATATTGCTGCGCCCTACGATAACGGCGCGCTTGCCTGCTATCTGAACGCCCGTGCTTTTAATAAGCTCCATACAGCCGTGAGGCGTGCATGCTACAAGGTCGGGCGTGCCGAGAGCCAGAAGTCCCGTCTGTTTTGCGCTGAAACCGTCGACGTCTTTGCTTTCGTCGATGGCGGCCAGAATCACGGATTCGTCGAGTCCTTTCGGAAGCGGAAGCTGAACGAGTATACCGTGAACGTCGTCGCGCGAATTGAGTTCGCGTATAAGCTCGATGACCGTGGCCTGCGAAGTAGTTGCGGGAAGCTCGTAACTGAAACTCGATATGCCTACCTCTGTGCAACCCTTGATTTTATTGCGTACGTAAACCTCGCTTGCCGCGTCGTCGCCGATTCTGATAACCGCAAGCCCTGCGGGACGTCCCTCGTCGGCAAGTTTTTTCGCGCGAAGTTTAATCTGTTCTCTTATTCCGGAGGCTACGGCCTTTCCGTCGATAATCATCCGCGCACCTCCTTGTTGATTGCTCCGAGTATACCGTTAACGAAAGTATTGCTCTTTTCCGAAGAGTATTTTTTTACAAGTTCTATCGCGCTGGATATGGAAACCGCGGCGGAAATTTCAGGCTCGTTCACAAGCTCGTAAGCCGAAAGTATCATGGCGGCAAGATCGGGTTTATATATACGATCCGCCGTGAAATTGCCCGAATGCCTGGAAATAAGCGCGTACAGCTTGTCGTAGTCGCGCTGAATGCCCTCGTACACCCTGTTTATATAGTCCTTGTCGTCGTCGGAAAGACTGCTGTCTAGAGTGAGCAATTCGAGAGTGGTGTCGTTGCCTTTATTGTAAAACAGATATTCAAACGTTAATTTATATGCCGCCTCGCGGGCGCTTCTTCTGCTCATAACCGGTGCCTTTTTCAGAGTTTGGGGAAAATAACGCTTACTACTTTTACGTTAATCGAACCGACCTTGTATCTGGTGGCCGCCTCGACGTCCTGTTTGATATGTTCCTGCACGGTGCAGACCACGTCGGGCACCCTGTAACCGTAATAAACGTTAATGAAAATGTCTATGGAAACTTTATCCTTTATAAAATATACCTGCACGTCGCTGCCGTGAAGTTTCTTTTTCTTGCCGCTGTTGTCGTTGCCGAGCACGGTTATACCTTCCACCTTAGCGGCTGCGGTAGTGGCGAGAGAGGTAATTATTTCGGCATAAATTTGATTGTTCCTGCTTTCAGATACGTTAGCCATTTGTATTCCTCCGGACGTTTAATTAATTATATCATTTATTTATTTTTATGTAAAGCCATTTTTCGGAAGGATAAAGGCTAAATGACGCATAAACGTCAAAAAAGCCGAAACATAAAGTTTCGGCCTTTTGCTCCCGACATATCTGCCTCATCAGTTATACGGAACTATTACGACCTGCGAAGGTGTATATGTCGTTTCTCTCGTAATTATGCTGAGAATCTGAGCTACCTGAGAATTGTCGAGTTCGTTATCGGCCTTGACCACCACGTTGAGGTTGCCCGTGCTCATGGTGATGACCGCGTCCTCGAAGCCGCTTGCCTTGATAAGATTTTCCAAAGTGAGTTCCTGTTCGATTTTCTCGCACAGTTCGAGCTTCTGGCTTTCAGCCGCCGCTTTCGCCTCTTCGGAAGACGCCTCGGACGCTACGATGCTGTCGAGATAGGTGAAAATCTCCTGCCTCTGCGCCTCTCTGTCCGAACGGAAAGTACCGAAATAAGTAGTCGTGACTATGCCTCCGTCGCCGCCCATGTCGCTGTTGTCGCCGAGTTTGCCGTTAAGATAAAAATTCAGAAACCCCGTTGCTACCAACAGTACCAGCATACTGCATAGTACGATAATCTTTTTTTTGTTGCCGTTTTTCATGATATACCTCCATGTTTGTCTATTTTAGTCCCGTACGGACTGATTTTCGTCAACCTTTCACCGATACGGTGATAATTTTTTTATCCACTTGCAGAACGGTGGCCGCGGCGTTCAGAAGTTCGAGGCGCACGCCTATATCGTCCGCTCCCTCTGCCACTACGAGTACGCCTACGATTTCGGGATTCTTTTCTTTAAGCACCACCAGTTCGCCGCCCGACATAACGGGAGTCTTTTCCTGAGTCGTAGTTGTTACCGTGTATTCGTTTCCGCCGCTGTTGTCGGTCTTGCTGTCGGTAACCGTGCTCTCGTCGTAAGCGACGACAAGCTCGGCGCCGCCGTCGTAACATATCATTACTTCTACCTTTCCCGCGCCTTTTATGCCGCTTAAAATGGCCGATAGCTTCTGCTCCGTCTGCTCGTAATAACTCTGTCCGACCTCCTCGGTCCGGTCTCCGTATTCGGTATAAACGTATACGGCAAGCGCCATCGCTAATATTAATATGCCCGCTATTACCGCCGTATGCTTGCCGCCGCTCAATTTAAACAAACTCTTTTTCAAAGGCTTCGCTTCGCCTCTAATGTCTTTTATATCCAACTATACGCACCTCCTCGTCGCTGATTTTGAAAAAGTTTTTTACCTCGGTTTTTATTTCGCTAATAAATATATTCTGCTTGTCTGCCGATATGTCGCAATCCTCCAAATTCACGTTTATATACTCAATTTCGTAATAAATCCCCTCTTTTCCGACAATATTCACCTTAACCCCTTCGTATCCCATCTTTTCAAGAAGAGCTGCCGCCTGTTTTTCCTTTCCCGCAAAATAATCGCCGGAAATATCCCCCACGAATTCGTAATCTACGGCCACGTCTGAAAAGACGTTTTCAAAATCCGTGTCGGCTATTTTATCGATAATTCCGGGCAGCGGCGATATTATTACGTAAAGCGTTATCAGTCCGAAAATGCCGCGTATATACTTTGAAGTCTTACCCGTCGGCAGAAGAATTTCAAGAAGCAGCCCCAGTGCGACTATGCCCGTAACGGACAATAACCAAGCCATTTACATCACCCCCGGATTTCCGGTATATATGACAAGCATAACCAATATGAAAAAAACGAATCCGAGCCCCGCGAGAGCCGATATAAGCAGCGTCATGCTTTTGGATACCGAGTTCAGCAATGCCGAAATACGACTATCGCCCATAGGCTCGGACAGCGTGGCCGTAAGCCTGAGTCCCAGCACGAAAACGCAGATTTTAAGTATGGGAAACAAAATTACGGACAGCAAAAACAGCACTCCCGTTACCCCTACCGCGTTTTTGATGAGCACGCAGCTTGCAAGCACCAGATCAAACCCTTCCGACAGATATCCGCCCAGCACGGGCACATAACTCGACAAGGCGAATTTCGCGGCCGAAACCGACATGTTGTCTATGGCGGATCCCGTTATGCCCTTTATCGTAAGAAATGTGAGAAACAGCCCGAATATCCAGCCCAGAAGCCATTCCGCGCTGCTTTTGAAAAAGGAAGTCAGGCCTGAAAGTTTGACGTTTTCGGACAGATTGCCCACTACCGCAAACACCGTCGCCGCAATAAAAAACGGGAAGACTACCGAACTTATAATAAACACTATTCCCGTTGAAAAAATCGCCATAGCCGGTTGAAATACTCCCGCCGAAACGCCCCCGCCCATGGCTACGATAAGCGTCAGAAGCACGGGAAATACTATTTCGGCAAAACTCTTAACTGCATTGACTGCGTTTTTTGCCGACTGCATAAGCGGAACTATGGAAGTAAGCAACACTATCACTACCGCCGCATAGCATACAAAGTAGATTATTTCGGACGTCTGCTTATCCAGAAATCCCGAATTGAGACCTTTCATGATACTGCCCAGAACGGATATTACGAGTATGGTAACAAGCATGGGCAGCAAAACTTTGAGGTCGGCAAAAAATACCGAGCATATCTCGGTTAGATAAGATTTTATATCGAGCGAGGACAAATCGCCCGAAGTTATGTTCTTGATAAGCTGTTTTACGGAATTCGTGCCCAGCAGTTCTTTCTGCCTGTCCGAAAGCGAATCCAGAAAACTTTGAAAATCCGATAAATCAAGCTTGTCCACCGTTTCGTCCACGCGATCTTCAAGCTGTTCCGTAACACTGTCGGTCTCGTCCGCGAGTGCTATATTTTGCGGAGTTTTGTAGAATACTGTCAGTCCGATTACAGCGGCAAAAATCAATATAAATACTATTTTTCTTTTCATAACGCTAGTTTTTCCACCACTTCGATAAGCGCGGTCAAAATCGGCAGCGACATCAGAAAAATGGTTATTTTACCTCCTAACTGTATTTTCATCCCCAGGCTTTTCGCGTCGGCGTCCTCGCATATCCCCGCCGAATATTCCGTAAGATACCCTATCCCTATAATTTTGAGTATCCCGGCAAAAAGCCTGTTGTCAAGGCCGCTTTTGTCAACAAGCCCGGTAAACGCCGTAACGACTTCGCCAAGCGAATTAAGAAGATATATAAGCATTATAAGCCCCGCCGACAGTATAACAAGCACGGTAAATTCGGGCTTTACGTTTTTTATTACGGTGGCCGCTACCGCCCCCGCTATTCCTATGCCTATGAGTTTAAAAATTTCCATCAGCTCAGTCCGAATATGTTTTTAACGGTTTCAAACAGCCCGCCAACCATGTCTACCACTATCAGAAGCACTATCACAAGCGCGGTAATGGTTACGAAAGTGGCAATTTCGTCTTTATCGCTTTTTTTTAGAATTATATTTACTATAGCGGTTATTATACCGATACCCGCGATTTTCAGAATTACGTCTATTTCCATACTTTCTCCTATACCGCAATTATCATAATCGTCACTCCCAGCAAGATAAGCAGCTTGAAATACATCGTTCCGTCTTTCTGCGAAAGTTTTTTAAGAGCATCCCCCGTTTGCTCGGCCTTATTAAAATGATATTCGATAAGTCTCTGTTGCTCGTCGATGCCGCTTTTTCCTACTTCCTTGAAAAACGATTCCACGTCCTTGAAGTATTTCTGAGGCAGAAAAGCCGGCCTTTTAAGCGAAATTGCCTCTCTCGTCCCGTTTCTGATACAAGCGTCGCACTCTTTCAGAAAATCTATAAACGCTCCGTCCCGTCCCGAAGTATAATCGGATATAAGTTCCGTAAGAGGTTTCTTGTAAATGACTATACCTCCTTTAAGGTCTCCCAGAAAATCGCGGAACTCGTAAAAGAAACGGCTTCTTGAACTGTATACCCGCTTAATTTTTACGCCGGCATAACAGCTCGCCGCACACATAATTCCGCCCGTAATCAGACCGAAAGCGCTCATGACTATTCCGAATATACGGCCTTTACCGTGCCCGCAGACGGGGTCTTTGACATTACGACTTTTACTTTAAAAAGATTCAGTATTTTAAAAATTTTGCTGTTTTTCATATAATTCAGGTCCTTTCCGTGTACGGATGCGGCAACTGCAACCCCTGTTCTTACGGCTTCGGTGATGTAATCGCAATCCTCCTCGGTATATATTTCGTCCGTTATTATTACGTCGGGATTCATAGCCCTGACGGAGTTTTCAAACGCCGCCTTTTTTCCGACTCCCGCTATGACGTCCGTAGTTTCGCCGACGTCCAGCAGCGGTTGTCCGTCGCAGAATGCGCTGAGTTCGTATCGCTCGTCGATAATCAGCAGATTGCGCCCTTTGGAAGCCTGCCGCGCTATATCCCTCAGCATAGTGGTTTTCCCTCCTGCCGGCGGCGATATGATAAGAGTGTTTCTGAACTCCCCGTCCTTGATTATCAGAGGCATAATTTCGTCGGCCGCGCCTTTTATTTCGTGCGGGACTCTTATCGTCAGGCCCGATATGCTTTTAAGCGTTGTAAGCCTTCCCTCCTTTTCCACACCTTCCCCCGTCGCGCCTATGCGTATGCCCCCTTTGTAAAACAGATAGCCTTTTATCAAAGTATCGTTTACCACGTAAAACGATTGACCGCTGACTTTGCCGATTACGTATTCTATATCCGACCTGTCCGCCCTGACCTGCCTGTAACCCGATTTTTCCGTGAGCGGTAAAAAAGCCTGTCCCGTGCTGTAATAAACCGGCCTGTCCCTTCTCAGTCTTATTTCGGTTATGCCCGCTATGCCGGAAAGATGGTAAACTATTTCGTCGGGCAGTATCTCGCTCAAATACTTCATACTAAAAATTATGACTCGTGCTAGCGCTTTATTTATAAGCGACAAAAAACGCCCTTTTAAACGCATGAAAAAAGCGCCTTTCGGCGCATCAAAACAATAAAGTCGAACAAAAATTTAAAAACACGGTTATAACCGCATAAAAAAACGGACGGTTTTCGCCGTCCGTTCCGTTTTGTTTTCGTTATACTCTGGACATATATTCGCCCGTTCTGGTATCTACCCTTATAACGTCGCCTTCGTTTACGAAGAAAGGAACCTGAATTACGTATCCCGTTTCAAGCGTGGCGGGCTTCGTGCCGCCCGTAGCGGTATCGCCTTTTACGCCGGGTTCGCAGAAAGTGATTTTAAGTTCGACGAAGTTTTCGGGTTCAACGGAGAAAGGCTGTCCGTTAAAGAAGGCAATGTTTACAACCATATTCTCTTTTACGAAGTTAAGCGCGTCGGCAACCTGATCGTGATTGAGCGGTATCTGCTCGTAAGTTTCCTCGTCCATAAAGTAATAGAGTTCGCCGTCGGTGTAAAGATATTGCATCTTTTTGCGCTCGATGTGAGCAAGTTCGAATTTATCCGTGGGGTTAAAAGTTCTTTCGATAACGCCGCCGGTAATTACGTTTTTGATTTTCGTGCGCACGAAAGCCGCGCCCTTACCGGGTTTGACGTGCTGAAAATCCACTATAACCAAAACGTTGCCGTTGTCCTGAAAAGTAATACCTTTTCTGAAATCGCCTGCTAAAATGTAAGCCATACTTACCTCCGTAAACTTATATTATCGTTAATTTTTTGTCTGTTTTACTTAATACTTTCACTCCGTCCGACGTAACAAGCGCCATATCCTCGACGCGGACGCCGCCAAGGCCCGCTATATAAACGCCCGGCTCGACGGTAACCACCATGTTTTCGGCGAGTACGTCCTCGCTTGACGGGTTAAGAACGGGCGATTCATGTATACATATACCCACTCCGTGCCCCGTACCGTGCGTAAAATATTCTGCCAGGCCGCAGGCTTTAAGCGTTTCCCTTGCGACTTTATCGACAAAGGCGCAGTCCCTGCCCGCCGATACGGCGTCCAAAGCGTTCTCGTTTGCGTTGAGAACGGCCCGGTATATTTTTTTAAACTCCTCCGAAGGAGTCCCGAAAAAGAAAGTGCGCGTAATGTCGCTGCAATAACCTTTGTATTTGCATCCGAAATCCAGCGTTACGGGCATTCCCTTTACGAGCTTTCTGTCCGTGGGATGAGCGTGCGGGTTTGCAGTCGCCGTGCCGAAAGCCGATATGATGTCGAACGCGATACCGTCCGCACCGTTTTTATGCAAAAGGTATTCGAGTTCGTACTTCAGTTCCTGTTCGGTTACTCCTTCGCGCACTTTTGAGAGCAGTTCCCCGAAAGATTTGTCGTTAATTTCCGCGGCCTTTCGGATAAGCGCCGCCTCGGCGTCCGTCTTTACCGCGCGGATTTTAAGAAGCGTCTCTTCCGTGCCCGTGAGCGATATGCCGTCGAAAGCCTCCGCATATCGGGTATAATCGCGATACGTTATACTCCTGTCTTCGAAGCCCAGACGCTTTACGCCGTCGCCGCCGAGTATGTTTTTGATAACGGTCAGCACGGACGACGGACTGACTTTCACTACCTCGTAGCCGCCCGACAGCAAACCGCAAGCCTCTGTAAAATAGCGGTCGTCCGTAAGATAGTAACAGGCTTTTTGCGTCAGCAGTACGTAGGAGTCGGAATTGGCGTATTCTGTCAGATAAAAACAGTTGTCGCCGTTTTTCAGCAGTACCGCGTCGACGTTGGCGAATTGTTTTAGCAAAATACTACCGTTTTTCATACCATATAATTTTACCATATCGCGCCCGATATGTAAAGAATTTTTTTAATTAACCGCCCGAATACAGCCTATCAGACGCCTTTACCCGCAACCGACTGATAAATATCCCGCATGGTTTTCGCGTCCTCCGCCTGCGTGCCGGCCGATTCGCAAATGACGTAGGGCTGCAATTTATACTTTTCTATTGTCTGAGCAAGCGGCAGAAATTCCGGCCCGTACAGGTCGTCGGCAAACGTAAGATGTTTTACTTCGCCTTTTACGGTATACATGATTTTACTGAAATGCACGTGCATTCCCGAAGTCTTTTCAAAACCTATTTCGTTTATCATATATCTGATAACCGCCTCGAAATCGTCAGCCGTCCTGAGCGCGCCCTGCATAATACAGTTCAGATGCCCGAAGTCAATACAGGGATAATACGTTTCGTCGAGTTTTACCAGTTCGCAAATTTCGGCCACGTCGCCTATCTGAGAATATTTGCCCATTGTTTCGGGGCAAACTATGAGGTCGGAATATCCTTCCTCCTTCTTTTTGAGCGCAAAAGCCGAAAGCCTTTCGTAAATCCTGCCGAAAGCCTCTTTCCTAGGCGCGCCGCCCTCGGTGCCGCTGTGAAACACGCAACGCTTTCCTCCCAACCATTTTAAGGCTTGCAGGCTGTCAAGAAGATACTTGTCGGAATTGGCGGCCTTTTGCGCGTCGGGATTTGCAAAATTTATGTAATAAGGTGCGTGAACGGAAATCTCGATTCCGTATTCGACGGCTTTATCCCTTATCAGATTAGCCGTCGCCTCGCCTATGGCCACGCCTCTGCCGAACGAATATTCGAATGCGTCAAGTCCGCGGGCGCTGAGCCATTCGGGCATATCCGCCGTAGCCTTGCGGCCGTCGTCGTAAAAACTCTGCGAATTACCGGAAGGTCCGAATTTAATCATATTTTTCTCCTCGCTTGTAAGGATTTCAGGCAATCCGCTTCAAGCTGACGCCCGAGAGCCGCCGCGTCCGCGAATTTTTGTACAGGCCTTAAATAATCGTAAAACCTTACGCGGATTTTTTTGCCGTAAAGGTCTCCGCTGAAATTCTGAATATAGCTTTCGACGTTAACGCGGCTTTCTCCGAACGTGGGTTTGCCGCCTACGTTTGTTATCGAAAGATGCTCCGTACCTGAGCCGTCTATTTCAACCGTGGTAAGGTATACACCGTCTTCGGGAAGAAGTTTGTCGGGCGAAGGAGATATGTTAGCCGTGGGAAATCCCACTATTCGGCCGCCTCTGCCGTAATCGTGCCTTACCGTACCGCTTACGGAATACGGTTTCCCCGCGAGTTTAGCCGCGGAGCGCACGTCGCCGCTTTGCAGATAACCGCGTATAGTGCTGCTGGAAATCTTGCTGCCGTCGCAAAGCAGAAAATCGCATACGTTTACAACGACGTTCTGCGGCGCAAGGGACTTTAACATATCCACGTTACCGCTTCCCTTGTACCCGAAAGTATAATCGGGCCCGCAATACAAAGCCGAAATACCGAAACGGCTGAAAAGTTCGGATAAAAAACTTTGTGGCGAAAGCCTGGAAAAAGCCTCGTCCATGTGGGCGGCAATAACGTAATCTGCGCCAAGCTCCGCAAAAATTTCGCAGCGCTCCTCAAACGTGCAAATTTGCCCCGCGCCTCCGAAAAGCGTAAACGGATTATTTGAAAAAGTAAATACCGCGGACTTTTGGCCGCAAGCGCGCGCGTCCTCTACCGTCCTGCTAATCAGATAGCGGTGTCCGAGATGCACGCAATCGAAAAATCCGAGCGCAAGATGTATTTTTTCGTCTGATTTTTTATCGAAAGACAGTATTTCCATTGTACGTTTTTCAGTAAGATATAGATTGTTTTTGTGTTTTTTTTTGCTAAAAACGGATATTTATTTTAAAATTTCCGTCCTCGACAGACCCAAATCCCGCAAGCTCGCCGTCGGTATATACGGCATAAGTTACGCCTTCGGAAAGCCCTGACCGTATCCCGACTCCGTTAAGCAGTCTGACGGCAACGGAGTCTGTAAACTCCGCGCGGGCAAAGCCGTCGGCAAACGTCGTTATGGGAATAATTCCCTTTTGCGGATTTGCCGCGAATTCATCTATCGTTATGCTGTCGGTTATATCGAACGTTCCCGAAGCCGTTCGTATTATGAAACTCATATACCCGTCGTTTCCCGTTCCTGCCGCTATATCCCTCGCCAAAGAACGTATATAAGTTCCCGCGCTGCAAGTAACCTTTATCACGTAATGCCCGTTTCCGAGATCGGTCAGCAGCGAAATGTCGCTTATAGCTATTTCACGGGGTGCAAGGCATACCTGTTCGCCCTTTCTTGCAAGGTCGTAAGCCCTGACGCCGTTGACTGATTTTGCGCTGTAAGAAGGCGGATATTGCATAGACTTACCCTTGAACTTCTGCAAAACAGCCCCGATATCGTCGGGCAACGTCACCGCGCTGCTGCTTACAATTCTGCCGTAACTGTCAAGGGTGTCCGTACTTTTTCCGAGCTTTACGCCGGCTATATAGGTCTTTTGCTTGCCGAGGAAGTACTCGAAAAGTCTGGTAGCGTTTCCGAACGCAACGGGCAGGACTCCCGCGCCCTGCGGGTCCAAAGTTCCCAAATGCCCTGCTTTGGTTTTTGCGCCGTAAAAATCCGAAAGAATCCGCCTGACCTTTACTACGACGTCCGAAGACGTGTACCCCGGCGGTTTCAGAATATTTACGAATCCGCAGGGCTTCAAAGGTTATCCCTCGCCGATTTCAGTATTTTATCCAAAACGTCCTCGTAATAGCCGCTAAGCCTGCATCCCGCAGCCCTGACGTGACCGCCTCCGCCGAACGCCGAAGCTACCGACGAAGCGTCGACGGGCGCCTTTGTGCGTATGCTTATCTTAAAGCTTTTGTCGTATTCCTCGGTAACGGCAACGGCGATAAGTACGCCTTTCACGTTGATGACGTTATTTATTATACCCTCGGTATCCTCGGACGTCGTGCCCGTCGCCGCAAAATCCGACTTTCTGAAAGTAATGACGCCTATCCTGTCGTCCTCGTAAAATTTACAGCGCGACAGTACCGACGCCGAAAGCTCGAAAACCTTTTTGCTTTTAGCGGATATCATGTCGTAAATCATGCCCGAAGCGTCAAAAGAATACCTTTTTAACTCGGAGGCTATGGCAAGAGTTTCCTCCGTGGTGTTGGAAAAGGAAAACGCGCCGCTGTCCGTTATTATTCCGCAAAACAGCGCGGCAGCGATTGAATCGTCCATATAGGTTTTGCCGTCGGCCTTTTCGAAATAACGGATAATGCGGTAAACTATTTCTGCGGTTGCGGCCGCAGAGGTATCGTTAAGAATATAATCGCCGAACGCCCTGTCGGGTTTGTGATGGTCTACCGACAAGGTAGATATAGCCTTTTTGACATATCGGTACATAGTGCCCGTACGTCCTTCGTCGGCACAGTCTACGGCGATTGCCAAATCAAACTTTTTTAGCGAAGATATGTTGAATTTATCGAAATTTTGCAAAAAAGCAAACTTTTCAGGTATTTTATTGTCACAGAAAACCGCCACTTCTTTCCCCTTTTTCTGTAAAAGGGAAAACAGCGCGAGCGCCGACGACACCGTGTCGCCGTCGGGATTGACGTGGCATATCAGGCATACGGCGCGCGCCTTGTCGATATACTCCGCCGCTTTGGCGATTTTAGCGGCCGCTATCATTTTTGTTTACCTCTTTGATAAGGCCGTAAAGGCGTATGCCGTATTCGATACTGTCGTCCTTTATGAAAGTCAGTTCGGGCATATATCTTATATCCAGCTTGCCTTTCAGTTCGTTACGGATAAAGCCAGCCGCGCTTTTCAGCGCGGCAAAAGCCTCGGCGCTGTCGCTGCTCAGGAAGCTGACGTACACCTTTGCCGTTTTAAGGTCGGCCGCGGCGTTTACCTTTGTAACGCTTATCATACCGTCGGAAACGCGCGGATCTTTAAGCCCGTAATTTATTATATAGGATATCTGCCGCGCCAGTTCGGCGTTTATGCGCTCGATTTTACTGTTCATCTATCTGCTCCATATTGTACGCTTCGATGACGTCGCCTTCCTTGACGTCGCTGTAATTGGCAATCGACATACCGCAATCATAGCCCTTGGCAACTTCTTTCGCGTCGTCCTTGAAGCGTTTAAGCGAGGAAAGCACTCCGTCGTAAACCACGATATTGTCGCGGAGCAGACGGACTTTTGCGCTTCTGACTATCTTGCCGTCGGTAACCATGCAGCCGGCTACAACGCCTACGCCGCTGATTTTGTATATCTGCCTTACTTCGGCGCGCCCCAGGACGACTTCTTTGAATTTGGGTTCGAGCATGCCTTTTATGGCCTTTTCGACGTCGTCTATCGCGTCGTAAATTACGCGGTAGCATCTGATGTCGATACCGTCGCGCTCCGCAACGCTCTTGGCGTTGGTGTCGGGACGCACGTTAAAGCCTATGATAATGGCCATCGAAGTTTTGGCAAGCATTACGTCGGACTCGTTGACAGCGCCTACCGCACCGTGTATGATATTGATTTTTACCTCGTTATTGGTAAGTTTGACAAGAGCCTGCTTGATCGCCTCGACGGATCCCTGAACGTCGGCCTTGACGATGATGTTGAGATCTTTCTGAGCACCCTCTTCGAGGTCGCCGAATATATCTTCGAGTGTGGCGGCCTTGAATTTGGCGCTGAGCTCTTCTTTGGAGCGTATACGCCTTTCCTCGGCAACCTGTTTTGCAAGTTTTTCGTCGGCTACTACGGTCATCTGGTCGCCCGCGTTGGGCACTTCGGAAAAACCGAGTACGGAAACGGGCGTCGCGGGGCCGGCCTCTTTTACCGAACGTCCCTTGTCGTCGATCATCGCCCTTATTTTACCAACCACTTCTCCCGCTACCACAAAGTCGGACACTTTGAGAGTGCCGTTCTGAACGAGAACGGTGGCCAGAGGACCTCTGCCCTTGTCGAGTTTGGCCTCAACGATTACGCCTTTTGCCGCCCTGTCGGGGTTGGCTTTGAGTTCGAGCATTTCGGCAACCAGCAGAACGGTTTCGAGAAGCTGATTCACGTTCTGTCCCGTTTTTGCCGATACGTTTACTACGGGAGTATCGCCGCCCCAAGCCTCGGGAAGAAGGCCGTATTCAGTCATCTGCTGCAAAACCCTGTCGGGATTTGCCGTGGGTTTATCCATTTTGTTTACGGCAACGATTATGGAAACTCCCGCCGCTTTTGCGTGGTTAATCGCCTCAATGGTCTGAGGCATTATGCCGTCGTCGGCGGCAACTACGATAATCGCTATATCGGTTACCTGCGCGCCCCTCATTCTCATAGCGGTAAAAGCCTCGTGTCCGGGCGTATCCAAAAAGGTTATGGGCGAACCGTTAAGAGAAACCGTATACGCACCTATGTGCTGAGTTATGCCGCCGGCTTCGCCCGACGCCACGTTGCTGTTCCGTATATAGTCGAGAAGCGAAGTCTTGCCGTGGTCGACGTGGCCCATAATGGTAACCACGGGAGGACGGGAGCGAAGCAGACTCTCGTCTTCGTCGGCTTCGGATATGGTATCTATAAGCAGTTCTTCCGCCGTTTTTTCGGGTTTGAATTCAAGCGTTATGCCGAAGGTATCGGCTACAAGCTCGGCCGTTTCGAAATCGATACTCTCGTTTATGGTTTTTACGATATCGAGCAGGAACAGCTGTTTTATTATTTCGGTACCCGTTTTGCCTATTTTTTCGGATAAAACCTTTATGGGCACGGGATTGACCGTAATGACGGCGCTTTCGATTTTAACGGCCTGAGGCTGAATAAACTCGTTTTTCTTGACCTTTTTGCTGGATTTGATGCGGGTATTGCCTTCCCATTCGTTATCCGCGGTGATGTAACCGCCGTCGGTCACTATGAAACCTTTGCGGATTAAAGACTTTCTGTTCTGTCCCTTCTTGTCGTCGCCCTGATTTGTACCCGTTTTCTTTTTGGAAGCAAACTTATCCTTGCCGCCCGACGAAGGCATCGCGGGAGGAGGAGTAACGGACGCGGAAGGCCTGGCGCCGCCCCATTTCTGCCCCTGCTGAGGCTTGGACTGAGCGTTCTGCTGCTGAGCCTGTTGCTGAGGGCGTTTCACAAACTCTTTCTTTTCGGCGGTAAATACCCTGGTTTTTATCGTCTGAGCGGCGGGAACCGCAGGCGCGGCAGGCTCGGGCGCGGGCTTTGCTTCTTCGGCTTCCGTCTGTGCGGAAACCGCCTTTTCCTCGGCTATGGCCGCCTGTTCTTTTGCCGATGCGGCTTCTTTTTCGCGTTCGAGTTTCTCCTGCTCGGCTTTTTTGGCGGCAGCCTGCATTTCGGCCTGTTTTTTAAGCTCGCTTTCAAGCTTTTTCTGAATTTCGGCCTCCTCGCGTTCTTTTATGGCTGCAAGTTTGCGTCTGACCTGCTCCAACCTGTTTTTATATTCGCCGAACAGCTCGTTTACTCTTGCCGCCTGTACCTGTTTTATATCGTTTACTATTTCGGATGCCGGTACGTTGAGTACCGGTTTATTTTCGTTGCTGATAGCTTCACTCATTGCTTTGCACCTCCACTTTCATATTGGCGTTAGCCAGAATCGCTTTTGCGAGATTATCGTCGGTTACCGCAAGAACTTTGCAGTTTCGTTTCAGAAGGAATTCAAGCGTCGCGCCCTCAAGCTCGATAAGGGGCGACCCCGTTTTTTGACAATAGGCTTTAACCTGTTTGGACGTATTTTCGGCAGTTGTGGGACACATCAGTATCACTTTACGCCGCCTGGGTTTGGCGGTCACGTTTTCGACGCCCCACAAAACCTTGCCCGCTCTTACGGCAAAGCCGAGATAACTAGCGATTTTGGGAATGTTTTGCATACTCCTCCTTGATATAGCCGTACACGTCGTCGGATATGGGCTGCCCGAAAACCTTGTCGAGCAGTTTTGCTTTGACGCATTTGGCTATGCACTCGGGATTATCGCAGATATATGCGCCGCGGCCGGACTTTTTGCCCGTAAAATCAAGACTGACGCTTTCGTCCGTCCTGACTATACGCAAAAGATCCTTCTTCGCAAACATATTGCGGCACGCCACGCACATACGCATCGGAGTTTTTTTCATCGAACACCTCGTCGACTACGCGTCTTCTTCCTCGCTTACTGCGGCGGGGGCTACACTGGAATAGGGCTTGACGTCGATCTTCCAGCCGGTAAGTTTGGCCGCAAGACGGGCGTTCTGCCCCTGCTTGCCTATGGCAAGAGAAAGTTTTTCGTCGGGAACTATAACCTTTGCCGTCTTTTCTTCCTCGTTGATCTGCACCATCTGTACCTGTGCGGGGCTTAGAGCGCGCGCTACGAATTCAAGCGGATCGGGACACCACGGAATGACGTCGATTTTCTCGCCGGCAAGTTCGTTGACGATGGCGTTTACCCTTACGCCCTTGTTGCCTATGCATGCGCCTATGGCGTCTACGTTAACGTCCTCGCTGTATACCGCGATTTTAGTTCTGTATCCCGCTTCGCGCACGATATTTTTGATTGTCACGAGTCCTGCCCGTATCTCGGGCACTTCCATTTCAAACAGTCTTTTTACAAAGCCTGCCGCGCTGCGTGATACTATTACCTGCGCGCCGTGGCTGGTGTTTCTGACCTTTTTGATAAGTACTTTTATAACGTCGTTGATATTGTAAACCTCTCCGGGAACCTGATCCGCCGCGGAAAGCATGCCCTCCATCTGACTGCCGCTGATTTCGACATAGACGGTAGCGCCTTCCTTACGACGCACGATTGCCTGAAGAATTTCGTTTTCTTTTTCGCTCATTTCACTGAATACAACGTCGCGCTTGGCGTCGTTGATGCGCTGCATGATTACCTGCTTAGCCGTCTGCGCCGCTATTCGTGAAAAATCTTTGGGAGTGATGTCCTCGATAACCACGTCTCCCACCTTGTAAGAAGGCTTGATTTCGCGGGCGTCTTCGAGGCTGATTTCCTTATCTTCGTCCGCTACTTCCTCGACGACGTGCCTGTACGCATAAATTTTTATGGTGCATCTGTCCTCGTCGATTCTGACCGTTATCGGTCTGACCTCGCCCGTTTCTTTTTTGTAAGCGGATACTATACCCGCTTCCAGCGAGTCGATAAGCACGTTTTTGGGAATGTGCTTTTCCGTTTCCAATGCGTCGAGCGCCGCAAAGAATTCCTTGTTTACCATTTTAAATTCCTCCTAAAATCTGACGTAAGGTATTGCCTTTGCCAAGTTTTTTCTTTCTATTTTATAATTTTTCTGCGTTTTCAGACTGCAGATTTCGATAGCGTCGGCGTCGTATCCCATAAGCGTTCCGGCTATCTTTTTATTTCCGTCGACCGCCGCGTAAAGGGAGACTTCGATATCCTCGCCCGTTCTTCTTCTGAAATCGTCGTCGGTAACCAAAGGCCAGTCCAGGCCCATAGAGGATACGCACAGATTGTAAGGCCTGTCGCCGTTGGGATTAAGCCCGTCTACAACGTCCTCTATCGCACGGTGAACCCTTTCGCAGTCGGCATGGCACATATCGCCCTTTTTGAATATGGTTACCGTAAGATTCATTTCGCCGAACTGTTTTGCAAAACCGACTTTAACAAGCTCGTAACCGAGTCCGGCTATCATCGGGCTTATTATTTCGGTAATCTGGTTTTCAACGACGTTTTTTTCCATTTTAAGCTCCTTAATGCCCTGCGGGCAAAAGAAAGAGTGAGCCGTAAAAACTCACTCTACATTAGCATAACTAATATCAAGTAACTATATACTAACATATATAATCGTCATTTGCAAGCGTTTTTAAGCTGTTTTTGAATTACTTGATATATTTGGCTATTTCGTAAAAGCATTTTGCCGTAGCCAAAGCGTCGGCGGAAGCGCGATGCGCTTCCTCGTTTACCACGCCAAGTTCCTCGCAAAGGGTTTGCAGTTTATAATTGCGCATGGGTCTGAACTTCTTTGCAAGAGCTATGGTGTCTTCCAGTTCGTTATCGAAAACATAACCGCTGTTTCTGCTGTTTTCCGCAAGCATTTTATAATCGAATTCCACGTTATGCCCCACGAGCACGGCGTTGCGGGTGAACTTGTAAAAATCGGGCAACACCTCGGAAAATACGGGGCTTCCCTTCACCATGTCGTCCGTTATATGATGCGTCTTGATGCTGTCCGGCGGTATGGGCTCCATCGGGTCGATAAGAGTTTCGAACACTTCGGTTATCCTGCCGTCTTTCATCTTGACCGCGCCTATCTCGATTATTTTATCGGAAACGGGGTTAAGCCCGGTGGTTTCGGTATCGAATATCACGAAAGTCTTGCCCGCAAGATAATCGGGCGTTTGCTCTCCTTTGTCGAATATGGAAGATTGCTTTTCCTCGATATAAGGAACAGGCTTTACGAACTCATAATCCTTAGGCTCTTTCTTAGCGGGGACCTCGGTGGTTATACTGTCGTAATCGATAAGCGCTTTGGAAACTATATCGGCAGTGAGCTGCAAGTCTCCCGAATAAGAATTTACCGCTATTCTGCCGCTTACCGCAAGCGTGTCGCCCGTTTGCAACGACTCGAGAGCCTCGTCCTCGGGCTTGTTGGGAAAGACTACCACGGATATGTTTCCGGTAGTGTCGGAAAGGGTAAATTTATACATCGCAAGCTGTTCGTCAGAGGTGTTTGTACGGCCGCCTTTTTTAACGTCTTTTCTGCCATAATTTTTGTTATTGTACATTTTTTTGTCGATTATGGTTATTTTGCCGCACAGATTTGTACTCGCGCTTTCAGCCGCGTCGCATATGTATATAGGTGCGGTAGTGATATTTCCGCGCCCGTAAACCTTATCGCGCAAAGTAATTTTTATAAGTCTGGAATTGTCTATGTAACCCACTTCGTCGGCAATACTGTCAAACGTCGCGTCGCCCTCTTTCGGCATTCGCTCGAACAATTCCACGCTTACCGGCTCGACAAATTCCCGATCTAGTTCCTCTTCAAGACGCCCCGCCGTACCGTCCTGCACAAGTATCATTTTCATTTCCTTAGGCGCGGACAGAACGATTTTTATGCCCGATTCGGTTATCTCGGCGGATATGTCGTCGCCGCTCATTCCCGTTGTAAATACCAGCCCGCATTCCTTTACGAGAAACTGCTTTACCTTTTGCTTTACCGAGTTTTCGTCGGCGTAGCATTTGGTATATTTAACCGTAACGTCAAGGTCGTATCCCACAAGGTCGCGCACAATCTGTTTCACTGCGGCTTTTGCAACGTCGTCGAAAACGTCGCCATGCCTGGTCGACTGCAAAAAATTGACACGCAGGCTGTTTTCTCCGGCGCAGTATTCGGCGTCGGTAAATTTAAGAAAAGGATAATTTCCCCTCGATGCCTCTTTGAATTTTTTATCGAAAGCGTTTTCAATCATCGGCTTCGTATTCTCCGATAAGTAATTTCATTTGTTCGAGTATTTCGCCGTTGGGTACGGTCTTGTACTTCTTCCCCTTTTTGAATAAAACGGATTTTTCCTTGCCGCCGGCCACGCCGAAATCGGCTTCCTTACCCTCGCCGATTCCGTTTACGACGCAGCCCATCACGGCTATTTTGAGCGGCTTCCCCGCCTGAACGGCTATTTGCTCGACAGCGTCGGCAAGCCCCTGCACGTCAATTTCGGTACGTCCGCACGTAGGACACGATATAACTTCGGGCATATCCTTCCTGAGCCCTAAACAGTTAAGCAGCTTTCTCGCGGCGAAAACCTCCTCTTCGGGCCTTGCCGTAAGCGAAACCCTTACCGTATCGCCTATTCCGTCCAGAAGCAGAGATCCTATACCCGCCGAGCTTTTTATCAGCCCCGATTTTACCGTGCCTGCCTCCGTTATACCTATATGTAAGGGGTTGTCCGTTTCCGAAGCCAGAAGCCGATAGGCTTTCACCGTCTGCACGACGTCCGAACTTTTTACCGATATCACGGTATCGTGAAACCCCGCTTTTTCAAGCATTGCAAGGTGCGACAGCGCGCTTTCAGCCATGGCTTTGTAAAGAGGCAGTCCGCCGAATTCGGATTCGAGAGAACCGCCGTTCACGCCTATTCTTACGGGTATGCCCGCACCGCCGAGAACGTCGGCAAGGCGTTTTACCTTGTCCTCCCCGCCTATATTGCCGGGATTGATGCGTATTTTCGCCGCTCCGTTCTTCGCCGCGGTTATGGCCAGACGGTAGTCGAAATGTATGTCCGCAACCACGGGCAAGGGACTTTCTTTTACAATGTCGGATATAGCCGAAGCGTCCTGCTCGTTCCTTACCGCGACGCGCACGATTTCGCAACCCGCGCGAAACAGCGAATCTATCTGCGCCAGCGTCCCTTTTACGTCGGACGTACGGGTATTGGTCATGGATTGTACGCTTACGGGCGCGCCGCCGCCTATCTCTACGGCGCCCGCTTTTACTTTAAAGCTCATGTTATCCCCCCGCAAGATGGAATATATCCAAAAAGATGGTAAACGTGAACAGCACGATTATTCCGACAGTATGAATAACGGCCTCCACTTTTCTGTTAAGCGGCTTTCCTCTTATCCACTCTATGAAGGTGAACACGATTTTGCTTCCGTCAAGCGCGGGCAGAGGCAGCAGATTCATAACGGCAAGGTTTGCCGACAGAATACATATTATCCAGAACAGGTTGTAAAAACCCTGTTGCGCGACGTCGCTTATTGTCTTTACGACGGTAATGGGACCGCCCGCCTGCGACAGTCCTCCGGGCTGGAAAAGCAATCCGAGACTTGCCAGTATCTTAAACACTACGAAGAAGGTATAAGGCACTGCCCTTGACAACGCACGGAAAAAGTTAAGGCGCACGAGATAGGTTCCCGTATTCACGCCGAAACCGTAGCGCTGCGTGGCCTTCATGGAAGTAAATCCGAGCAGATCTTCGGTAGCAAGGCTTGCTCCGTTAACGTCGATATTGCCGTATTCGTTCGCGCCGGTATAAAGGTTTACGTTGTAAACGGTAACGGTATCCGAAGTTTCGGTGGTTATCCGGGCGGGCTTGGAAGTTTCCTCCGTCGGAATAAGACTTATATATACGTTATCGACGTAATACTTTATCTGATCGGTTATTTCTGCCTTGTTGTTATGGTCGGTTATTGCGTTAACGGCTTCGTAATCTATACTGTTTTTGTTTTCGTCGAAATAGCGGTAAAGAACTATCTGCGTTACCGTAACGCTATCGTCGGACAGCAGCGCCTGTATCTCTTTGCTTCCGTGATTGGAAAAGCGGTAAAAGCTCTCCGTACCGTCGGCGTCCTTATACATTACGCCGCCGAGATAGGTATACTGCGTACTGTCTGCAATCTTAACGGCGTTCACGGCGCCGTCGTTTTCCGCATAGACAATCCAGTCGTCTTCGACGCAAAACTCGTAAGAGGTATACTCGCCTTTCGTGGCGGTGAATTTAACTACCTTGCCGTCCCTTAATACTCTGAATTCCGCACTGTCGCCCTTGACGCTGTTGAACGCGTTGTCGTTGGCAAGAAGCACGTTTGCCATCTTGCCGTCGACGCTGAGTATTGCGTCTCCGGGCTTGAACCACTCGTTTGTGCTGCTTACGGAATTATCGAATACGCCCACTACGGTGGTAAGCGGCTGTCCCCATATGCTGAAAAATATGGTAAGTATTATTACGGCGGATACGAAATTGAAAAACGCGCCCATGAAAAGCACTATTATCCTCTTCCACGGAGCCTGATTGTTAAACGCGCCTTTAACCTCTTTGTCTCTGTCTTCCTCCTCGCCCTCGAAGGCGCAGTATCCGCCCAGAGGTATGGGCCTTATGGAAAACTGCAGGCCGTCCTTGAACTTTTTCTTGAATATGGCAGGGCCGAAGCCTATGGAAAACTCGTTTACCTTAAAGCCGAGTTTTCTGCCGGCGATAAAATGCCCGAACTCGTGCACTACTATCATGAACATAAGCGCGAGTACGGCGAGGATTATATATCCGATAGTGGTAAATACGCTTGCGACCGAGCCTAAGGTCAATACCATCAACGCACCTCTCTGATTAAATTACTAATAGTATATTGCGAAGCAAGCGCGTCAATGTTAAAAACGTCTTCTTCGCACCCGACATTCATATCCGAGAATCGTTCAACCGTATTTCCGACGACTTCGGAAATATCCGTAAAGGCTATCTTGCCGTCTATAAATGCCTTAACAGCAACCTCGTCGGCGGCGTTAAGCGCTATAATTGCGGCCTCGCCCTTGCCGGCCGCGTCGAGCGCGATTTTCAGGCAGGGAAACTTCTCGCAGTCGATTGCGCCGAAATTAAGGCAACCCACAGACGCGAGATCGAGTCCGCCTGCGCCCACGTCGTAGCGTTCGGGATAAGACAGCGCAAGCTGAATCGGTATGCGCATGTCGGGACGGCTTAGAGCGGCAAGCATGGTCCCGTCGTCGTATTCGACCAGAGAATGGATTATGCTTTCGCGGTGCTGCAACACTTTGATTTTATCCAAACTTATATCGAACAAATACATGGCTTCGATAACTTCCAGACCTTTGTTCATAAGAGTAGCGCTGTCAACGGTAACTTTTTTACCCATTTTCCAAACGGGATGCAGTAACGCCTTTTCGGGCGTGACGTTTTTCAGTTCTTCCGCGGTCAGATCCCTGAACGCGCCGCCGCTTGCGGTTAATATTATGTTTTTTACGCATTTGGACGACTGGGAAAGGCACTGCATAACCGCGCTGTGCTCGCTGTCGACGGGCATGATTTTGCCGCCGTATTCCTTTTCGGCTCTTTTTAAAAACCGTCCGCCCGTAATCATGGCTTCTTTATTGGCAAGAGCCAGAATCTTGCCCGCGCGCAGAACTTCGAGAGCGGGACGAAGCCCCGCTATTCCCACAACCGCCGACAATACGGTATCCGCTTCTTCCGTGCGGCAAAGTTCGCTTACCGACACAAGTTTAAGCCCTTCGGCCTTCAACGCGGTTTCAGCCGCTTTTCGGGAAGCGTCGTCGGATACGGCCACTTTTTTTACGCCGAACTCCTTTGCCGCGCGTATCAGAAAACCGACGTCCGTATTTACCGAAAGTCCGACTATCCTGAATTTGTCGCCGTTGAGTCTGACTGCTTCGAGAGCTTGCCTGCCTATAGACCCTGAAGCCCCCAGAATAACTATATTTCTCATAAACTATTCTGTTTTAACCTGTTTTTTATAATAATATGCGCCCCTCGCGCTTAATATCAGTAGATAAACTGAAAAGCGATAAAGATAAGTATTATCATATACATAATACTATCTATCCTGTCAAGCGCGCCTCCGTGTCCCGGGAAAATATTGCCGTAATCCTTTATTCCCAGGTTGCGTTTGACCTTGCTGGCGGCAAGATCCCCCAGCTGCGCCACTACCGCGCCTAACATGCCCAGCACCACGTACAGTACCACCGAAACGGCTGTGTTATCGCTGAAAGGCGTAAAATCCACAATACCCTCGAACAGCGCGTAATGCTCGAATATAAGGAAGAACGCCACCGACATCGCCACGCCGCCTATAAACCCTCCTATCGCGCCTTCTACCGTCTTTTTAGGGCTTATTTCGGGACAGAGTTTGTGTCTGCCGAAAAACCTTCCCACAAGATAAGCGAATATATCTGTCGCTACGGGTATAAACACGGCGTACGCAACTGTAAACAGCGCGCAATAATCCTTAGTGAGTATGAACGCAAGGCTCATTACGAAATAGGGATACATTATGGCGAATATACCCGCAAGCGCGTCTTTGAAATCCCCTTCCTTTCTGAAGGTCATTATGGACAGATTAAGCGCTAC
Organism: Candidatus Faecicola pullistercoris; assembly: GCA_018714105.1. Classification (GTDB taxonomy): domain Bacteria; phylum Bacillota; class Clostridia; order Christensenellales; family CAG-917; genus Faecicola; species Faecicola pullistercoris. The sequence continues at coordinate 10,000 of DVNW01000002.1, read as the reverse complement.
GGCAAGCGCGAAAACGCCCAAAAGTCCGTTCACTCCGAAGAAATGCCATGCCGGATAAGCAAGCGCCATTGTCGTAACGGCCGGAGCTATGTAAGCTTTATAGCCCGCCTGACGCAGACTTTTTATCATTTCGTACATGCCTATCGTGGTGAAAAACATAATAAGCACGTCAAAAAATATATAATTCTTCACGCCGAGCCATACCATTGAACACACAAACGCGATAAGCACCACCGTGGTTATTGCTCTTTTTAACATAAATACCTCTTATATTCCGCCGAAACGACGGTTTCTCAAAGCGAACTCTCCGACTATTTTTTCGACCTTTTTAGCCGTCATATCGGGCCACAAGGTTTTTTCGAAAAACAGTTCGGCATAGGCCGACTGATACAGCATAAAATTACTCAGGCGGTATTCTCCGCCCGTTCTGACAAGCAAATCCACGGGAGGAAGTCCCGTCGAATAAAGGGCGTCCTCGAAGTCCGCCGCGCTGACCTTGCCTTCTTCGTCCCGTCTTGCGGTGCAGGCCGCTCTTACTATCTCCTGTTTTCCGCCGTAGTTGACCGCTACGTTTATGATCATACCGGCGTTGTCTGCCGTGCGGGCGCAGGCATCCTCTATGGCAGCGCGCGCGTCGTCGGGAAGCGCGGACAGTTCGCCCATATATCTTAAAACGTAACCGTGCTTCACGCACTCTTTCAGGGCGCGGCGGTTGAAATCGGTTATCATTTTGAAAATGTTTTTAATTTCGTCCTCGGGACGTTTCCAGTTTTCGGTGGAAAACGCGTAAAGACTAACCGCCTTTATGCCCAGAGCGTTGCAGGCGGATATGACCTTTGCCACGGTCTTTGCCCCCGCTATGTGTCCGGCCGAACGCGGAAGCCCTCGCTTTGAGGCCCAGCGCCCGTTACCGTCCATAATAAAAGCTATGTGTTTAATCTGCGTCATTGACTACCTTTAAATGTGGCGAACCTTTCAGCCCGCCACCCTTTCAGATTTCCGTTAAAAATTCCGCGGTATACAAAATGTATCCGTCGGCGGTTTCCTCGGCCTTGACAACAATTTCCGAGTCCGCTTCTACCGCGCATTTGCCGCAGAGTTTTTTAATGATTATATTATTTACGTTGCGGGCCTTTAAAATACTCAAAGCCTCCGCCGTTTTCAAACCTATAAGTTCCACTAACGAGTCCGCTTAAACGCTCATTACTTCCTGCTCTTTGGCCTTGGCTAGTTTATCGATCTCCTCGGAAGCGGCGGCAAGTTTCTTGTCTACGTCGTCGAGATAGATTTTAAGGTCGTCCTCGGTGATGACGCTGTCCTTTTTGAAAACTTTAAGCTGTTCGTTGGCGTCCCTTCTCTGATTGCGAAGGGCCACTTTGCTGTTTTCGGCCTGCGTTTTGATGTCCTTGACGAGCATCTTTCTCCTTTCCTCGGTGACCTCGGGAAATACAAGTCTTATCACGTTGCCGTCGTTATTGGGGGTAATACCCACGTTTGCGGCAAGTATCGCCTTTTCCACGTTTTTAAGCGCGCTCTTGTCCCAAACGGATATAACAAGCACTCTTGCTTCGGCAATGGTGATGTTGGCCATATTCTGAATGGGGGTTGCAACGCCGTAATAATCCACTAAAATCTTATCGAGAATGTGCGGATTGGCGCGCCCCGCGCGTATGGACTGCAGTTCGGTTTTATAACTGTCGATGGTTTTTTGATGTTTTTCTTCGAGTTCGTCAAAAACAAGCTGAACTTCCTCGACGCTGTAAGCCATATAATATTCCTCCGAAAATACAATTATTAAGTAAATATATTATACCATAACGTATAAACATTAATCAAGGATTAAATTAAATAAAATGGACGGTATTGATTTGTTTTGACGCGGCCTGAACAAAAAAAAGGACGTTGAAACGTCCTTTTAAACTTATCAGTGAATAAGCGTGCCTATCTTTTCGCCGGTGGCCGCGCGCACTATACTGTCTTTTTCCGACAATCCGAAGGCCACTATATTGATGTTGTTTTCCATACAGAGGGATATTGCGGTGGTATCCATGGCGTTAAGCCCGCGCTTTATTACGTCGATGTAGGAAATCTCGTCTATCTTTTTGGCGTCGGGGTTTTTGCGGGGATCGCTGTCGTAAACGCCGTCGATATTCTTGGCTAAAAGCAGTACCTCTGCGCCTATTTCGGCAGCTCTGAGCGCCGCGCCCGTATCCGTCGAGAAATAAGGGTTGCCCGTACCGCAGGCAAATATTACTATTCTGCCCTTTTCCAGATGCCTGAGGGCTTTGCGCAATATATAAGGCTCGGCTACACGGGTTATGGTGAGCGCGGTCTGAACCCTTGTGGGAAGTCCGCTTTTTTCAAGGGCGTCCTGCATTGCAAGCGCGTTGATGACCGTTGCCAGCATACCCATGTGATCGGCGGTGGTTCTGTCCATGTCTCCGCCCTGACGGCCGCGCCAGAAGTTGCCTCCGCCTATAATCATGCCTATTTCGATGCCCAAATCGTGCACTTTTTTAATTTGCCCGACAACCTGTTTTACGACGTCGTTGTTAATTCCGGTACCGTTTTCGCCGGCAAGCGCTTCGCCGCTGATTTTAATAATTACCCGTTTATATTTCATAATGCCTCCGTTTACCTGTCGAACTTAAAAAAAGGGACGCTAAACGCATCCCTTTCAAAATACTTATTTCTGAACCTTGGAAACCGATTCCATGATTTCGTCCACGAAGGTGTCGGCTTTCTTTTCAAGGCCTTCGCCCATTTCGTAACGAACGAATTTAAGAATTTTCACGTCGCCGTTGTCTTTAAGATACTTGGAAACGGTAATCGAGCTGTCCTTAACGAAATCCTGTTCCAACAGGCAAACTTCCTTGTAATACTTCTTAATGCGGCCCTGAACCATTTTTTCGATGATGGGAAGGGGTTTGGGGTTTTCCTCGTTAAGAGCCTGAGCCTTCAGTATTTCCATTTCCTTGTCCACTTCGGCTTTGGAAACCTCGTCGGTGCGGATATAGGAAGGTCTTGCCGCGGCAATCTGCAAAGCCACGTCGTGAATAACGTCGGCGGAAGCGCCTGCGCTGGCTTCTACGAGAACGCCTATTTTGCCGCCCATGTGGATATAGCTGTCTACCGCGCTGTCCTTGGCGGATATTTTAACGTAACGGCGGATATCGATTTTCTCGCCTATTTTGGCGATGGCTGCGGTAAGAGCAGCGCCCTTGGCGGCAACCACGTCTTCGAGCGACGTAACGTCGTTTTCGGCGATATAGTCGGCTACTTCCTTAACGAAATCCTTAAAAGCGTCGCCTCTGGCAACGAAGTCGGATTCGCAGTTAACTTCTATCATAACGCCGTTACCGTTTTTGATTTCGGCGTAAACTATACCCTCGGAGGCAATTCTCGAAGCTTTTTTCGCCGCGGTGGCTACGCCCTTTTCACGGAGATAGTCAACGGCTTTTTCCATATCGCCGTCAGTTTCGATAAGAGCCTTTTTGCAATCCATCATACCCGCGCCGGTCTGTTGGCGGAGAGTCATAACGTCTTTACTTGTAAACATGTTTCCGTCTCCTTATTCTTATTCGTTAGCTTCTGCGATAGCTTTTTCGAGAGCCTCTTCTCTGGTAAGAGGTATTTCTTCTGCAACAGGTTCTTCCTGAACCGCTTCTTCTGCCTGCTCGGCCTGCTCGGGAGCGGCTATTTTAACTTCTTCGCCCTCTTTCGCTTCGATAACCGCGTCGGCTATTATGGAAGCGAACAGCTTGATGGCGCGGATAGCGTCGTCGTTGCCGGGGATAACGTAATCCACAAGGTCGGGGTCGCAGTTGGTATCGACTACGGCTACGATGGGGATATTGAGGTTTCTGGCTTCTTTGATGGCAATTTCTTCCTTTTTAAGGTCAACCACGAACATTACGCCGGGAACGGAACGCATGTTTTTGATACCGCCGAGGTTCTTTTCAAGCTGATCTCTTTCGGCTTTGAGTTTGATAACTTCCTTTTTGGGCAGAAGCTCGAACTCGCCTATCATTTCCATCTGATTGATTTTGTTAAGACGGTCGATTCTGGTGCGGATGGTTTTGAAGTTGGTAAGCGTACCGCCAAGCCATCTCTGGTTGATGTAGTACATACCGCATCTTTCGGCTTCCTGCTGAATAGCTTCCTGGGCCTGTTTCTTTGTTCCTACGAACAGAACTTCCTTACCTGCTTTGACCTGCTCTCTTACGAAAGCGTAGGCCTTTTCGACCATATCCACGGAAATCTGCAAGTCGATGATGTGAATATCGTTTCTTGCGGCGTAGATATATTTGCTCATTTTGGGGTTCCATCTTTTAGTCTGATGGCCGAAGTGTACGCCTGCTTCGAGCAGGGCTTTCATTGATGTTACTGCCATTTAAACAGCCTCCTTGTTTTTTCTCCTCCCGCGGCCACCAAACGTACCGACCCGAAGGGCAACGGGCACGTTTTAAACCGACGGTGCGGAATTCTTTTGGTATTATATCACAAAAAGAAAAGTCAGGCAAATAAAAATAAGGGTAAAAATGCGGTTAAATAAAATATTTTAAATAAATATTAATAAAAAAGCGGCCCGACGGCCGCCTCTTTCAGTTTGCTTCTTCGTTCATTTTCTCGACTTCTTTTTCATACTCGGCGTAAACCGCGTTCAAAACCTCGTCGCTTTCCACGGGCGCGAATACGTCGTTGCCCTCCTCGTCGATATCGAGACGGTAAATGATGACGTCGTCCTCGCCTATATCCTCGGTAGGAACCACGGGATTGAGAAAAACGTACCACTCGCCCTTATAATCGATAGTGGCAACGTGATAAAAATCCTCTTCCTGCTGAGTATCCTCGTTAAAGAGGGTTATGATATCGTCGTCTTCCATTTCAAGTAAATCGTCAAAAACGTCAGCCATAATAATAAAATCTCCTTCCGACAAACCGTCGCTTTTACATTATAAAACAAAAAAACGATTAAGGCAAACGAAAATCGGGAAATTTGCCTATCTGTTGAGCGGACCGTCCAGAAAATTTTGCAGTATTATGGCGGCGGCGACTTTATCGATAACCTTTTTGCGCTTGTCCCGTCTGACGTCTGCCGAAATAAGCATGCGCTCTGCGGCGACGGTGGAAAGCCGTTCGTCCTGATATATCACTTTTATCCCGCTCGCGCTTTGAAGTTTGTCGCCGAATTCCCTGGTAAGCACGGCGCGCGGCCCTTCGGTGCCGTCCATGTTTTTGGGCAGTCCCAACACGAAAGCGTCCGCTCCCTCTGCTTTTGCAAGCTCGGCAAAATATTTAAGGTCGGTATCTTCGTCCTTTCTTACGTAACTCTCCCTTGCCGAAGCTATCATGCACAGCATATCGCTTACCGCTATGCCTATCCGTTTGTCCCCTACGTCAAGTCCTATTTTTTTCATACTTCTCTTTTAAGCGGTTTTTCATAATACTTTTGACAATATTTTTCAACCTATATACGAAAAACCCTTTATACCTCCAGATTTTCCAAAAGTCTTATTCCGCGCGTATACAGCCTGTTGCGGTTTACTAACGAAAACACCGTCCCACCCGCTACGGACGCCCCCCACAGCGCGACGTAAGCCCAAACCGAGTCGAAATAAGTAAGGCTTACGCTTAAAATCATAATCATTCCCGCTGCTATCGCTATACAGTAGAACATGGGAATCAGCGGATAAAAATTCTTTTTTATGGCCTCGTTGGCGTTGTTCCACCCCAGGTTCGGTTTTTTGAGGTCGCGGTATATGCCCAGCGAATTGAAACCCGTACCGAATATAAACAGGGTTACAGCCGTCAGAAGCGCGTTAAGCGCGCCCGTTTTATTGAAAAACAGTCCGAATACGCTTACAAGCACCGCCCCGAACGCCGTAAATATATTGGCAAGCGTGTATTTTGCGTCTATAATCTGCTTTGCCGTTACGGGCAGATATTTGTTAATGTAAAAAGTTTTGCCCTCTCTTGTAACCGCCACGGTGGCGGCATAGTCCATGCCGCAGAGCATCAGCATGCCGAAAACGGTTACCATACCCGACGAAACAAGCCTTACGCCCGCAGGCGAAAGCGTCAGGTCCTGTTCGGACGCTATGACGGTAAAATCGCCGCCCATCGCCGAAGTTATCATAAGCATAAAGGGCGGCATAAGCACGCTCATTACCGTGTTGAGCGCGAAAGCGAGGTCGCCCATAAGAAGTTTCGTCTCGCGCAGAAGAAGGCTCTTTTTCACGCTCATATCCCTGAGAGGTCTTTCTTTTGCAAGCCTTACGGTTACCCTTTCCATCTGCTCGGAAACGGCCTTGTTATAAAGTACGTAACTAAGCCGGATCATCAGCCCCGCGGCCCCCGCGAGAATCAGCAGATAAAGTCCCGCGTTTGAGAAAAAGCCTGCGCCCGTGAGCGCCTTGGCAAGCAGTTTGTTATAGAAAAATACCGACGAGATTTTTTCCACGACGCCCATGTATGCCGACATAAATTCGTCGCCCTCTTTTTCCAGAACGCCGTTAATATCGGGCATCACCGACATATAGCAGGCCAGAAAGGCCAGCATCAGCGCAAGACACACCGCAAGCGTAAGCGTCTGGCGTCCGCGCAGATATTTCAGTATTTTCGCCAGCAGGAAGGACAATACCGTAACCACTATAAGCGGTATCGTAGGAGAAAGCAGTATCGCGAAAGGCATGCCTATGTAAAATATCGCGGGCAGACTTCCTCCCCCGAATTTCACGCCCGCGACGAAGGCCGCCGAAAAAGGCACCACCATGATTACCGTCATTATCAGTTCGTTTAGATAAACAAACACCATTTTTGCGACGAATATCACGTCCGGCTTTACGGGAAGCTGCTGTAAGAATTCGTTGTCTGCCGACAGGTACATATACGAAACCACCGACTGCACTCCGAAAACTATAATAAACATCTGCGAAACGCTCAGCAGTAAGGATAAAACCTCGTAACTTTTACCTGCTTCGGTAAAGAGTTTTGACAGATAAGTTATCATTACCGACGTACCCGCAAGCACGGGTATAAGTATAGCGGCCACGATAAGCCCCACTATCAAAGCGGATTTTCTGTCCCTCTTGCTGCCCGCGTTACGGCGGTAAGTGTTCCTGAACAGAAGTTTGACAAGTTCGCCGAACTCACGCATCGGTACGCCGTCCCTCCGTTCCGCTTTCCGACGTTATTTTCAGAAAGAAACTTTCAAGAGAGCTGTCCGCATTATTGCGAAGTTCGTCCACCGCGCCGCAGGCTATAAGCCGCCCTTTGTCGATTATGCCTATTCTGTCGCACACTTTCTCCACGACGTCGAGAACGTGACTGCTGAAAAATACCGTATTGCCCTTTGCGCAGTGCTCCTTCATTATTTCTTTAAGCTGATATGCCGACTGAGGGTCGAGCCCGGTCAGCGGTTCGTCCAGCACAAGCAAAGAAGGCTGATGGATTATCGCCCCTATGACGCTGATTTTCTGTTTCATTCCGTGAGAATAGCTCTGTATGGGCTTGCCCAGAACGTCGGACATGCCGAACGCGTCGGCATATCTGCGGATCAGTTCGGTCTTATTTTCCGGTGCGCCGTAAATATTGCACATGAACTCGACGAATTCAAGCCCCGTCAGTTTATCGTATATAATGTGACTGTCGGAAACGTAACCTGTTTTTCTTTTGGCTTCCACCGCCTGCCTTTTCAGATCGTATCCGTCCACGGTTATTTTGCCCGCGTCGAAATTCAGCACGCCGGTAAGACACTTTATGGTAGTGCTTTTCCCCGCGCCGTTAGGACCTATAAAACCGAAAATCTCCCCCTTTTTTACGTGCAGGGAAAGATTGTCCACCGCCTTGATTTTGCCGCCGTAGCATTTAGTAAGCCCCTCTATTTTAAGCACTTTATTTCTCCTTGCGGGCCAAAGCGCGCCTGTTTTCCGCCCGTTCGGCCACTTCGGCCTCGAACCCGTGCCCCGAAGGTCTGTAAAAGACTTTGTCCTTTACCGAATCGGGCAGATACTGCTGTTCGACATAGCCGCCGTAATCGTGCGGATATTTGTAACCCGTAATTTTTTCCGTTTTGTAATTGACGTCCCTGAGGTGGAAAGGCACGTCCTCTACAGATATTTCGTCAACCGCCGCGGACGCCCCGTACATAGCCGTTACCACACTGTTGGATTTCGGCGCTTCGCAAACGTAAATTATGGCTTCGGAAAGCGGAATTTTCCCTTCGGGAAGGCCGAGTTTTTCATAAGCGGTGACCGCAGACGCGGCCACGACAAGCGCCATGGGATCGGCCATACCGACGTCCTCGGCGCTGTGTACCATAAGCCTGCGGGCTATAAGCATAGGATCGCACCCCGCCTTGATAAGCCTTTCGGACCAGTACAGAGCGGCGTTGCTGTCGCTGCCGCGCAGGCTTTTGCAAAACGCCGAAATCATGTCGTAATACATGCTTTCGTCAACCGAAAGCACGCGTTGCTGTACCGTTTCGGCGGCAACTTCACGCGTTATTCTTATTACGTTGTCCTTATCGGGAAGCGTGGTAAGCACGCCCAGTTCTATCGCGTTAAGCGCAGACCTCATGTCGCCGCCCGTGGTACGGGCGATATGCAGATATGCCTCTTCCTCTATTTCCGTATTGTACTTTCCGAGGCCTCTTTCCTTGTCGGCAACGGCGCGTTTCATGCCGAAAACGACGTCCTCTTCCGACAGACGTCTGAATTCGAACACCCGACATCTCGACACTATTGCCTTTGTCATGGTAACGTAGGGATTTTCGGTGGTGGAACCCACAAAAATTATGTAACCCTTTTCTATCGCCGCAAGCACGCTGTCGGACTGCGCCTTGTTCCATCTGTGGCACTCGTCCAGCAACAGATAAGTGCGCTTGCCGTACATGTTGAGTCTGTCCCTGGCTTCGTCTATCACCCTTTTGGCGTCGGCCACTCCGCTTGAAACGGCGTTCAGCTGCTCGAAGTGGCTGTCGGTATTGTTGGCGATAATATTAGCCAGCGTGGTTTTTCCCGTGCCCGGAGGCCCGTAAAATATACAGCTTCCCAGGCGGTCGGCGGATATGGCGCGCCTTAGCAGACTGCCTTGTCCTACAAGGTGTTTCTGACCTATGAACTCGTCAAGCGTGCGCGCCCTCATACGCTCGGCGAGCGGAGCTGTCTTATTACCCTCCGATGCGGCAGTGTATTCGAATAAATCCATTTTTCACCGTTTTCTTTTTTAGAAATTATAACACACGGCCGCACCTTTTTTCAACAGTTTTTACAGGTTACTTTCTTTTTATATTGTTGGTTTGTCAAACATCTGTTACACTTTTGTTGTTAAAATAATCGGCAAGGTATTGGTTAGGCGACTTCCAGCCGAGTGGGCGCATAGGAGTGTGGTTGTACTCTCTATTGTATCGCTTTAATTGTTCTTGTAGATCGGCGAGGCTGTAGAAGCTGTGTTTGGAGTAGAAACGCTCATTGTCTTTGCGGTGGCTTCTTTCCACTTTGCCGTTGTGCCTCGGCGTGTATGCGCGGATCTGCTTGTGTACTATTCCGTTTATGCAAAGTACTTTTTGAAACAGTGTCGGATCCGTCTCTCTTCGCTTGTCATGTTCAAAATATTTTGTAAACTCCTGCCCATTGTCCGTCTGCACACATTTAATCGGGAACTTAAAGTACTCAATTGCATGTTGCAGAAATATTGCGGCAGAGTGGCTGCTGTTCTCCGAAAACGCTTCCAAATAGCGTTGTCTCGAAAACTCGTCTATTGCCGTGAATTGGAATAGCCTTCTCTCTTCTGCCATTCCCACCGTGCATTTGGGCGGAACGTATTTGCAATCTATTTGCACACGTTCCCCGGGATAACTCATTTGTTCATATGGCTTGGGAACGTATTCAGGCTTCTTCTTGGCAGCTTTATTAAAATATCCCAAGCGGCGCATAACTCGGTACAGCGAAGTTACGCTGCGCGTATAATTGCGTTTTAGCAGCTTTACCCAAAACAT
>DVNW01000001.1 GCA_018714105.1 Candidatus Faecicola pullistercoris | reverse complement strand
TGCTTGTTGTCGGGGCAGGTGCGGCGGGGCTTATGGCGGCCGGCAGCGCGGCTCAATCGGGCGCCGACGTTACGCTTGCCGAGAAAAATGAAAAAAGCGGAAAAAAACTGTACATAACGGGTAAGGGAAGATGCAACGTCACCAACGCTTGCGCGCCTATGGAATTTCTCGAAAAAGTAGTGTCGGGAAATAAGTTTTTAATGTCTGCGATAAATGCGTTTTCACCGCAGGATACCATTGATTTTTTGCAAAAAAACGGTTTAAAAACCGTTATCGAGCGCGGAAACCGTGTTTTTCCGGCAAGCGGAAAATCTTCGGACGTGATATCCGCGCTGACCGCTTACGCCCTGAACAGCGGGGCCGAAATTCTTACTTGTTCATGCGTGGAGAGTATCGGAAAGCTGACGGATAAAGAAGGGTTTTCGGCTGTTGTTTCGGGTAAAGAATACGAGTTTGACAAGGTTGTAATTGCAACGGGCGGAGTAAGTTACCCCTCCACGGGAAGCACGGGCGACGGGTACCGTTTCGCTGAAAAATTCGGACATTCGGTGACAGAACCCAAGCCTTCGCTCGTACCCCTGACCGTTGCGGAAAACTACGTTAAAAGGTTAGAGGGTCTTTCGCTTAAAAACGTGGGCGTATCGGCGTATTTTCAAGGCAGAAAAATTTTTGACGAACAAGGCGAAATGCTGTTTACGTCAAACGGGGTTTCGGGGCCTCTTATACTCAGCCTGTCCGCCCGCATAAGCAGAATGGATCAGAAAGCAGTCGGCATAAGCGTCGACCTCAAACCCGCACTTACCGAGGAAATGCTCGATAACAGACTTTTAAGAGATTTTTCCGAGGCGATAAACAAACAGTTCAAAAACGCTCTCGACGGTCTGCTTCCTAAAAGTCTTATACCCGTGATAGTGGAATTGTCGGGGATTTCTCCCGAACAAAAAGTGCATCAGATTACAAAGGAAAACCGCAAAAATCTGGTTAATTTAATTAAAAATCTTAAATTTTCCGTTATCGGAAACGGCGGTTTTAATCAGGCCGTAATTACCTCGGGCGGCGTGTCTTTAAAGGAAATCAATCCTAAAACCATGGAAAGCAAACTGGTTAAAGGACTTTATTTCGCGGGCGAAGTCCTCGACCTTGACGCGCTCACGGGCGGATATAACATTCAGATCGCGCTTTCAACGGGCAGAGCGGCGGGAATTGCCTGTGCAATCTTAACTTAAATCTGTTGCCAAAACCGCAAAAAAACTGTATAATAATTTTACGAAATTCGCGTGAGGGATTCTGATGCTTAATATTGCGATAGACGGGCCTGCCGGCGCGGGCAAAAGCACAATTGCAAAGGCCGTTTCCAAAAAATTGGGGATAGTTTATCTTGATACGGGCGCAATGTACCGCGGCGCGGCGTATGCGGCTCTCAAACGCGGGCTTGACGTCAACGACGCTTCGCAGATCGAGCCTTTTTTGAGCGGTCTCGAAATGTCCATCGAATGCGGCGACGTTCAGCAGATAATCGTAAACGGCGAAAACGTCACTCCTTTTATTCGCGAACACAAAATTTCCAAGGCGGCGTCCGATATTTCCAAACTGCCCGCAGTCAGGCTTAAACTTGTAGAATTGCAGAGGGAGATAGCGGGAAGGACTGCCTGCGTTCTCGACGGCAGGGATATAGGAAGTTACGTGCTGCCCGACGCCGAATACAAATTCTTCGTCACGGCTTCTCCCGAAGAGCGTGCGAACAGACGTTTTAAGGAATTAAGGGAAAAAGGGTCCGACCTTACTTACGAGGAAATTCTCGCGGATATCAAGGACCGCGATTATAACGACAGTCATCGTGCTTTCGCGCCTCTTGTACAGGTTGCGGACGCCCGTCTTATAGATACTACGGCTCTTACCGTCGACGAGGCTGTGGGCGCCGTATTAAGGATTATCGAGGGTGAAAAATGAACAGGCTTTTTTATAAATTCGTAAGGGCTCTGATGTGGCCCGTACAAAAACTTTTATGGCCTACAACCATTATAGGTCGGGAGAATTTCGACGGCGTTCAGGGTAAGGCTATTCTCGTATGCAACCATTATTCCACGGTAGATTCGATGATTATCTGTTGCAATCTTTTTAAAAAGTACAACAATGCCCTGGTGAAGTCCGAAGCGTTTAAGAATCCCGTAGAAAGATGGTTTCTTTATAAAATGGGCTGCATACCCGTTCACAGAGGCGAGGCCGACATGCAGGCGGTGAAAAACGTGTTCAAGGTGCTCAGGCGGGACGAGAAAATCCTTGTGTTTCCCGAAGGTACCAGAAACAAGCAGGGTACAAAAAAGCTTCAGCAAATCAAGCCCGGCGTGGCCATGTTTTCCATACGTATGGATGCGCCCGTCATACCCATGATGTATTACAGAATGCATAAAATCGGACGACGCAATTACGCCATAATCGGCAAGCCCTTCAAGGTTACCGATTATTTCGATCACAAACCCACGGTGGACGAGGGCAACGTCGTGGTAACAGAAATACTTACCAAACTCAGGGAAGAGGTTACCGCTTACGCCGAGGAAAGGTTAAAGGCCGAGGGAAAGAGTATTGATTAAAGTTACGGTGGGCCGCAACGGCGGTTTTTGTTACGGCGTAAAGCGCGCGATAGAGCTTGCAAAAAAAGAAGCCGCAAAGGGGAAGGTGTATACGACCGGCCCGCTTATTCACAACGGACTTGTTATTAAAAGTCTGGAATCCGAAGGCATATTTTCCGAGGAAGATATGTCTTTTTTGAAAGGCGCGGAGCGCGTTGTGATAAGGGCTCACGGCATACCTCTTGCCGAGGAAAAGATGCTGCGCGAAAGCTGCGGCGAAGTGGTTGACGGTACATGTCCGTTTGTGAAGAAAATTCACGGCACGGTTGCAAAATATTCGGCTGCGGGCTATAAAATTCTTATAGCGGGCGACGCCTCGCACCCCGAGGTAAAAGGCATATTGAGCTATGCCGGAAGCGACGCCGAAGTCGTCGACGAAAACTTCGATTTCTCCGCGCTGACGCACGACAAAGTATGTATGGTGGCTCAAACCACCTTTTCGGCGGAAAAATACCTCAAAATTAAGCAAAAACTACAAAAAAATATTAATAATAATATAAAATCAGTTGAAATTTTCAACACAATTTGCTATACTACATTGGCAAGACAGAGAGAGGCCGATTTTCTGGCGCGGAAAAACGATTTCGTTATCGTTCTCGGCAGCAGTCAAAGTTCCAATTCCGTGAAACTGCTCGAAATAGCCCGAAAGCACGCTCCCTCCGTACTCATCGGTACGTCAGCCGAACTCGGTTCGGTCGATTATAACAAATTTACATCAATGGCCGTACTGGCCGCAGCATCAACTCCGCAAGAGTTGATTGAGGAGGTTTTAATTTATATGAGTGAAACTCAAGACGCAAAAGTCGTAATGGCGGAAGAACAGGCAGCAGCGCCCGCCGTCGACGAAAACAGCATGGAAGCCCTTCTGGCGTCCGACAAGGCAGCAAAATTTGTTTCTTACAAAGCAGGCAAAAAAGTTAAGGCGAAAATCATAAGCGCCAACGATAACGGTATTTACGTTAACATCGGCGGTAAGAGCGACGGCTTTATAGACAAGTCCGAAGCCACTCTCGACGGTAACTACAATCCCGCCGATTTCAAAGAGGGCGACGAGATTGAAGCTATCATTATCCCCAACAGCTCTAGCGATAAGTCCTGCGTAGCCTTGTCCAAGAAAGAAGTCGACAAGAAAAAGCTCGAAGATCAGGAAGCCGAAAAGGCTCTTTCGAGCAGCGAGTTCACTCTTGAAAATACACAGGTTGTTAAGGGCGGCTTACTCGGTAAGCTCGGTACTTACACCATTTTCGTACCCGCTTCGCAAATCAGGATAGGTTTTGTCAAGAATCTCGAAGATTACACCGGCAAAAAACTCAGGTTAAGAGCGCTGCCCCCCAAAGAGCCCAAAGAAGGCGAAGAGGAAAAGAAGAGAAATCCCAAACTTATAATAGCTTCTCAGAGGGTTATTCTCGAAGAAGAAAAGGCCGCTAAGGAAGAGGCGTTCTGGTCTCAGATGCAGGTAGGCAATATCGTACAGGGTAAGGTTAAAAGGTTCTCGACGTTCGGAGCGTTCGTATCCGTAAAAGGATTTGACTGTCTTGCTCACATTTCCGATCTCAGCTGGAACAAAATCACCGATCCGTCCAAAGTGCTTACCATAAACGAGACTTACGACTTCGTGATTCTTAAAGTCGACCGTGAAAACGGCAAAATCAGCCTCGGTTACAAGCAGCTTCAGAAAAAGCCTTACGAGCTTGCCGCCGAAAAATATCCCGTCGGCAGCATAATTAAAGGCAAGGTAGAAAGAATATTCTCCTTCGGCGCGTTCATTTCCATAGACGAAGGCGTAGACGGTCTCGTACACGTTTCTCAGATTTCGCACAAGTGGACCAAGGACGCAAACGAAGTTCTTAAAGTCGGTGACGAAGTAGAAGCCAAAATTATCGGTTTCGAAGATAACCGGATTACGCTTTCCATCAAAGAGCTTCTGCCCGAACCCGAGGAAGAAGCCGCCGAAGCCGCCGACAGTGCCGAAGCCGAAGTTTCCGAAAAGCCCAAGCGCGCGCCTCGAGCCAAAAAGATTATGGATTACAGCGAAGCGCAGGCCAAGTCCGAAGAGAACAAACAGCGCAAGGCTAAAAAAGAGGCTTCCAACGAGCCTAAGGAATATATTTCCGGTACGGGTTTTGCAACCTTGGGAGACATTTTCGGTTCGCTTGACTTGAAGTTTGACGACGAAGACAAAAAGTAAATGAAAAACGTCCTCTCTTGTATGCAAGAGGGGACTTTTTTGATTATAAAGGATAAAGTTATGAACAATACCGACACTTACAACAATCCTCTTATTACGCGGTACGCCTCTAAGGAGATGAGTTATTATTTTTCGGACAGGTTTAAGTTTACTACCTGGCGCAGACTTTGGATAGCGCTTGCCGAAGCCGAAAAGGAACTCGGACTTAACATCACCGACGAGCAGATTGCCGAACTTAAAGCCAACGTCGAAAACCTTAATCTCGACGTAGCCGCAAAACGCGAAAGAGAGGTCAGGCACGACGTAATGGCTCAGGTTTACGCATACGGACTGCAATGCCCGAAAGCCGCCGGCATAATTCATCTGGGCGCCACGAGTTGCTACGTCGGCGACAATACCGACCTTATCGTTTATTACAACGCGTTGACCCTTATCGAGTACAAACTGGTCAGTCTCATCGAGAAGCTTTCGGAATTTGCGGATAAATATAAAGCTATGCCTACGCTGGGATTTACTCATCTGCAACCCGCTCAGCTCGTTACGGTAGGCAAAAGAGCCTCGCTTTGGATACAGGATCTGCTTAGCGACCTCGAACTTATTACCCAAATAAAAAACGGATATAAACTTCGCGGCGTCAAGGGTACCACGGGTACGCAGGCGAGCTTTATGCAGCTGTTCGACAACGACTACGAAAAAGTCAAGCTGCTCAACGTCAAGGTAATTTCCAAAATGGGCTTTGACGGTTATTTTAAGGTAAGCGGACAGACTTATACGCGCAAATTCGATTACCGCATACTCAGCGTGCTTTCGTCGGTTGCCCAAAGCGCGTACAAAGCCGCCAACGATATAAGGATACTTCAGAATATGAAAGAAATAGAAGAACCCTTCGAGAAAAATCAGATAGGTTCTTCCGCAATGGCGTACAAGCGCAACCCCATGCGCTCCGAACGCATATGCTCGCTTGCCCGCTATATCGTAAGTTTGCCCGTAAATGCGGCCGTAACGGCCTCTACGCAGTGGTTTGAAAGGACGCTTGACGATTCGGCAAACAGGCGTATAACGCTTGCAGAGGGCTTTTTAGCGGCCGACGCCGTGCTCGAAATATTCATGAACGTCGCCGACGGCCTGGTGGTATATCCCAAAGTTATAAGAAAGCATATTGACGAGGAGCTTCCGTTCATGGCGACCGAGGCCATACTTATGGAATGCGTCAAGGCCGGCGGGAACAGACAGGAACTTCACGAAGCAATAAGAGTTCATTCGATGGCCGCCGCAAAATCCGTGAAGGAAGAAGGAAAAGCAAACGATCTTATCTCGCGCATCAAGGGCGATAAGGCTTTTGAGGCGGTGTGGGACCGCATCGACAAAATCATGGCTCCCGAGAATTTCGTAGGCGCAAGCAGTATGCAGGTTGACGACTTCCTTAACGAAGAAGTAAAACCCGTTCTTGCAAGATATGCGTCCGCGCCCAGATTCAAGGGCGAAGTAAACGTCTGAAAGGAGAGCGAAAGCTCTTTTTTCATAAAGGGGGAAGCATGATTTATTTTACGTCGGATTTACATCTCGACCATACGAATATTCTGAAACTCGAAAACAGACCGTTCCGCTCGCTTGACGAAATGGTTTGCGCTTTACGCGATAACTGGAACAAAACGGTCAGGGATAAGGATACCGTTTACGTGCTCGGCGACGTATGTCTCGGCAAATCGGGTGAAGCCGCATATGACTTTTTCAGTTCCGTAAAAGGTGAAAAGATACTTGTCAAAGGCAATCACGACCAGTTTCTGAAAGACAAAAATTATGATTGGAATGAGGTGTTTTCGCAAATTTCCGATTATATAGAGCTGAAATATCAAAAAATCCGTTACGTTTTGTTTCACTATCCGATATACGAGTGGCGCGGACACTGCAAAAAAAATTCCATACACCTTCACGGGCATATTCATTCGTCGCCGTGCGACAAGCCGCTGTGTGAGATTTTTTCGAGGCAGATGTACGACGTGGGGGTTGACAACAACGGTTTCAGGCCCGTGTCGATAGAACACGTTACTCAAAAATTCATAAAATAAAAGCCGGCAGGTGCCGGCTTTTCAAATTGCTGCTGATTTCAGACCATATACATTCTGGCTTCGTCGCCCCTGATTGCGGTGGAAAAATAATAGCCTTGCACGAGATTGAACCCCAGCTGACGTACGAAATCGAGCTGTTCTTCGTTTTCTATCCTCTCTGCTATAACGTTGATGTTGAGCGAGCGCAAAAGGGCAACGGTGCCGAGAACCAGGTCAAAGCCTCGCTTGGATATTTTTGCGCTTTCCAACAGATTGCCGTCGATTTTCAGGTCCAGACAATCGACGTCCAGCAGCGCCTTTATATTAGAACTGTCACGACCGAAGTTGTCTATACTTACCAGAAAACCGCAGTCACGCAATTTAGCAACGGTGGATACGGCGTTTCTGTAATCTTTGTCAAGGGCCGTGGCCGATATTTCAACCACTATCATGTTGGGATTGATTCCGAAAGAAGAAACTATGGCGTAAAGCTTGTTAACGAAAGAGGGATTTTTTATTTCGCCTTCCGAAAAGTTGATGGAAACGGGAGGCACGGTATGACCGCAGTTAAACCATTTGACTATGTCTCTGCATACGTTTTTCACAACCCATTCGCCGATAACGTCTATCATGCCGTTTTCCTGCGCCTGTCTGAGGAACGAGCCGGGAGACAGTATGCCGTCGGGAGTGTTCCATCTCAGAAGAGCCTCGAATTCTTCCACACGGCCTGTCCTGAGGTTGAAAACGGGCTGATAATAAATTTCGAACTCGTTATTTTCGCAGGCCTGTCTGATTTGTCTTGTGAACAGCGCATTAGGCTGGGCGTTTTGCTGAAACATAGCACACCTCTTAACAAAATTATATTTTTATTATACAAAACGGAACAGGCCATTACAAGTATTTTGATAAAATTATTAAAAAAAGTCCGCGGCGTAAATAAAAAAGAGTTTTGGGTAATATTCTATAAAAGAGGTAAATTATGGACGGATTTCTGAGTGCGTTACTGCTTGCCATGGGCATACTTATTATAGTTTACGGCGGCGATTTGTTTGTAAACTCGGCGATATGGATTGCAAAAAAAACGGGCGTTTCCGAAATGATAATCGGCGCGACCGTCGTTTCTCTCGGCACTACGCTGCCCGAACTCAGCGTTTCTCTGCTGGCGATTGTCAAAGGCGGCGACGGGGCAATGTCTCAGAGCTTTAATCAGATAGCTGTCGGCAACGCGCTCGGCTCGATGCTGTGCAATATAGGCCTTGTGCTGGCCCTCGTCATGTGCGTAAAAAGCATTGCTGCGGGAAAAGAATTTTTCCTGAAAGGTATTTATCTTATGGCCGTCACCGTGCTTCTTACGGTGTTCATAAGCATTAACGGACAGCTCGGAACGGCGGAGGGTATAGTGCTTTTGGCGTTGTTTGCAGGTTTTATAGCTCTCAACATAGTTCAGGCGGCAAAGAAAAAAGACCGTGAAAAGGTCTCTTTTGCAGAAGAAAACGCAAGCGCCGCGATTATGATTATTTCTCTTATTATGGGCGCGGCAGGCATAGCTTTCGGGGCAAACCTGCTTGTAGACAACAGCGTCAGACTGTCTTTGCTGTCGGGAATCTCGCCGCAGATAATGGGTGTCACCGCGGTGGCTTTAGGAACAAGCATGCCCGAACTGGTTACGGCCGTAGCTTCGGTAAGAAAAAAATCGGCGTGTATAGGCCTTGGCAATATACTCGGCGCAAATATAATAAACGGAACTTTACTGCTTGGCACGGCGGCCGTAATATCCGAAGGCGGGCTGGAAATCGACGCCGTATCTTCGGGACTTACCGTGTTTATGCTTACCGCCATAACGGCCGTAATGGTTTTGCCCGCCGTTCTGAAAAAAAAGACTTTTAGGTGGCAGGGATACCTTTTACTGGCGCTGTACTCCGTTTATATAACGCTTAACGTGCTTATTACCCGAAACGTTATTACGCTCTGAAAAAGCCCTGCAAAGGGCTTTATTCGTCGATTTCGGCTTTCAGTTTTTCCAGTATTTTGTTTTCGAGACGGCTGACCTGTACTTGCGACACTCCTAGCTCCACGGCAATTTCGCTTTGGGTTTTGTCGCGGAAATACCTTAAAATTATAAGTTTCTTTTCGCGTTCGGGCAGTTTGTCGATAATCTGATTAATCAGCACCTTGTCGAAAATCTCCTCGCTGCCGTTGTCCGACAGTTTGTCGATAAGGCTTAAAGAATCTTCCTCGCTTTTTTCGTAAAGCGAAAGCGTGCCCTTTGAGGAATCCATGGCGAATACTATGTCTTCGGGCGACATTTCCAGTTTCAAGGCGATTTCGTCAACGGTAGGCTCCCGCTTATTTTCTTCGGCAAACTCCTGAACGTACTTGGCTATTTTAGCGGCGGTGCTTTTAAGCGCGCGGGAAACTTTAATCGAACCGTCGTCACGGATATAACGCTTTATTTCGCCCGCAATCATAGGCACCGCGTAGGTGCTGAATCGGACGTTGAACGATGCGTCGAAATTCATAATCGCTTTTAAAAGTCCCAAAGAGCCGAGTTGAATCAGGTCGTCGTATTCTACCTGGCGGCCTCTGAAACGCTTGACAACCGAAATTATAAGCGGCATATTTTCGGAAATCAGAGTATTTTTGGCCTGCTCGTCGCCTTCCTGGGCCTGAACGATAAGCTGAGTGGTCGTCTCCGGCGACAACATATCAGGCCTCCTTGCCGCCTAAGTATTTTTTCATAAGCACTCTGGTACCGGTTCTGTCCGAAAACACCTCCAATTCGTCCATGAAAGTTTTCATTATTGTAAATCCCATGCCGCTGCGTTCCTGTTCGGGTTTGGTGGTGAAAAAGGGCTGCATGGCGGCGTCAACGTCCTCGATGCCCGTTCCGTTGTCGGCTATTTCGATTTGTACCGAACGTCCCGAAATAGCGGCTTTTATGTAAATTACGCCGGGCTTGCTTTTATCGTACGCGTGCACGATACAGTTGGTTACCGCTTCCGAAACCGCCGTTTTGATATCGTTAAGTTGTTCGATGGTGGGAGAGAGTTCTACCGCAAACGCGGCTACCGCGCTTCTGGCAAAGCTCTCGTTTCTGGACACGGCCAGAAGTTCCATATTAAAATAGTTTTCCATAATAACCTCTCAGATTTTAGTAATAACGTTAAACAGACCGCTTGCGTTGAAAACCTTGTCCACCTGCGGCTGAGTGTTTTTGATTACGAACGGTACGCCTATCGCTCTCAGTTTTTTGTAGCGCCCCAGCAATACTCCTATACCCGTGCTGTCCATGAAAGTAACTTTGGAAAAGTCGAGTACGAAATAGTTGAAGGTATGCATCGCTATGAGATTATCCAGTTTGGCTCTGACAAAATGGGAGTTGTGCTCGTCCAGTTCGCCGTCCAGACTCACGGTCAGAGTTCCGCCGGACAAGTTGAAGAAAATTTCCATAAAAAACCTCCTAACAGATACTCACAATGATAGCCGAAAAGCAGGGCGACAATATAAACGCTTTTGCCGAATTAAAGCTAAAAAGGTAAAAAAAACGAGTACGCAAGCAAACGGCGCGCCGGATATTGCCCCGGGCCCGAAATACGGGCTCTGAACGGGCGGAAAAAAATAAAAAAATTATTTAACTATGGCGAAAATCGTTGACAAAACGCTGTCAATATTGTATATTAAAAAAGCTGTTTACGGTTTCAAACGGCCTGACGGGGTGTAGCGCAGTTGGTAGCGCACGTGGTTTGGGACCATGGGGCCGGGAGTTCGAGTCTCTTCACCCCGACCAAAAACGCAAATGAGGGCCTTTAGCTCAGTTGGTCAGAGCGGTCGGCTCATAACCGATTGGTCCGCGGTTCGAGTCCGTGAAGGCCCACCAATAAAACAAATACGGTCCGGTAGTTCAGATGGTTAGAACGCTAGCCTGTCACGCTAGAGGTCGAGGGTTCGAGCCCCTTCCGGATCGCCACATATCCCCGGAGCAATCCGGGGATAACAACGAAACCTCATCTGCCTCGGTAGCTCAGTTGGTAGAGCAGGGGACTGAAAATCCCCGTGTCGGTGGTTCAAGTCCGCCCCGAGGCACCAGAGTTTCAGACACCAATTGCTGGTGTAGCTCAATAGGCAGAGCAGCTGATTTGTAATCAGCAGGTTGTTGGTTCGATTCCGATCACCAGCTCCAGTATATGGGAGGATTCCCGAGTGGCCAAAGGGAGCAGACTGTAAATCTGTTGTCAGTGACTTCGGTGGTTCGAATCCACCTCCTCCCACCAAGGCAGGTTACGATATAACCTGCCTTTAATTTTAACAACGAGGTAATCGGTATATGGAAAGCAGCAGAGGCGGCATAGCGGTGCAAAAACACAAAAACGGCTATAACTGCGCGCAGGCAGTGGTATGCACTTATTCCGACGTTCTGGGAGTCACCGAAGAGCAGGCGTTTAAGGCCTTCGAAGGATTCGGGTTCGGAATGTGCGGGCTGCAGGAGGTGTGCGGCGCCGTAAGCGGCATGATTGCCGTGCTGGGCGGACTTAATTCCGGTGGCAACGACGCGCAAAATTTTACAAAGGCCGATACTTACAGAAAGGGCAGAGCGCTTGCCGAAAAGTTCAGACATAAAAACGGCACCTATCTTTGCAGAGAGCTTCTCGGCGGAAAAGGGGCGCCTAAACTGCGCAGCTGCAACGGCTGTATACTTGACGCTTGCAGAATTATCGAACAAGAGCTTTTTGCAGGGGAATTTCTGCCTTACGAGGGTGAAGAGTATTAAATTATTATAAAAAACAGCTTAATTTATAATAATTTTTAAATTAATAGGGATTAACCGTTTAAAAAATCCTTAAATATTTACGGCATAAAACGCTTGATAAAAAAGCGTAATTAGTTTAAAATAATGCTGTTACCGAGGTGTAGCGCAGTTTGGTAGCGCGCTTGGTTCGGGACCAAGAGGTCGTGGGTTCGAATCCCGTCACCTCGACCACAATAAAAAGCCGATGTTTTCTTTGAACAGATGATGTCGGCTTTTTATTATTTTAAAATCATGATATAATAAAAAAATAGAAGATGAATGTTTTATGCGAACTGGTAAAAATTTTTTATGGCTTTGGCATAAATTCATGTTTAAAGATAATATTGGTGTTAAAATTCAAAACCAGAAATTTGCTCTAATTAAACAAGAAGGAGAGAAAATATGGATATCTTGCATTATACAACTGAAGATTTAGGGAATCCTAAATGTAATCAAAGAAAAAAGTTTGAGTCTTATTTAAAAAGTTTGTGGAATATAGGAACTAAGATTGCAACCAGTTTAGAAGTTTATAGCTGTTTGTGTGATGAAAAATCTAAGAGCCTGCATATTGCTAGTCCATTATTTTTTAGAATTAGT
>DVNW01000011.1 GCA_018714105.1 Candidatus Faecicola pullistercoris | reverse complement strand
TAACGCTAAACTTTTTTACTTTGCGTAAATGTTGAATTGCGTTTGTGTTTTGTTTAATTCTTACAATTTCACTTCGCTTTTCCTGTTTATTCAATTTTAAAAGTGCGTTTGCCGCCATTCGGCGACAGCTTACTTATATTATCACACACTAAAATTATTGTCAACAATATTTTTTCACTTTTTTGCCATTTTTTATGATTTTGCCGCCGTTGCACCTTTTATTACTATTATAAAGCTAATATATTTTATCTATATATCAATATAAAATACGCTTCCCTTGCCGCCGAGTTCACTTTTCGACGAGGTTGTTCATAGTATGAATTGAATGCGTATTACATAAAATCAGGAGGTAAATCAATATGAGTTGCTGCTCGTCTTATTATCAAAGATACCGTTGTCAGGGATTCCGCTCGGGGTGGTGTAACCAAAACCCCGTAATCGTTACCGGCCCCAGAGGTCCCGTAGGCCCGCAGGGAGCCACGGGCGCTACCGGCGCAACGGGCGCAACGGTCGCTACCGGCGCTACGGGTGCCACCGGCGCTACGGGGGCGGCTGCGCTGTCCGACGCCATATATGCCGGCGCGGGCACTCAGAACGTGGCCAATTCCACCGTTATACCCATCTCCAAACTCGGCGGAACCACGGGAACGACCATGACTGTTTCGGGTAACGCGATTACCGTTCAGCCCGGCACCTATCTCGTAACCTACGGCGCTTCGGGAAGCCCCAACTCGGCTTCGACCTTCGCTATCGAACTGGAACAGGACGGTGCGCCCGTACCTGATTCCGAATTAAAAACTCAGGTGCCCAGTAACGGCAACCCTGCATCGGTATCAAATACCATTCTGCTGACTACGGACGCCCTTGCCACGCTCGATATTAAAAACGTTTCGGGCGCGCAGGCAGGCCTTACTTCGGCGGGCATTTCGGTTGTAAAACTCGCATAGCGTTAAAATCCGATGTTTAACGGCAGAAAAAATACAATCAACGTCCGATTTGTTTAATTTCGCAAAACAGCCGCCTGTAAAAAAGGCGGCTTTTTGCATTTGCTTTTTTTTGCGCCCGATTGTATAATAATATTATTGCGAGGAGCTATGAGCATCTTATTCGTCATCAATCAACTGAGCGGCAATTCGGATAAAGTTAATCCGCAGGCGCTTGTCCGAGCCTTCCCGGAGGACAAGGCCGATTTCTTTTATATCCGAAAGCCGTCCGACACGTGGTCCCCGCACGGCTACGACAAAATCGCCGTGTGCGGAGGCGACGGCACTCTGAGTCAGGCTCTTAATCTGTGCAGGGGGCTGCCCGTTACGCTTTATTACGTCCCGTGCGGTACATTTAACGAAACGGCCAAAACTCATAAAAAAGGCGCCCCCATGACCCCGAAAGCCTTTATAGGAAATATCGGCGGACGATGCTTCTCGTACGTTGCCGCAGCGGGTTCGTTTACCTCTATCGGCTATTCCGTTTCGGCTTCCGCTAAAAAGAAGTTCAAGATTTTCGCCTATCTGGCCAAGGTCGTGGGCGCGTACAAGGTCCACAATATCCCCGCAACCTTGCGCGTGGGAGATAAAACGTATTCGGACAGCTTTACTCTGATTATGTTTATCGATTCTTCGAGGTGCTTCGGGTTTAATTTCAACCGCATTTACAAAGACACCTCGGACTTGTATCTGCTTACCGTCAAAAGCCCCGGAAAAAACAGTCTCTTAAACAAAATAAAAATATTCTTTCCCTTTTTCCGCGCGTTTTTTATCGGTTTTTCGAAACCGTACGATTCGCGCAATATGCATTTTTGCAAGATAAGCGAAGCCGAACTCGTTCTGTCCTCGCCCCGCGACTTCTGTCTGGACGGAGATAAGGTGGTTCTGGACGGCTCCCTTAAAATAAGCAAACAACCTTCGGACGTCAGACTTTACATCGTAAAAAAACTCAAATGATTTCTTCTGCTTTCAGCCCGTGTTGTATTTTCGGCCGTATATCCGTCAGTTTTTAAGGTATATCCTGGGTACTCGCGCGCCCGTTCTGCAAAGCTGTTCGTATACCGTGCTGCCCGCCTCGCGCGCGATTTCGGCCATAGTTATGCGCCTGCCGCCCTGACAGCCCGCAAGCACCGCTTCGTCGCCCTCGTCAACTCCGTCGATTTCGCTTACGTCCGCCATGAACTGGTCCATACATATCCGACCCGCTACGGGAGCGTATCTTCCTTTCACAAGTATTCTGCCCGTGTTCGAAAGCCGCCAAGGATACCCGTCGGCATAACCCGCCGAAACGGTAGCTATCAGGGAGGGCCGCTTTGTGACAAATGTGCCGCCGTAGCCTATTTCCGTGCCCGAAGGCACTTTTTTTATCTGAACTATCCGCGCCTTCATGCTCATAACCTCTTTCAGTCCCGAATTGCCTTTATCGGAAAACGGGCTGACTCCGTACAGTGCCAGCCCCGCCCTGACCATTCCGTATCCGCAATTACCTTCCGTCAGCAGCGCCGCGCTGTTGGCCGCATGGGTAACGCCCGCACTCACTCCGTCATCGCTCAGCTTTTTAAGCAAATCGTCAAAAGCGGCTTTCTGCCTCAGCAGCGAGTGCGCGTCCGTGTCGGCCGAAGCGAAGTGAGTGAATATCCCCTCGGGCTCCAGCCCTTCGGTCTGCAACGCTTTCGCTATGCCGAAGTAATCCCTCCTATCGAATCCCAGCCTCGTCATGCCCGTATCCACGGCAAGGTGCACTTTAACTTTTGTTTTTCGCTTTAACGCCGCGGCAGACAGCTTTTCGGCCGTGGAAAGCGAATTAACGGTGGCGGACAAATCGTAATCTATAAGGCTGTTTATCATGTTTTCGGGGGTGCAACCTAGCACCAGCACGGGATTTTTTATGCCTGCTTCTCTTAACTTTGCGCCCTCGCTTACGCCGGCAACGCCGAAAAAGTCCGCCTTGGCCTGTAAAAATCGCGCGATTTGCTCGGCTCCGTGCCCGTACGCATCGGCCTTAACGACCGCCATTACCCTGGCGCCGCAAGCCTTGCTCCTTATAACGGAAAAGTTATAATCCACTGCGCTTAAATCGATTTCCGCTTTTACTCTTTCACCGTTAAATATACACATTCACTGTTTTAATAATCCGTTTTAACGTTTAAACTTTGGATTGTTGCGGATTTACCGCTTCTTCAAACTCGGCTACAAGCGCCTGTTGCAAAAACCTCGCGAGGTTTTCGTCCTTCATTCCGACAGGCTTTTTGTTAAGCTCGCTCGCACGCAGACAGAACGACCCCGCACTGGTAAGCAGGATTTCGTCGGCTTCGTACAGTTCTGCTTCGGAATACTCACGCTCCTCGGCAGGTATTCCTTCTTTTTCGCATAGCCGCAGCAGATGCGCCCTGCATACACCCGCCAGAATACGGTTGTCGGCCGGCGCCGTTATCAGTCTGCCCTCTTTTAAAACGAATATATTGCTGTGAGAACACTCGGTTACCGCCCCGTCTCTTACGAATACGGCCTCGTCGCAGCCCTCGCGCTCCGCCGCCTTGGCGGCCATCACCGAGGGCAGAAGGTTGAGCGATTTGACGTTGCAATGCAAAAAACGGGTATCTTTTACCGTTATCAGTTTCACGGGAAGATTTACGTTCCGGATTTTGCCCTCTTTTACCATTACGAACAGATTGCCCTTTACTCCGTCGGGGTAGGAATGCTCGCGTATGCCGCTTCCCCTGCTGACCTGAAAATAGACAAATTGATCTTTCAGCGGCGAACGGACGGCCAGCCGGGTTATTATTTCCTTTATGCCCGCCTTGCTTTCGGGCACGGTTATGCCCACCGCTTCGGCACTTCCGAAAAATCTGTCGATATGCTCGTCAAGCGCATGTATTCTGCCGTTTCGGCCGTATGCCGCGTCATATACGCCGTCGCCGAAATAAAACGCCCTGTCCGTTGCCGGTACGCGCAGACGGGCAAGACGCGCGGTTTTGCCGTTATAATAAGCCGTTTCTTTCATAGTTCACTTCCTTTTTAACATTTTATTCGGCTTTGCTGACTTTGGTGCCTTTTTTTACCTATATTTCGGGCACTTTCCCCGCTTGACCTGTTTTTCCTTATTTGCTATACTTGGTTTGATATATAACTATATCGGAGGGTTTATGAAAAAATACCGTTTTTTGATAATCGTTCTGGCGGCCGTCCTCGCGCTTTCTGCCGGGCTTCTGACCGCCTGTACTAAAAAGACTTATACCGTTTCCTTTTACAACGACGGAGAGCTGATGTATTCTACCGAGGTGCGGCAAGGCGACAGCTACGCCTTGCCGTCGCCCCCGAACGCCGAGGAAGGATACGAATTCGTTGGCTGGCAGGTTGCCGATAAGGTCCTTGCGGCGGGCGAATCGTTCAAAGTAGGCGATAATATAGACGTTGCCGCCGTATGGAAAATCAAATCTTACACCGTAAAATTCATGAACGATGATACTCTGCTGTACTCCACCGAGGTCGAACACGGAGATATAGTCCTTTACGACAACGAAAAGGGCGGAATACCCAGTAAAACTTATCCCGACGGCACCCCTTACGTAATATATACATGGGACAGGTCCTTTGCCGAGCCTATTACGCAGGATACCGTATTCAACGTCGTCTGGTCGCCCGTCATGCACACAGTGACCTTCCAATGCCCCACTTTTACGGTAAGAATCCGCGTCGAACACGGAGCGTTTGCCGAATACAACGACCGCACGCCTATAAAAAATACGGACAATACCACCGTTTATACTTTTAAGGGCTGGGATAAAGACCTTACCCAAACACCCATCCTGAGCGATACTACGTTTTATCCCGAGTTTTCCGAACAGGCCAGAATCTATACCGTCGCCCTTCCCGATAACGAATTCGTTTACGCCGTCGACGAGGACGGCAGCCCTCTTAACTCGGTTTCGGGCAGGTATGACAGCCCTTCGCAGAAATTCAGACTCATAAAGCGCGAGGGTGTTTACGCCGAGGATATGACGGTTACATACGCCGGCTCAGAGCTCACCCCCGACAGCGACGGTTTCTACTCTCTAGAATTCACCTCCGACGAACCCGTGGCCGCAGAAAACCTCCGACTCGGACAACTGTTTGTGATTGCCTCTGTCGACAATGCCGACTTTATCATCGACGCGACTTCGTTTGAATACGGCTCCACGGTAAGATTCTACGCGAAAGGCGCGGACGGCGCCGAGTTCGTGCCCGTGGTCAAAGTCAACGACGAAATACTTCTTTACAGAAGCATAGGCGAAGTCGACGGCGTTTCCTACTGCATGTACGAATTTGTAATTACAGCCACTTCGAGCATTTACGTTCAGGGTCTGAATTACGCGGTATCCGTATACGACGGAACTTATTATGACTACGAGGGAAATCCCGTTACGGCCAAAATTCCCACCTCGTCGGATTATATCAACAACGTTGCTTTCGTAGGCGGTTTCGAGGCACTCCCCTTTGTTCTTGAAGGTAAATCTTATTCGCCCGTAACGTACGAAAAAGACGGCAAAACCCTGTTTGCCCTTACCGACAGTTCTCTGCCTGCCGACAGGGCGATAGAAAAAGGCGGAGCGGAATATAACGCTCTGCTTGCCGACAAACCTGCCTTCGTATTTGATAGTCAGAAAACTTATTACATTGTTTATTCGTACGAAACGACTCCCGAAAACCCGTATTCGGTTGAATATGTATCGGATTTGAACGACGTTATCGACGGCTTCGGGCTTGTTGCTCCGCCGCCGTCTTACGTTTCTCACGACGGCTTTACCGTGACCGTATTCGCCCCTACGGGCTCTACCTCGTATATGTACGTGGAATACGCTTCGGATAAAGAACAGGGCTTTGTCAAATTCGAAGCCTTAACCACCGCTCCCGTTTCGGGCGGAAACAACTATACTTTCGAGGTATCCGCTCTCGACTGCGACGTCAGATATTTCTTTGCTACAGAACAGGAAGTTTACGAAGTTACTTTCCACTATTCCGAAACCGTCACCCTGTCGCTCGAACACGGCACTTTGCTGTCGTCCGTTACGGCTCTGCCCACCGAATTCGAGGGAATATATGCCGGCAAGGAAGGCAAGTTCGCCTGTGCGGGTTGGGCCTCGACGCAGGGAGCCGCATCGGCAGACTGTACGGTTATAGACGGCCGCAGCGATCTGTGGGCGGTGACGGGAATGTTCATTCCCGCCGTGGCTCGGGCCGACGACAGATATTTTTACGACGTCGCATCGGCTTTCGATTACCTCGGCGACATGACTTCCGGCGATATGTATATGGTTTATAATCCCGACGGGCACGTTTTGCCCGCCGGTGCTTATACCGTTCCTCAGGGAGTGACCCTGCATCTCCCCTACGCGCTGGGCAAATACGGCAGAGCCAAAGGCGGCACAGATACCGACAGAGAATATCCCGACCTTTCTTACAACATTCTCTCGCTGGTAATTCCCGAAAACGCCTCTCTGGTCGTCAGAGGAATGCTTTCGGTAGGCGGTATAACGGGCTTTGCCCGGTCGAATCAGCCGTATCAGGGACATACGTCTTCCTACTGCGCGGTCATAAACCTCGACGGTATTATCAGCGTATACGGCGTTCTGGACTGCAACGGCTATATCGAGGGCAACGGTAAAACCGAATTGTTTGACGGCGCCGAAGCAAGACTTCCGTTCACAGTCAAGGATTACAGAGGCGGCACAAACTCCAACAACGTGTATTCCCGCGGGATTGCTCCTTTCAATATCTTCGAAGCTCCAAATATACTTACCGAATACGTTATTAATTACGGCTCTGCCGAAAAGGTTTACGCCATGCTTTACGCCGGCGGCACGTATAACGAGGCTCTGGTAGCCGTTATCGGCACCGACGGTATAATCTCGCTTTCGGAAGGCGGAAAGGTAGTCAAGAAAACCACAAGGATTGCCAACCCGAGATACAGTCCCGAAACCGCTTCCTACGAACCCGAATACGAATTCCGCACTACGCTCGATATTTACGGCGGAGGCAAAGATAACCCGCTTAACATAATGAACATTATAGGTACTTCGGGCGTCTTCCTGGGAATTCCTTATACCTATTCTTCAATCACTCTGCGCGACGGCGAGTACAATCTCCGACAGATGTACAAAATCATGCCCGGAGCTTCGCTCAACGTGGCCGAGGACGCAGTACTTAATATAATTTCGCTCAATCAGAAACTTACGGGTTCTATTATTACCTACGACAGCACCTTCGTCGAGGACTTCTCTTCCGAAGCAGGACTCGTTTTCGCAGGCTCGCCCAGATTGCATTATCCCTACCTCCCGAACGGCGCTGACGGAAATAACGATGCAGTTTTCACCGTCAACGGTACGCTTAACGTCAACGGCAACCTTGCCGCGGAGATTAACTGCGAATCCCCCGACGCGGTCGTAAACGTACATGCTGCCGACGCGGCTGACCTGACCTTAACCTCTCATGAAGCCGTTTATCCGAACGGCAAAACCTTTACCCTAACTTACACTCAGACAAAATCCGCCACGGTCAACGGCGGAGAAGCCGTTCTGCCCTCTTCCTGTTATGTCTCTCAGGCGGACGGAGACTCGTTCATATGGGTTAAACAATAAATTTTAAAATAACAGGCATGCGCCCCAAAAGGGGCGCATTTTTGTTTGAAGTTTGTTTGACTATTTTCCTTTTCGGTGCTAAAATCATATATCGTTTAAGGAGATTGTATGCATTTCGGGTTCTGGACCTTTCTTAAAAAAACCGGCCTTTTTGTAAGGCGCAACACCGTTTTCGTGATTGCCGCGCTGTGCGCGGCCGTTTCATGCTTCATCGTGCCGCCCGACTCGCTGTACGCGGGTTATTTCGACCTTAAAACTCTGGTAAGCCTGTTTTGCATGCTGGCCGTCATCTGCGCGCTGAGAAACATCATGTTTTTCCGTATACTGGCGCGCAAAATAATAGTACTGTTCAAAAACACGCGCGCGGCGATTACCGCCCTCGTGTTCGTAACCTATTTCGCTTCCATGCTTATCGCCAACGATATGGCTCTGCTGACCTTTCTTCCGCTCGGCTATATAGTCCTTTCCTCGACGGGAAAGGAAAAATTTATGATGCCTACATTTATATTGCAGACGGCCTCGGCTAACCTCGGAGGCATGCTTACCCCGTTCGGCAACCCGCAGAACCTTTATATTTACAATTTCTTTTCCGTGCCCACGGCCGAATTCTTCGGTATTATGTGGCTGCCGACTCTTATTGCGGTTGCCGTTCTCGCGCTGTGCTGCGCTTTTATCAAAAAAGAATCCTTCGAGTTCGAAAACGAATTCATCAAAAAACTGGACATAAAAAAAGCCGTCGTGTATTTTATTATGTTTGCTTACGCGATAATAATAGTTTTCAGGGTGGTCCCTTATTGGACGGGCCTTTTATTTATACCGATTCTGCTGTTTATGGACCGCGATGCGCTGCTTAAAGTAGATTATGTGCTGCTTCTGACCTTTTGTATGTTTTTTATATTTTCGGGAAACCTCGCCAGAATCCCCGAAGTAAGGGCCTTTTTCGAAGGACTTTTGCAAAAGGACGTACTGCTTACCGGCGTGGTATGCTGTCAGTTTATAAGCAACGTGCCTTCGGCCGTTCTGCTGTCGGGATTTACCGATAACTACGCCCCCCTTCTGGTGGCGGTAAACATCGGCGGCGTGGGCAGCTTGGTTTCCTCGCTTGCAAGCCTTATAACATTCAAACAGTTCTGCCTTTATCAGCCCGGTAAGGCAGGAAAATACCTGCTGTGTTTCCACGCGTTCAATTTTTCCGTTCTGGCTCTTCTTACCCTGACTTGTTATTTTATTTTCTGAAAATTTGCATAATTTTTAAAATTCGTGTCAAAATCGCTTGCTCGTTACCTTGCGTAATGTTGTAAAGTAGCCTTATCAGGAGGTAATTTTTATGGAAAAACAATATTCTTCGGGCGAACTCGCCTCGTTCTGCGAAGTCAGCGTACGGACGGTACAGTTTTACGACAAGCAAGGCCTTTTAAAGCCCGTGGCCTATTCGGAAGGCAACCGCAGACTTTACGGCGAAAGCGAACTGTTCGCTTTAAAACTCATTTGCTCTTACAAAGCGCTGGGCCTCTCGCTCGGCGAAATCAGAAAACTGCTTACGTCCGAAAACAAAACGTCGCTGCTTTCGGACTTCCTTCACGCGCAGGCCCTTAAAACCAAAGAGGAACTCAGTAAAAACGAACGCAAATTGCAAAAAATCAATTTGCTTTGCTCGCGCATACAAAATAACGAACTGTCCGACGACGCCGTTCTTACGGTAAGCGAACTTCTGAATAAGAAATCCCTTAAAAAAACTCACGCGGTAATGCTGGCCTGGGGTATTGCGGCCGACCTCGTTCAGATTGCGGGCATCGCGCTTGCCGCCTGGTTTAAAAGCTGGGCCTGGCTTGCCGCGGGCTACGTGCCTGCCGTTATCATCTGCGCGGCGCTTACTCTGTATTACCTCAAATCGGTGAAATATCTCTGCCCATTATGCGGACACGTTTTCGGCATTTCCTTTAAACAGACTTTGGGAAGACATACCCCGACGACAAGGCTTCTGACCTGCCCTCACTGCGGAGTAAAATCCAACTGCACTGAAGTGAGCACGGATTACAAAAAATAAAAAAAGCGGCGCAAAGGCCGTTTTTTTTAATGCTTTTTGCTTTTTGCTTGCTCTTTTGTCATTTTTTATATAAACTATATTATTATTTATTTCCCTATTTTCAGGAGATCGGTATGAGAGAAAAATGGCCTTCGAGATTTACCTTTATTCTTGCCTCCATAGGTTCGGCGGTCGGCCTGGGAAACGCCTGGCGTTTTCCCGGTCTTGCGGCTAAGCACGGCGGCGGCTCTTTCCTGCTGGCTTACGTTCTTGCCATGCTGGTTATCGCCCTGCCTCTGCTTATGATGGAACTTGCCGTCGGAAGAAGAATGCGCTCGGGTATACCCGTAGCCCTTAAAGGCATTAACGGAAAAGGCGAATTCATAGGCTGGGCGGCTACCGCAAACGCATTTCTTATCGTAACCTATTACGCCGCCGTTTTCGCATGGGTAATAATGATGTGCCTTTTAAGCTATAAATTTGCCGGAATGACGGGCGCACCCGACGGACTTGCCGACGCAAGCAACCTGTGGGCGGAGGCCGTGGGTATGACGGGCTCGACTTCGTTTGCGGGCGCGGGCGGCAATATCCCCGTACTGCTGCTGCTGTGCCTGATAATAAGCTGGCTGGCCATATATTACTGCATACGCGACGGCGCAAGCTCGGTTTCCAAAGTGGTCAAATACACCGTGTTTATCCCCGTAATTTTATTGCTGATTCTCGCCGTGAGAGGCTTTACCATGGACAATACCGCCGCCGCCATGAGCGCGCTGTTCATCCCCAAAGCGGCCGCGTTCAAAAACCCCACTCTGTGGGTTGACGCCATAGGACAGGCCTTTTACAGCATGTCCATTATGATGGCGATAATGGTGGCATACGGTTCCTTCCTGGATAAAAAATCCAATATCGTTTCCGACGCCCTTATCATAGGCGTTTCCGATTTTCTTACAAGCGTTCTGTCGGGCATCGTGCTGTTTACCACGATGTACGGCTGCGGCATGACCGTAGACGATATGTCGGCTTCGGGTATAACCACTGCCTTTATTATTTATCCCATGGCAATAGTTCAGCTTACCGATATAGGCTGGCTTAACGCCATGTTCGGAGTTTTCTTCTATCTTATGCTGGTTACCCTTACCATAGATTCGGCCTTCTCCATAGTCGAGGGTATTTCGGCAGCCATCTCGGACAAGTTCGGCGTAAGCAAGAAAAAAACCACAAGGAAAATCGTGCTTATCGCGGGAGCGATTTCCGTAGTTTACATTACGGGCGCGGGCGTCGCGTGGCTGGATATAGTGGACAACTGGACCAATCAGTATAACCTGCTTATCGTAGGCGTTATGGAATGCGTACTCGTAGGGTGGTTCTTCAACCCCGTAAAAGTGCTGGACGAAATAAATAAAAATACCCTTAAATTTAAAATGCCGAAATGGTGGTTTGTTTCCACAATCAAGGTTATCGCTCCCGCTACACTGGCGATACTTTGCGTTATGAACATGATAAGCCTGTTCAGAAACGGCGGACTGTATCAGGGATACAGCGTTTTTGCCAACGTAACCGGTTGGACGCTCAGCATAGCCGCGCTGCTGTCGGGATTTATACTTAACCTTATATTAAGCAAAAAACCGCGCCTCAAAGCTCTTGCCGTCAAGGCCGGTGAAAATTTCGGAAGCTGGGACGATATGGAAAAGGTGGACGTGCACGCACCTCTTCCCGCGCAAGAATCGCCCGCGGAAAACAACGCGTAATTTAAAGCCCCGCCGACGGCGGGGCTTTTTTTACTTATTAAATACCGTTTGCATAAATTCCGCAGCCTTTTCAAAACACTCCTTACCCCACTTTCCGTGCACGGTATCGAGCGCGGCCGCGTGCATGCCGTTTATGCCCTTGCATACGAACAGTTCGCACGGAACGCCCGCCGCTCGGAGCCTGGCGCGAAGCGAGTAAGACTCCGGCAACAGCTTATCCTTTACCGAACCTATTATAAACGAGGGCGGAAAAGCCGAATCCGCGTACAGCTCGGGCGCGCAGGTCCTGTTTAAAACGGCAGTATCGGCCTCTTCGCACTCCTTGCGGCTGTAACCCAGAAACGCGCGCGTATAAACCCATATAAACGGAAAGCCCGTTTCCGCAGCGCGGAAAGGCTCGTATATTCCGCTGAGCAGCAGACAGGCCGCAGGAGTAAAACGGCTTTTATATTTAAAATCGATACCTATCAGCTCGTACAGTTCGGGATGGGTGGCTATAGCCGCCATAAGCGCGGCGAGATGTCCGCCTGCGGACTCGCCTCCCAGCACTATTCTGTTTGCGTCTATGCCCAGTTCCTCCGCGCGGTCAAGCACGTATTCCATGGCCTTGAAAAGCTGTTTTATATGGTCGGGATGCTTTGCGTCCAAAGCGTAATCGTACCCCACGTTTGCACAAATATAACCTTTATCTGCCCAATGATAACAATAAAACCTGCGTAAGCGTCTGAGACCTGACGCCCAGCCGCCGCCGTGTATATAAAACAGAAGGGGCCTTTCAGCCGCCGCTTCGGAAGCGTCGGCCTTTCGGATTATGTCGAGAAAAGCCCTTTTCCCTTCGGGCGCATAGCGCAGATCTTTTTGTTTTTCCAACCCTTTATACCTCTTTGCGAGAAGAGGATAATACGTGGTTTCGACCCGGTTGGCACAAAATTCGATTGCCTTGACCTGAGCCCTTTCGAATTTGGTAAGTCCCATTTTTCCCCCTTGTCGGTTTGCTGCTTTTACCCCTCTGCAACCCGAATTCGGCCGTTTATTCCCATTCGATGGTACCCGTGGGCTTGGGAGTCAGGTCGTAGCAAACTCTGTTTACTCCCTTGACTTCGGTAATTATTCTGTTGGTTATTTTATCCAGAATCGGCCAGTCGATATGCTCTATGGTGGCCGTCATGGCGTCTACCGTGTTCACGGCGCGTATTACGACGGGCCATTCGTAGGAACGGGCGTTGTCCTTAACGCCTACGGACTTGGTATCGGGTATCAGGGTGAAATACTGCCATACTTTGCCCTGCAGGCCCGCCTTGGCGAATTCCTCGCGCAGTATGGCGTCCGATTCGCGCACGGCTTCGAGTCTGTCGCGCGTTATCGCGCCCAGACACCTTACTCCGAGGCCGGGCCCCGGGAAGGGCTGACGGTATACCATATCGTCGGGCAGCCCGAGTGCCTTACCGCAGGCTCTTACTTCGTCCTTGAACAGATATTTGAGAGGCTCGACAAGTTCGAATTTAAGGTCGTCGGGAAGTCCGCCCACGTTATGGTGCGATTTTACCGTCTTGTTGGTCTTGGTACCGCTTTCCACTATGTCGGGATATATCGTGCCCTGCGCCAGAAAGTCTATTCCGTCGAGTTTGCGCGCCTCTTCCTCGAATACCCTGATGAATTCGGCGCCGATAATCTTTCTCTTTTGCTCGGGATCGCTTACTCCTGCGAGCTTGTCAAGGAACCTGTCCACGCTGTCCGAATATATAAGCGTCGCTCCCATCTGCTCCCTGAACACCTTTATTACCTGTTCGGGTTCGCCCTTTCTGAGCAGACCGTGATTTACGTGCACGCAGACAAGCTGCTTGCCTATTGCCTTTATGAGCAGCGCGGCAACCACCGAACTGTCCACTCCGCCCGAAAGCGCTAAAAGCACCTTTTTGTCGCCTATCTGCTTTTTGAGAAGTTCAACCTGGTCGGCTATGAAGTTTTCCATATTCCAGTTTGCGCTGCACTTACAGGTGCCGAACACGAACGAACGAAGTTCGTCCGAGGCTATTTCTGCGCATTTTGCCTTCTTGTGGCCTATGGACGCAACGGGTACGCCTATTTCGTATACCGAGGCGTCAACGTCTATTTCCTTTCCGTCAACCACGTTGTTGGGGCCGCCGTTAAGTATTATGCCTTTGAGGTTGGCCGCGTTTTTGAGAAAGTCGGCCGATACGTCGTGCGCGTATATCTCGCTGTATACTCCCAGGGCGCGAATCTCGCGGGCAAGAGCGGAATTGTTTTCGCCGCCCAAATCGAGTATTGCTATCATATCTTGTTTCATAGAAAACTCTCCTTTGTTTGTGTATCAATAAAAATATATCACTTCGGGGTGCTTCGTGTCAATTTTTTGACAAGATGTGCACGCGCGCGCAATTAATTTCCTCCATTTTAACGCCCTTTCGGGCTTTTGAAATATTTACTCTTGACAACTGCCGAATACGTTAAGTAAAATATAATAGATTTAATATGTAACCACGCTGAACGCGAATAAGCATGATGAACCGCCACAGTAAAGAAACTCGCATTAAAATCGCCGTGTCTTCGGCTTCCGCCGCAGCAAATTTCGTGCTGGGCG
Source organism: Candidatus Faecicola pullistercoris (assembly GCA_018714105.1). Taxonomy (GTDB): domain Bacteria; phylum Bacillota; class Clostridia; order Christensenellales; family CAG-917; genus Faecicola; species Faecicola pullistercoris. Next base: position 39,438 of record DVNW01000011.1, on the reverse strand, counting down.
TTACCAAGACGCTGGTAGGACTTTATACCGGCAGCATCGCCGTTCTGTCGGACGGATTCAACAACCTGGGAGACGTCGTCGGAGGCGCGGGCGCGGCCGCAGGCTTCAAGGTCTCGGACAGAAAGCCCGACCAAAAATATCCTTTCGGGCTGGGGCGCGTAGAATACGCCGTTACCCTTATCATGTCCGTCGCGGTTATGGCGGTGGGCGCGGCCTTCGCTTACTCCGCCCTGGACAGATTTTTCTATCACCCCGTGGTTACTTTTGCCTGGACGCAGTTTATAATAATCGCCTCTACCGTACCCGTAAAGGTCGCTCTTGCCGCGGTTTGCGCCAAAACCTATAAGGTTTTCGGCTCCGAACTCATGAAGGCTCAGGCGCTGGATAACGTAATAGATACTTTCGTCACGCTGTTTGCGCTGACCGGGCTGTTTCTTTCGAGATATATCGCCTTCCCCGCCGACGCCGCGGCAGGCCTCGTCATAAGCGCGCTGTTCGTTGCCGAGGGCTTCAAGCTCGCCAAAGATTCCTTTATGAAAATCGCGGGGGCTAAGGACGAAAGGCGTACGCGCGGACTGGAAAAGGTCTGCCTTTCTTTCGACAAAATACAAAAGTACGGAATTAACCTTTACGACCTCGGTAAAAATTACGCCCACGCCCTTGTGGCTATCGATTTTAAAGCGGATACGTCCGAGGAAGAAAAAATAAAAATCAGAACGGATATCAAAACCCTTGCCGCACGGCACGGCATAGAAGTTTTTTTTACAGAATATAAGGAGGAACTACAAAATGAGTGAAAACAACCTTTCCGCTCCGACGGGAACCGGTGCCGAACAGGAGCGAATAGATTTGCTGGCAGCGGGCGACTTTTTCAGAGAGGAACCCGGAAAAAAGAAAAGAACGCGCCGTAAAGACATGACGCCCGAACAGAAAAGCCGCCGCAAAAAGAAAAATCTTATCGTAACGGGCTGCGTTGCGGGAGTGCTCGTTCTGTTCTTCGCAATCTGCTCCGTCTGCTCGTTCGCGGGTTATAAAGGCAACTTCGATTTCATCGACGGCCTGGACGCGGCCGATTATCAAAGCCCTTATACCCTCTCTTACGACGAAACGGCCGGCTATTACGCGTTTACCGCTACCGACGACAGCGATTTCAGAGTATTGCAGTTTACCGACGTGCATCTGGGCGCGGGCGCATTTTCGGCAAATAAGGACCGCTGGGCCCTGGAAGCCGTAAGCGAAATAGTGTATCGGGTTAAACCCGACCTCGTAGTGGTTACGGGAGACATCGCGTATCCCGTTCCTTTTCAGGCGGGCACGCTGAACAATAAGCGCGAAGCCGAAATGTTTGCTTCGCTTATGGAGAAACTCGGCGTTTATTGGACACTGACTTTCGGAAACCACGATACCGAAATTTACAGCCTTTACGACAGAGAGGATATCAGTAATTTCTACGAGGACCCGAAGTGGACCCGTTGCCTGTTCAGACGCGGCCCCGAAAATCTGCCCGGCTACGGTAACGATATGATTATAGTAAAGGACAAAAACGGTAAAATAATTCACTCCGTAGTTACCGTCGACTCGCATTCCTATACCGACGGCGACTACTTCGGAATAGCCTGGAAATACGACAATATCAAAGACGAGCAGATTAACTGGTACGCCTCCGAAATAGACCGTCTTACCAAAATCAACGCCGATAACGGCATGTCCGACCCCGAAGTCAAAAATACCGTTTACTTCCATATTCCGCTTACCGAATACGGCTTTTACTGGTCCAAATACCGTGAAAGCGATTCCTCCGTCAAGTATCTGTACGGAGTTGCCGGCGAAAAAGGCGAAAAATCCTACCCCGGCGTAGACGACTGCAATCTGTTCGAAACCATGATTACGCATAACGGCATAGGTACGTTCTGCGGGCACGACCACTACAACACCTACGCGCTCGAAGTTACCGCCGAAAACGGACGGAAAATCCGCCTTACGTACGGCATGAGCATCGACTACCTCGCTTACGCGGGCATCGCCGATAAAATCGAACAGCGCGGCGGTACCGAAATTAAAATCAGTCAGTCCGACGGCACTTTCGTTGCAAGACACCGTCCCTATCAGGGCGACTCCGCCGAAGGCGGCGCCTGGTATTGATTAACCGTAATAAAATAAAGGCGCGGAAAACCGCGCCTTTATTTTTTCCGTTTGTACGGCGTTTATTGACTTTTTCTCAACCCTTGTGTTAATATATTGTCATAACGAATCACACTTTTGCAGCAGGTACCCGCTTATGAAAGAAATCGACATCAATACCTGGAAAAGAAAGGCGCTGTACGAATGCTTTTCGGCGTATGACCACCCCGTTTTCAACATTGCGGTGAGAACGGACGTTACAAATCTCGTCGAATTTTGCAAAAAGCGCGAACTCTCTTTCTTTACGGCTTTCCTGTACGTGGTTTCCGAGCGCCTCAACGGCATAGAGGATTTCCGCATCAGAATCATGCCCGACGGAAAAGTCGTGCTGTTCGATAAAATCGACCCGAGCTTCGTGGTTATGAACGATTGCGGCGTCATAGTGACCTGCCCCACCCCCATGGAAGACGGCTTTTCGCGGTTTTACAAAACCGCGCGCGACAATATCGAAAAAGCACGCAAAGGCAATCTGCCTCCGTCCTTCAATAAAACCGACCGACGGGACCTGTTTTATATCTCTTGTATGCCGTGGGCGGATTTCTGCGCGGTAGGCAATCCTTATAACATGAAAGACGCATCGGCTACAAGCATTCCGCGGCTTACCTGGGGCAGATATTCTTCCGAAAACGGCCGCCTGCTTATGACTCTGGATATTTCCGTTCATCACGCTCTTATGGACGGTCTGCCCGTAACTCAGGGCTTTAACGCCGTTCAGGCGGCGCTCGATGACATTGAAAACTTTTTAAAATAATTCGGGGGATTTATGAAAGATAAAGTGTTTATAGGCTGGAGCGGCAGTAACGAAGTGGCGACCAAAGTCAAATCCATTTTGGAAAACGAATACAATTATATCTGCTTCATCGGCGGTAACGCCGACAATAACTCCAAATTCGCGTCCATAGGCGATACCGTTATTCAGCAAATCAAAACCTGCAACCAGGCCATTATCGTTTTCCAGAACAGAGAGGACGGCGGCGTAAGCAACAACCTGTTTTTCGAGCTCGGTTACGTGTTCTCGTCGTACGGCGCTAAAAAGGTCCACTGCGTTCGCAAAGCCACCGAACAGGTAGTGCTTCCTTCCGACTTCGACAACTCCTTCGTGGAACCCATAAACTGCTCTTCCGTCGACGACTTCGCAAAAGGCATTATCGAATATTTTATCAGCAGGCAGAAAATGTCCGTCGACCAGAATAAAATGCATCTGATAAACAACCGCTACCAGATACATAACATCATTCAGCTACATTACTCGGAATACGGCTCAAAATGTTCGGACTACGAACTGGCGCAGTACATAATATTCTATATGCAGGCCGCACATATGTTCGGCGACAGTAAAAAAGTAGAATCAGAACTTAAAGAGTTCAAACGCATGCATCATCACGAGTTTTCGTCGGAACTCGCGCTTGCGGTAAATCTTTCTCTTTCCTTTTTCGCTATGTGCGACAACATCAAAACCACTAGCGACAGCGGCAAAACCTATATCACCGGTGAAACCTTCGGCAGATTCCGCGACGATTACGAGGACTACTTCGACTGCGTCGAAGACGACGACTCGGGCACCTTCGACGAATGGGCAAAAGTGTTTCTTTCCGAACACCTTACCTATGCTTATATGCTGTTTGCCGAGAACGACGACCACTCCCCCGAAATGAAAAAATCGCTGTATACGAAATGTATCCGCGAAGTCGACAAGGCAATGAACTACATAGAAGTGCTCGAAAACAGCACACCCTGTAAGGAAAACAACGACAGCATCGGCCTGGTTTCGCTTATCAAATCCTATCTGTACCGCAATATGTTCGTCTGCATGCAGTATCTGGGCGACAGCCAAAGCCTTAAATGGCTGGAAATGGCCAGAAAGGAAAGAAAGGCCCTGAAAAGAAATTTCGACAACGGGATTATCGATTCCAAGCTGTACGCCAATTTCAAAATGGAATACTACCTCATTCTTTCCGAGTGCCTCCTATACGCAGAAGAACTGGGCATCGACGAATACGACAAGCAGATTTATCTCGAAGAAATCAGCTCTTACCTCCAATCCGAAACCGAAGAGGACGGTTCGAGCGTTTACGTGGACAGAATAGAGTTTTATTTCAGAAGACTTAAAGGCCCGGAAGAAAGCAAATCGGCCGAATAAAGGAGTTTTTTATGGCAAAATTTAACGAAAAATATTTCGGCGGCACCGCCGACCCGTACGATATTTCATCCGTCGTTTCCGACAGCGAACAGATTATATGGCGCGGTAAGCCGAACAGAAAAGCATTTATTTTGGCGCAGTTTTTCAAGATGTTTCCCGTTGCCCTTATATGGCTTCTTTTCGACGGAGGCGCGATTACCGCCCTCGCCGTGTCGGGCGCATTTTCCGAAATGCCTGTTTTCGGCCGCGTTTTTATTATCGTATTTTTTGCCATACACCTTATTCCGGTATGGCTGTGGCTGTCAAACGTGATTACCGCCAGCGCAAAACATAAAAATATCGAGTACGCCTTTACAGATACGCGCATCATAATCAAATCAGGCCTTATAGGCCTGGACGTAGCCAACGTATACTATGCCGATATCGAAAGCGTAAACGTCAAAGTCGGATTGACGGATAAAATCCTGGGCGTGGGCGATATTTACATTAAAAGCAAAAACCATGCTCACGTGCTGTGGGACCTGGAAAAACCTTACGAGCTTACCAACCATCTGCAAAAAGTGGTGCACGATCTGAAAACGGATACCTACTTCCCCAACGAGCTCCGCCCTGCCGAAAACAAAGGCTTCGATACCCGCTATTCCGCAGAAAGCGGACCTGAGGATAAACCCCAAATTTAAATACCGCATTGAAATCCGTAAAACAAAAACTAGTACTCGATTTGCAAGACATTAAAACGTCGGCTTTGCTATAACGCTTTTCGGATATTTTCCGCCGCCTCAACCGGCTGAACTTTTTAATACGCGAGGTTCAGAATAACGGACGTTTTATAACTTGGTTAATCAAAAAAGTTATGTTTTTATTATTTTTTTTCAACTTTCGCCTTGTTGACTTTTTTCCGAATATAGAGTTATAATTTAATTAAAGCTCTTTTTATTATTTATCTTTAAAAATTGTAAATTTCGGAGGTGTATTGTGAGCAAAAAAGTTTATTATCCCAAACAAACAAATATGAAAGATTTGATAAAAAAATTGGTTTTATCCGCTATTTCTTACGCTGTAGGATGGGTATTCTTTGCCGCCGTGAGCGGCGCTGACATCGGGCTGAGAATCGCAGGGCTTCTTTTGCTGTGCGGTTTACCTTATATGATTGGCAGAAAGTCCAGAAAAATGGAAAAGCTCATTGCGAAAAAGGGAAAGGAAGTTGACGGTAAAATAGTGGTTGTCGTTAAGAAAAAACGACGCAAAGATCTGCTAATGAGATTTGTTTATGCTATTCTCGGTTTGGCTCTCGGTATCGTGCTAACCCCTTATCTGATGATACAGTACGTTATTGCAATAGTTAAACTTTCAAAATCACAATCCGACCCGACTGCAATTACCGACGACAATTTGACGGCTGAAGAAAGCAATACCGCAGATACAAGTGAATCGCCACAAGCGCAAGGCCCCAGATTTTGCGTCAACTGCGGTGCAAAACTGACCACGGAAATGAAGTTTTGCCCCGTTTGCGGTGCACAGTGTTTAACTTACGACACAACTTCCTTACCGGAATCTGACGGAAACGAGCCGTTGACCGTTACCGATCTGATTAAGTCTAATGAGGTGTCGGGAAGGCTTTGGCTTCTAAGGATCGCCGCCGCAGCCTCTATATTTATAGTTATCGCCGTTAATATCATTGTACAATTCATGTTTAACGGCAATGCACAGATAATAACTTATTTTTATCCGGCTATATGTGCTGTTTTTTGTGCAGTCAACCTTATATTCAGTATCGTAAGCATCAAAACGCCCGTAAAAAGGAAAACCATGAATTCCGTGGCTATCAGCAGTGCGCTATTTTGCCTTTTCTCGTTAATTTTATTATTTGTATTCAATTTGATTTTCGAGGCTTACGACCTGTCTCAAGGTTTGATTATTCTTATACCTCAAGTAATTATCGTAATTGCGGATATAGTATTTTTTAAAATCGGCATGGGCAAAAAACTTGATTATAAAACGGAATTATCCGACAAAAAGCTTAAAACTTCTTATGTATTAAGCGCTGTCGCCGTGGTACTGGCTATTGTTTCGATAATATCGCCTGTTTATATAGGTTATAATAAAATCGATTACGTCGCAGAAAAAATCGATTGCGGCATGTATCGGAGCGATGTGGAAAACACTCTGGGAACTCCCGATATTTCGACAGACAACTATATTGTTTATTATTCGTTTAAAGTAAAAAACAAAGTAAAGACCTGTTTGAATTCTCTTTCAAACGAGGACATTGAAAACCAATCTGCCCTCACCTCCGTTGAATCGTATTTAAGCAAAGATTCATACAGTCGCATTACCGTATTTTTTGAAAACGAACGTACATGCGAAATTTTTTACGACGTATACAAAAAAGGCGTCAAGAACGGAACTCCCGTTGCTTTGTCTGCCGATTCAGAAGGAATGGTTATTGCTCGAAACAATACCTTCTCTGTAAATTATATGTTGCAGTATGAAAAAGCATGGCATAAAGGATATACCTCTGACATTACGTTTGAAAATATATATATCGATATCGCACATTCAGAAGTTGAAATAGTGTGGAAATTACAAAGAGAAGGGCTTTCCACTGAATCATTTGTTTTTGAAAGCTCTATAACGCACTACATATCCGATTTCTATTCTCTCGTCGGCTTGCTCCATCAATATGATACGTTCTTCGCCAAGGATGACTACAAAGACAAAACGCCAGAAGAGCTGGCTGAATACGATGAGTTTTTGGAAAACTACAATATGGTCAGAAGTTGGACCTTGGATGATAACGATCTTGAGTTATAACCTTATAAAACTTAAAAGCCCTCTTTGAAAGAGGGCTTTTTATTACTGTATTACCGCCTCGGCAAATATGGTTTATGATCTTTTGATAATCGCCGTGCACTTTAACCGTAAAATTTTAAGCAATAGGCTTTGCGACTAAGTAGCGATTATCAGCAGCTGCTTAATAGCGTCAGCCTCGGGGGAGTAGCCCTTCATAATAAAAACAAAGCCGCGATATAATTCGCGGCTTTGCTGGCGTACCATGAGGGATTCGAACCCCCGGCCTTCTGGTCCGTAGCCAGACGCTCTATCCAGCTGGGCTAATGGTACATTTTTAGCATAGTAATTATAGTTTAATTATTTACGTTTGTCAAATCTTTTGGCGAAAAGTACGCTTATTTTTTTGTTTGCTTTTTAAAAAGCTCTTTCCGTCCGGCTCAAAACGTTTTTAATAAACAAAACTTTTAACAAAAAACATTTTTTACTGTGCTTTTTAATCGGATAAAGCCTCTGATATGATATTTAAAGCCTCGTCAAGCTGCTTGTAGGTTATTATCAGCGGCGGCGCAAACCGCACGGTTTTTTCGTGCGTTTCCTTGGCAAGCACTCCGCCGCCGATAAGTTTTTTGACGTATTTTTCGGCGTTTTGCGAAAATTCAACGCCTACCAGAAGCCCTTTTCCTCTGATGTCCACAATGTCTTTACAACGGATTTTTTTGAGACCGCGCATAAAGTATTCGCCTTTTTCGCGGGCAAGGCGCGGATAGTCGTCGCGTTCGAGAATTTCCATGGCTTTTACGGAAACGGCGGCGGCAAGGGGATTTCCCCCGAAGGTGGACCCGTGAGAGCCCGGTTCGAAAACGTCCATAATATCGCTGTCGGCGGCTATGGCCGATACGGGCATTATGCCGCCTCCCAGAGCTTTGCCGAGGACGTATACGTCGGGGACTACTCCTTCGTGGTCGCATGCGAACATTTTTCCCGTACGGGCAAATCCCGTCTGGACCTCGTCTGCCATCATTAGCACGTTGTGCCGCGTGCATATTTCGCGTACCTTAGTCAAATAGCCCTCGGGCGGTACGATTATTCCCGCCTCGCCCTGTATGGGTTCTACCAGAAAAGCGACGGTATTTTCCGTTATGGCCTCTTCGAGAGCGGCGGCCTTTCCGTATTCGATTACTTTGAGCCCCGGAGTGAACGGTCCGAAGCCTTTTCGGGCCACAGGATCCGTACTGGCGGATATAACGGTTATGGTTCGGCCGTGGAAATTGTTGCCCGCAACTATAATTTCCTGCTTTCCGTCAGGTATTCCCTTTTTGAACGCCCCCCATCTGCGAGCCGTTTTGAGCGCGGTTTCAACGGCCTCTGCACCCGTATTCATGGGAAGTATCTTTTCTTTGCCGGTAAGACGGGACAGCCTTTCGTAAAATTCGCAAAGCAGCTCGTTGTGAAAGGCCCTTGACGTAAGGGTTACCTTTTTCAGCTGCGCCTCGGCAGCCGCCGCTATTTCGGGATGACAGTGCCCGAAATTGAGCGCGGAATACGCGCTGAGCATATCGTAATATCTTCTGCCTTCCGGATCGTATACCACGGCTCCTTCGCCTTTAATTATGACGACTTCTTTGGGTGCGTAATTATTTGCGCCGTACTTTTGAGTTTTGGCTATTATTTCCTTGCTGTTCATTTTTTCTCCTATGCGTATACCGCGAATTGCGCCAGCGCGAGTATTCCTATTGTTATTGCGAGAAGAGTTCCCTGTATTTTTATGCTCCATTTAAACCACTTTCCGTAGTCGACGGCAGTCATTCCGAGTATGAGCAGAAGCCCTGCGTTTGTGGGCAGAAGCACGTTGGCAAAGCCGTCGGCAAAGGTAAAAGCCAGTACGGCTACCTGCCTGTCGATGAGCATAAGGTCCATCATATCGTATATCATGGGCATCAGCAGAAAAGCCTTGGCCGACCCCGACGGTATGAACATTTCGAACACGAATATAATCCCGTATATTATCAGCGTGCCTCCGAAAGGCGACGCACCTCCCAGCGCGTTTACGGCGTGATACAGAATGGTATCCATAATGTCCCCTTCCTCTATTATGTATCTTATCCCGCCCGCGATAAGAATCATGGCCACGGCCGGAAGAAGGGTGAGCGTGCCTTTACCGAGCTGTTTTAAAAGAGTTTTGCCCCTGAGACCGCAGATAAGGCATGCGCCTATGCCCGCGGCAACGTATATGACAAGCGTCACGTACATGATGTAATCGGCAAAGCCCTCGTATACGAAACGGTTTATAATGATGGCAAGCAGGGCAAATATAACCACGCCCAGCATCCAGCACCCGAACCAGACAAGAGCCTTGCCCTTTTTCGCGTCGGGGGTAAAGTCGTTCATAATCACGCCCATCTGAGCTTTGCGCTCGAGATCCTGCGCGTATACGGGCGATTTTTGAGGCTGCTTCTGAATTTTTCTGACGTAGGGATACAAAAAGCCCATAAGAACGGCGTATGCGATTACGAATACGAGTATCCTGAGCCCTATGCCCGAGTACATCTGTAAGCCGCCCAGCGTCTGCGCAACTCCTACCGTAAAAGGATTTACGACGCCCGCGGTAAACCCGAAACACGACGCGAGGACGGTTATGGCAAGGCCTGTAAGCGAATCCCAACCGAGGGCGTAACACAGCATTACCACGACGGGCACAAGCGGAATAAGCTCCTCAAACATACCTGCCGTGGAGCCGAGAAACATGAAAGTAAATGGCAGAACAAAAAGCAAAATGTGTTTTTTTGCGCCGAAACGGTGGTTTAACCATTGTACCATATATACTAAAATGCCGCTTTCGTCAAGAGCCGTAAATATCGCGCCGATTATGATAAGCAGAAAAAGTATGGCCCATACCGTACCCGAGCCATCGGCGGCAGGGTTTAATATCATTACGGGAGCCGCAAAATACTGCCACCATTTCAGGCCTTCGAGCGAAGCGTCCTCTACGTACGTTCCGCTTATTATCGCCCCTGTCTCGTCCCTTAAATAACTGCCTTTTTCAAGTACCAGGGTTAGAATACACGCTATCAGATACAGTAAAAAAACAACGGCGGCACCTACTATTACCGCCTTTTTGCTGATTTGAATGGAATGGGCCGTATTCGGGCTTTCGGCCGTGCAATCTGCCTGTGTGCTCATTTTTTTCTCCTGCGCGTTTTTAAAAATTATAGCATAAGCGGCGACAGATTGCAATTTGTCGCCGCTTATTTTGTATAATCGATTTTTAATTATTTTTGCGCGTATACCCTGACGTAATCTATTACGAATTCGTACTTTTTGTTTAAATCGTTTTTCATGGGATCTCCGCACCAGCCCGCGGTTTCTCCCTCGACGTCGGGCTGCACTACCTCGTTGGAAAGTATAAGATACTCCGCTGCTTGGGATATACAATTCTCTTTTACCGTTTCGCCCTTTTTGTTTTCGTACTCTTTGTCCGAAACCGTCCAGGTCAGCACGCCGTCGACGTAAAACTTGTAATAGCTTTCCGTCCACTCGACTCCGTAGGTGTGGAATTCGTCGTAAAGATTTCTTACCTTTATACCGGTTTTGCCCGCGGATTTGAGATTTTCGCCGTAGCCGTCGTAATGCACCGCGTGATTTACGGTGTTACGTTGAAACAGATCGTAATAAAACGGGGACTCGAATACGTCGATTTCGGCGCCGTCCGTGCCCGTACCGGGTACGTCGTCTCTGAAATTGCCGACGGGCATCATCCAGAAAGCCGACCAGGCTCCGTAAGTACGCGGTACTTTACAGCGCACTTCGAAATAGCCGTACGTGGCGGAAAACAACACTCCGGAATCGCTTTTTGAAACTGTTTCGACCGCGCCCGAGTACCAACCTTCGCCCAGTTCGCCGTCCTTGCGGTAATCCGTGGTGATTATCATGTTGCCGCCCTCTACCCTTACGGCGTCGTTTATCCAGAAGCCTCCTTTGCGGGGCACTCCCGTGTATCCCTCTTCCGGTATGTATCCGTAATCCCATTTCGAGCGGTCGAAATCCGCGCCTTCGAACTCGTCGTACCAAACAAGCTCCATTCCTTTAAGCATTTCCTCGTATTCGCCCGTGTCCGCCTTTCCGCAACCCGTAAAGGAAAGACACCCGAAAATAAGGGCTGCAAGCGTTAAAATTACTGCGGTTTTTTTCATTTTTCTTAACAAAAACGGCAGGGCTACTGCCGTTTTTATCCTCTGTCGGTTAATAATTTTTAGGTTCTACCATGAAAAACGCCTGAGGATGGTCGCACGCGGGGCACTTGTCGGGCGCCGCAACGCCTTCTACGCGGTAACCGCAGTTGCGGCATTCCCATACCACCTTGGCATCCTTTTTGAATACCTTGCCCGCCTTGACGTTTTCGGCAAGAGCACGGTATCTTTCCTCGTGGGCTTTCTCTACCGTGGCAACAAGCCTCATCCTGCGCGCTATATCGGTAAAGCCTTCTTCTTCGGCTTCTTTTGCCATCTGAGCGTACATCTCGGTCCACTCGTAAGCTTCGCCCGCAGCGGCGTCGAGAAGGTTTTCGAGCGTGGTGCCTATGCCGTGAAACTCTTTAAACCACAGTTTGGCATGCTCTTTCTCGTTGTCGGCCGTATCCTGGAACAGGGCGGCTATCTGTTCGTACCCTTCCTTTTTTGCTTTGCTTGCGTAAAATGTGTATTTGTTTCTGGCCTGGCTTTCGCCTGCAAACGCGGCCATCAGATTTGCTTCGGTTTTGCTGCCTTTAAAATCCATAATTCTTCTCCTTTGGGGGTTTTTGTATATTATACCCGACCGCGGCCGAAATTGCAATGATTTTTTAAAATAAACATCCGCAAATACGCGGATGTCTATTTAAGTGAGGATATATGTTATTTTGCCCGCACGGCAAAAATCCTTTTACCCTCCCGACCGACTTTTTTTCTTTCGTAAAAACGGTATATGCGGTTGACGTACAATCCGCTGTGACGCACGAATTTTTCGTCGGTGTTTTTAAGAAATGCGTAGCTGTCCCTGATTTCCTGCCCGCAATCGAGACATACCCTGACGGGCCGTTCAAGGCCGTTTAAGCCGAACAGTATTTCCACCGCCCTTCCTCCGCAACACGGGCACACCGTCGGAGACGTCCTGCCTTGCCTCTCTCTTGCAAAGGCTTCGGTCCGATTAAACTTGTCAAGATATTTTTCGGTAGTAAACAATTTCATTTTTTGCCTCTCCTTTTTTCTTTTTCGGTTTAATCATACCGCTTTAATTATGACTATAATTGGCATAATTAAAAACTTTTTTTGTGCTTTTTGTATATTTTTATGCCTTTTTCGGCAATTGTTAAAAATTTTGCATATTTGTTATTTTTTTGATTTACTTTTTTATTTTTTTTGATTATAATAACTGCGTATTAAATATTATTACTATATCAAGGAGTTTTCAGTATGAGCTGGATTTCTGGAAAAAACGTTATCATTACCGGCGTTTCCACGGGTATCGGTAAGGATATGGCAAAACTGTTCGTTAACAAATACGGGTGCAGAGTGCTTGGCGTTGCGCGCAGCGTAGGCAAGCTCGAAGCCTTGAAGCAGGAGCTTGGCGACAAATTCTCGTTTTATCCGATGGATATCAGCAAAAAGGAAAACTGGGAGGAATTCGCTTCCACCGCGGCTGCCGACTTCGCTCCCGATATAATGATTAACAACGCGGGCATGATTCACCCGTTCGCCAACATCTGCGCTCTTACCGACAGCGAGGTAGAAAAGACTATCAACACCAACTATATAAGCCTCGTTCACGCCGCAAGAACCATGATTCCCGTTCTTCAGAAAAGCGCGACTCCGGGTTACGTGAACGTGTCTTCGGCCTCCGCCCTGCTTCCCGTTGCGGGCGAGTCTATATATTCTTCTACCAAAGCGGCCGCTTACGCGCTGTCCGAGGTTATCAGGCAGGAATATCAAGGTCAGGGTTGGTACGTAGGTTACGTTCTTCCCGGCCCCGTTAAAACGGATATTTACGGAAACAAAGAGCACGGCGGCGCCGATCAGAGAGCCAAAGTCGCCGACAACCTTATCGCCAACGTAGGCCTTTCGTCCGAAGCGGCGGCAAGGATTATCGTAAGACGCATCAGTCATAAGCGTCACAGAATCATTGTGGGCGGCATCGCAAGGCTTATGGGTTGGTTCCACGCAATAACTCCCGGCGCGGGCATAGGCTTCTGCGGCAAGCTGATGAGGATTGTTCCCCTTAATACCTTTAAAGGCATCTTCGCGGGCGAAAAGGAAATCCTCGCAAAGAGAAAGGCCCAGAGAAGAGCCCTTAAAAAATCCAAATAAACGAATAACCTGAAAGCACCCGAAAAGGGTGCTTTTTTATTATCCTAAAAAATCTCTTTAACGAGAAAGCTCCCTTTTCAGGGAGCTTCTCGGAATAAATATAATGTTATATGGACTTTAAGCAAACAGTCTTTTTTATGCGCCTGCCGATACGTTGACGTCGGCGTTAATCTGAATCCTGGTGTTGTAAACCTTTTCGTATACGGCTTTGGCTTCGGCTACCGCTTCCTCGATGGCGGCTTTCATGGTTGCCATGGCCTCGTTTATGGTTTCTCTGTTCTTCGCCTGTTCGTCGGCTACAAGCTGTTTTTCGGCGTCGGTAAGGTCCATATCCTCGATGATTTCATTGGATTTGGCTTCGAGCTTTTCGAGTATGTCGTAGTAGCTTGCAATAGTCATTTCTTTAAGTTCGGACGACGAGGGCACGGTTACTCCGCTGAGGAACTCGCTTATCTCGCCGAGAGCTCCGGATAAACCGGTTACCACGCTGAGGTCTGCGTTGCCTACGTATTCGGCCTTGTTGTTAAGCTCGTCGTTGACCTGCAGAGCAACGTCGATTTTGATTTGAATTTCGTCATATTCGGCCGTTTCTTCCGAAAGTTTTGCAGCTTCTGCGGACAGCTTCTTGATGTATTTCTGAATGTTGTCGCGGGTAAGCTCCTCATACTCGTCCATGTCCGCCTTGAAGGCGTCGATTTCTTCCTGCGTTACGCCCGTCAGACGGGTGATATCCTCGTCGGTGAACAGCGGGTTCTCGTTATAAGCGGATATCAGTTTGCCGGCATAATCCAAAGTACGGTAAGTGCTTCTGTAAAGTATATATTTGGTTACTTTCACGCCCGTGGATATTCCGCCTATAAGGCTTTCGTCCGCTCTGTTGTCGGCGATGAGATAATAAGCTCCGTCGTCGATGGTGGCAAGCACGCCTTCGTAAGCGTATTCTGCCGCGAGTACGGCGAGTTCGGCAGCCGCGCTGAGTTTGTTCTTGTAATATTCGTGGCTTTCCTTAACTACCGCGATAAGCTGATCCTCGGTCATTTTGACGGCTTCGTCCATGGTGATGGAACGGTCGCCCGCCCTGGCCGATTTCATGAGCTTGAATTTACCGAGAGACAGGTCTTTATAATACTTGTCGTAAAGGTCGCTGTCCTTCTTCTGCTCTTTTAAAACTTCGAGTTCGTGAGTGAGCACGATGTCAACGCCTTCGCCTACCGCTACCTGCAAAGTACCGGCAGCCGTCTTGACGGCGTTTTCCACGATTTCACCGAGCTTGGCGTCCACGCTTGTGGTGGCGGTTACGTTAACGGCGTTGTTTTCTTCCGAAAGGTATCCGCATTCTATTGCTATGCTTACCAGGTTCTGGGTTGCCGTGCTGACGTCGGCGCCCACTATGGCCTTACCTTCCTTTTCAGCTCCCACGAACAGCACCTGAGCGTCGTCGTTGGCCGCACGGTAGGATACTACTTTGTTGTCCTTGTCGAGCACGAGTTCTACCGACGGGTTGATGTCTATGGATACATAGCTGGTCGTAGCCTCGGGCCCTTTGTTGTTGTTGATGATAACTACCGCCGCTATTACGATTGCCACTACAAGACAAGCGGCGACAGTACCGGCAATTATCTTCCTGAATGAAGAGTTGTTTTTCTTTTTCATAACAAAAACCTCCGTTTTTCGAGCCTGTTCGACAGGCATCATTTTTGAAACTTCGTTTTTAAGATTTCTTTTGATTTCCGACATTTTCATTTTGACCCCTCACTTTCCAAACACGCTTTGAGCTTGGCAAGAGAACTTTTATACGTCCACAGCACCGTCCCCAGCGGCTTGCCGGTGATTGCCGCTATTTCCCTGTGCTTGTAGCCCGCTATGATATGTAAAAGTACGATTTGCCGTTCTTCCTCTTTCAGACACTGCCTTACCGCGTCGAGTACGGGATAGTCCTTTTCGAGACGGTAGCTTCCGTATTGCCCCTTGTCGTCTGCAAAGTCGGTAAGCGTTTCTTTCTTGCGCTTTTTAAGCCAGTTGAGCGCGAGATTCTTTGCAATCTGCAACAGCCATGCCGTGGCGTTTGTGTCTTTCTTATAACCGTCCGCGTTCTTTTTTACCTTCATAAAGGTGTCCTGCGTCAGGTCCTCGGCGGCCGCCCTGTTGCCCGTGTACGTAAGTATAAATGCGAACACCGTTTGCGCCGTGCCTTGATAAATCTCGGAAAAGGCCTCGTTATCCCCTTCCTGCAAAGCCGCAAGAAGGTTATTCAGTTTCTTATTGTTCATATAACACTCCGGATTCTTTATGCTCCGATTATACCATATCCGGCGCGAATGCTCAAATACGGTTTTATCTATTCGCTTAATAAACATCTTTTCGCGCTCTTTTATTGGTCGGGGATAAAAATTTTTTCGGAATTCGGAAATGTTTATACACTTGTTGCGGTTTTGTCTGTTATGTTTAATAGTGTCGATTATTTCGGTTGCTTTTCGCAGTCGCATTTTCATATACTGCTGTTGCGAAAGCATAGTTTCCAACCTTCAAGACATAATAAAATCATAATGTCGGCAGGAGGAATAGAAAACAGTGTTTAAAAAAAATAAAAATAATTATAAAGAAGTAATAAACGAATACAACAAGGCAAAAAGCCAGGACGTTCTGGGCTCGTACACGGGCGGAGGAGACAATCCCGTGCAGGATGCCGACGACCTTTGAGTAAGAGCCGCACTAATTGAATACCCGCCGATTTTTTCGGCAAAATCGCCGTTGACAAGCACTTTTTTATGTGCTACTATTTTAGTATCAAAATTTTGGAGGTTGTACTCAAAATGAAAAAATTCGTTAAAATTACCGCTATCGTGGTTGTTTGTCTGATGGCTGTTGCCATGTTTGCTGCATGCGCTCCTTCTTCGGTAGAAAAAGCCAAAGAAAAACTCGAAGACAAAAACTATGTTTGCATCGGCTATCAGGATAAAGAAAGCGAAGGCTTGCAGGGCGGCATCATAGCCACCAAAAAAGACCTGAGCGGCGACACCGTTACCGCAGTCTGGTTCGATACCGTCGCTAACGCCAAAGAATTCTACGAAGATATATCCGGCGACGAAGAAGAAAACCTCAAACGCAGCGGCAAATGCGTTTACTGGGGAACCGATCAGGCAATCAAAGACTTTACTTCTCTGTAAGATTAACGCAAAAATAAAAGCGTCCCTCGAGGGACGCTTTTTTGTTTACTTTTTATTCAAGCACGGCCTTGATCCTTCTTACGCCGGCCGAACTGCTTTGCTCTTTTACTATCCTGAACCTGCCGAGTTCCGAAGTGTTGGCCGCGTGCGGTCCGCCGCATATCTCTTTGCTGAAATCGCCCATGGAATATACTTTGACCTTTTCGCCGTACTTGCTGTCGAATATGCCTATCGCACCCTCGGCCTTTGCCTCTGCTACGGTCTTTTCTTCACAAACGACGGGTAATGCAGCTGAAATGGCGTCGTTAACCAGCTTTTCGGTTTCTTTTATCTCTTCGGGCGTCATGGGACGGTCAAAGCCGAAATCGAACCTCAGCCGCTCTGCGGTTATGTTGCTGCCCCGCTGACGGACTTCGCCTCCGAGCACTTTTCCGAGTGCGGCGTGCATAAGGTGAGTTGCCGTATGAAGCCTTGCCGTAGCTTCGGTATTGTCCGCAAGGCCGCCCTTGAACTTCTGCTCCGCCCCGGCCTGCGATCTCTTCTGATGCTCCTCGAACGCGGCGGCGTAGCCCGCTTCGTCTACCTCGAAGCCCTTTTCTTTGGCAAGTTCCACCGTCATTTCAAGCGGGAATCCGAAGGTGTCGTAAAGCCTGAACGCCGTTTTGCCGCTGACCGTTCTGGTGGGGATATGCGTTATTACCTTTTCGAATTCTTTAAGCCCCTGTTGCAGTGTGGCGCGGAATTTTTCCTCTTCCTTGTTTATTTCGGACCTGATTTTTTCCGCGTTGTCGGCAAGATAGCCGTATTCTCCCTTGTAAATATCCACGTACATGCCCGCAAGTTCGGAAAGAACGCCGTCCCCGAGGCCGAGTACACGGCCGAATCTTACCGCGCGCCTGATAAGACGGCGCAGTACGTAGCCCTGATCCACGTTGGAAGGCGTTACCCCTCTGACGTCGCCGATTATGAAGGTTGCCGTACGTATGTGGTCGGCCACTATCCTGATGGCTTTTGTCGTCTGCTCATCCTCGCCGTATACGGCCCCCGTAAGTTCGCATATCCTGTTTACGACGGGCGCAAACAAATCGGTTTCGTATACCGACCTGTACCCGTTGAGTATGCACAGCGTACGCTCGAGTCCCATGCCCGTGTCCACGTTCTTCTGCTCAAGCGGAACATAACTGCCGTCCGCCTGCTTGTTATACTGCATGAACACGTCGTTCCAGATTTCTATATACTTGCCGCAATCGCAAGCGGGAGAACAATGCTCGCCGCACTTCGGCCTGCCCGTGTCTATGAACATCTCGGTGTCGGGACCGCAGGGCCCGGTTATGCCCGCGGGGCCCCACCAGTTGTTCTTTTTGGGAAGATAGAATATCCTGTCCCCGGGTATGCCGCACTCCTTCCAAAGGGCGGCGCTTTCCTCGTCTCGCGGGCAGTCCTCGTCGCCCTCGAAGACGCTTACGGCAAGCTTGTTTACGTCTATTTTAAGCACTTCGGTGAGAAACTCGTAGCTCCACTTTATCATTTCCTTCTTGAAAAAGTCGCCAAGAGACCAGTTTCCCAGCATCTCGAAAAAGGTGCAGTGCGTGGCGTCGCCCACTTCGTCGATGTCGCCCGTCCTTACGCATATCTGTACGTCGGTAAGACGCTTGCCCGCAGGATGCTTCGCGCCGAGAAGATAGGGCACGAGCGGATGCATGCCCGCCGTGGTGAACAGTACTGTCGGATCGTTTTCGGGTATAAGCGACGACGAGGGTATTACCGCGTGTCCCCTTTCCTTAAAGAAATTTAGCCATTTTTCTCTGAGTTGAACCGATGTGAGCTTTTCCATTTTTTCGTCCTTTACTTTAATTTTGAAATATTATATCAATTTTACTTCTTTCTGTCAATTAATCGCTTCGGGCCTCGCGCAGTTTAAGAGCGAGATAGCCTTCCATATTGTCCCGTTCGCTTACCGTAAGCCTGTCCGCCCCCGTATATTCAAGGATTTTAATCCACATCAAAACTCCGCCCGTTATGACGTCCGCCCGCTTGGGACAAAGGCCTTTCAGCGCCTTTTTACGCTCGTAATCGAGAGGCTCGAGTTTTTTGTAAAGCGCGCGTATCTGATTCAGCGTAAGCTCGGTGCCGTGCACTTCGCGCTGATTGTAAACCTCGGCTTCCCTTATTACCGAAACCATGGTACCCGCAGTGCCGCCTATTGCCAGCAGCTTGTCGAAGCGCGGTATCCTGCCGTATTCGGTTATGCGCGAGTCGATATACTCGCCCAGGGTAAGCGGCCCGGCGTAATCCCTGAGTCTGACTATTCCCAAAGGCAGACTGTGTCCGTACTTTATGCCGCCGCCATCGCCTACCGTTATCTCCGTACTTGCTCCGCCCATATCGACTATGCACTCGCAACCGCCGTCGTAGGCTCCCGAAAACCCGAGTTCGGCCTCCGCCTCGCGTGAGAGCACTTCTGTTTTTACGTCGCTTATTTTTCCGACTTCCTCTAAAAAACTCCTGCCGTTCGTCGCCGACCTGACGGCCTCGGTGGCAAACGCGTATACCCTGTCGGCGCCCAGCCTAAGGGCCTCTTTCCCGAACCGCGCGACTGCCGCCGCCGTCCGTTTTATCGCGTCCTCGCAGAGCGCGCCGCTTACGGCAAGCCCGTCGGCAAGCTTGGTTGTGTCTATAACTTTGTCGTTAATTTCTTCGCTGCCGTCCGATACCATCATGCGTACGGACGTAGAACCTATATCGATTATACCTAATTTCATTTAACGGCCCGCCTTTCAATAATATCCCGATTATACCACAAAAAGTCCG
The DNA here is from genome assembly GCA_018714105.1 of Candidatus Faecicola pullistercoris. Classification (GTDB taxonomy): domain Bacteria; phylum Bacillota; class Clostridia; order Christensenellales; family CAG-917; genus Faecicola; species Faecicola pullistercoris. The sequence goes on along the minus strand of DVNW01000011.1, from coordinate 20,008 downwards.
CGCGGGATAGTAAATTGCCGGCCTTTGGCGCATATAATGTTTATTATCAGGCGTACGCCGAAGGAGTTTTATGGAAAAAACCGACAACGAACGACTCGAACTTGCGAGCAACCGAATATTTATAGGCGGCATAAAAGCCGTCATTTCAAGCAGCGACAAGCTTATCGCGGTAAAACTTCAGAACAGAAAACTCACCCTCGAAGGTCAGGATTTCAACGTGGATAAGCTCAGCGTCGAGGAAGGAACGCTCAACGCCACGGGCAAGGTAAACTGCGTAAGGTATTCCGCTTTTGCCGACAAACAGTCTTTTTTCAGGCGGCTGGTAAAATGACCTTTCCGTCCACCGAGATTTTTCAGTTTACATGCTGCCTGCTGTCGGGCGCGGGGTTTGCGCTCTCGGTAGGTTTCTGGTCGGTCGCGGGCCCTCTTTTTTTCAGAAGGGGCGCCCACGTCGTGGACGCGCTTAACGTGTTGTCCGCGGCGGTATCTCTGTTTCTGATATGCCTGATTATCAATGACGGCCTTGTTCTGTTTTATCATATAACGGCTTTTACGGTAGGGTTTTTACTGTTTAAAGCCTTGTTTGACAAATATCTCAGAAGAAAAGTATTTTTGCTTACCGTAAGCGCGCTTGCTCTTATACCCGTGATAAAAAAGAAATTCCGACTTTGAATTTTAATATTTCCGTATATTTTACCCGGGTTTCCGACATAATATCCATAAAACCTTATAAGGAGCTTTTTATGGAAAATATCGTTGAAGAAGTTTTTAAAAACACCCGCATGGGCATTTACTCTCTGGACAAAATGCTGGACGTAACCCACAATCAGAAACTTGCAATGGAATTGCAGGATCAGAAAAAAAGACTGGAAGAAATTAACAAGGAAGCTTTTTCCATGCTCGATTACGACGCCGTAAAGCGCAACGACATCAATCTTTTCGAAAAAGGCATGGTTTCGGGCGGAATCGCCATCAAAACGCTGTCCGACAACACCGACAACAAAATAGCAAGCATGCTTATCGAGGGCAACAACATGGGCCTTAATTCCCTGCAGAAACACATCAACGCCCTCAAAGACGAAAACAAGGAGGTGCCTCGCATTGCCGACAGGCTTATGGGCGAGTACGTCCACTCGATAGACACCTTGCGCTGCTATCTGTAAAACGTAAAAAAACGGCCGATTATACGGCCGTTTTTTATTTTTCGCTTTTTTGTCTTACTCGATGATGAGTACGTATATCTTGCGCCCCGTTTCGCATACTTCCATTACGCTTAACCCTGCGGCAGGCAATATGGTTACCTTGCTCTCTACCTCTATCATCGTGTAGCCCTTGCTTCTTGCCACCGAAACCAGATAATTGACTTCGGTCGCGCTTTGCACATAAGCGTCGGACGTCGAGGAATAAGGCGCGGTCTGTTTGTAGAAATTATACCCGCTGCCCTTGGCTTCGGGATAATCGAAGTTGGTATCCTCGATATGCGTCGTTTTCACGTCGGCGTCGCTTATGAGGAAATATGCGTGATTAAGAACCTCGTATCGGGAGCTGCCCGAGACTACCGCCAGATCGCCCCATGTGGTATCCGTCAGATACCATTCGGCCGTTCCGTCGCCGTCGGCGTCGAGAAATACCTTGTTCCAGGCGTGTCCGCCCCCGTTCGCCGTGCCCGTTACGCGCACGGACCGTATGCCCTCGATACCGCACATAAGCACAAACGCTTTGGATTTGCCGTCGCAGACGGCTTTTTTGTTGTTGTAAATTCCTTCGATGTAATATCCGTCGTAGCGCATGCTGTTGTTGAGCGTGGAGCTCATCAAAGCCAGCTTGTGGTCGTACTCGATATCGTAACACAGATAATCGTATATGGCGCGCACTTTTTCGAGATCGGTCATTCCCTCTTCGAGTATTGAATTAAGCACGTTTTTGGCTTTGTTATATATCGCCTTCACGTCGCCGTCGGACACCGAGAATTCGGGTTTATATCCCCACCCCACTACTTTGTAAAGCATGTTTGTGGTGCCTACGCTCTCGCCCCATGACGGCGCGCTTTCTATTGCAAAATCGGTATAGCCCGCACGTCCTGCGCCATACTGAGGCCCTATGCCGTCGCTTTGCGGAACTCCGCCCGTCTGCACGAGATCGGGCTCGCGCGGGGAGGCGTCCGTATAGTCGAAGGCCAGCCTGAATTTACCCGTCGTGTTGGTCGCGCTCGTAGCGGACACCGTAGGCGACGTTCCGGACTCCGCATAACATTTGAGTGCCGTTTTGAGTTTGGAATTCTCCGTTGTGGCAAACAGCCTGGTCGGCTCGTAATTTACGTATATTTCAAGGCTCTTCACGGTGTTTTCGCGCGCGTAGCCTATCAGGCTGTTAAGCTCTTCCTGACTGGTTACGTACCTGTTCTGAGACTTGCCGCCGTATTTGTGTATTTCGGTAAGGTAGGCGCTGTCCACCGGCGCGGCCGCTCCCTGCCTGACCAGAGTGAATACGTTGCTTTTCACCCCGCCAACCTCTGCGTATATAAGCGTTTCGGACGTTTCCGTGGGATTTACCGTGTAGGCGTATGCAAAGCCGTCCGACAGACTGCCCGCATAAGTATACGTTCCGTTTACGTACCATTTTACCTGCGCCTGCGGATTATACTGCCCTTCGGGCGCGATAAGAGTAAAGTTCGCGGTTCCGTCCGCGTTTACCACGCTGCCGTCCGCCGTATCGGCTTCCAGCCTGAGAGAGGTAAGCGCGTCGAAATGCTCGATAAACTGAAGCGTAAGCTCGTTGGAACGCACGCCGTCCACCTCGCAGAATACGTCGACTTCGCCCTGCGCGGAAGCAGTTACTCTAATATTTTTATTGCCGTCCACGCTTGCCTGATGCAGGCCGTTTATATACCATTTTATTGTAAGCCCGGGCGCGGTGTATTCCTCGTTCCACGAGAGCGAAACCCTTATGCCCTTGTCGGCTTCCGTTCCTATTTCGCCGGTCGTCGTTTCGGGCGTTACGGTAACGTCCTTTACGGGCGCGTAATCCGCCGTAAAGCTCACCGTATTGCTGACAACGCCGCCCTCAGGCGTGCGTGCCCTAAGCCTGTACTCGCCAATCGCGAGAGGTATATATACGAATTTGTCGGCAGTCTGTCCCTCAACCTCGGTCCAGGCGTCGTCGTCGGGTAAAATCATTTCCCATATTACCGAGGAGTTCGGGTTTGCCCCTTCCGGCAAAAAGCGCGCCGTTACCGAATATTCCTCGCCCAAAAAGGCCGTTTGCGCCGTTTCGGGCAGCTCTATGCCCGTAAGCGCGTAATACTTTCCGCATTCGACGGGTTCGGACGTTATTCTGTCGGAACCCTGCCCGTAGGCCGCCGTGACGACATAGTTGACGCCGTCTTCCTCAGGCGTGAACAGTATGCTCCGCCCCGTGGCCGAATACACGGTTTCGCCCGTAGCCTCTTTGAGTACCTTCCATTCGAACGGCAGATTTCCGTCGGCACCGAGATTGACCTCTGCAGTAAAGGATATTTCCCGCCCCGGCTGCCCCGCCTGCTGAACGGTATCGCCCGAAGCGCGTACCGTGATTTCGGTAAGAGGCGCGTACGTTACCTTTACGCTGACAGAGGCCGAAGCCCCGCTTCCCGCCCTGACCGTTACGGTTGCGGTGCCCTCGCTTACCCCCTCGACCTTGCCGTCGTCCGTCGTCCTCGCCACGGCCGTATCCGAACTCTCGAACGAAATAACGTCGTTATGCCTGAGAGGATAAGCCGTATAATCTATGGCCTTTTTCTCGCCTATGCATAGGATAATCTCGTCATCTTCTATCTGTATATCGGTTATTTTTCTGGAAAACAGGCCGCACGCCGTCAATAACGCCGCGCTTATGGTTAAAACCGTTAAAAGTATTAAAATTTTACAGCTTTTTTTCATCTGGTCACTCCGTAGTCCGTCTGTTTTCTTTATTAATTATATTTTACTTTCACCGATTAGTCAACAGGCGCGCCCGCGTTAATATATACAAATTTTGGTTGCTTTGGTTTACTTACACCTTTTGCTATGCTATAATATATTAACAGAATTACCGTTATTTAACGGAAAACGAGGCTCTTTTGAAAGATTATCTGCCCGCGGTTATAAATCCGCTGCCCGAAAAAACCGTTTACGAGATGAACCCCGTCGTCCTCGCCTTCGTGGGGGACAGCGTTCAGCAATTGTACGTGAGGACAAAGCTCTCGGCAGGCTCAACGATGAAATCGGGCGAACTTCACAAACTTGCCGTAAAAGAGGTCAGGGCCGTTTCGCAGGCCGATTTCGCGCACAGACTGCTGCCCGCCCTTCTGCCCAGGGAGAAAGACGTCTTCATGCGCGCCAGAAACAGTAAAACAAACTCTCCCGCCAAACACGCCTCGATTGCCGACTACAAAGCGGCAACGGGCTTCGAGGCGGTAATAGGATATTTATATTTGTCCGGCGGCCACGAAAGGCTTTTGGCTCTTCTGGAAGTCGGAAACGAGGACAACAATGACGATTGAAGGTAAAAACCCGGTAAAAGAAGCTATAAGCGGACAGGTCACGATAGAAAAAATCTATCTGCAAAAAGGCACGGAAAGGTCTTCGGGCAATATTGTCGCGCTTGCAAAGGAACACAAAATCCCCATGCATTACGCCGACAAGGCCGTCCTGGACAAAATGAGCCGCACCGGCGGCAGACATCAGGGCGTAATAGCAGTCGCTTCCGAATTCGTATACTCCGACCTCGAAGACATTTTTGCCCGCGCCAAAGAAAAAGGCAAACCCCTGTTCATACTTATACTCGACGGCATAACCGACCCGAACAATCTGGGCGGTATAATACGTTCGGCCGAATGCGCGGGAGTTGACGGTATAGTAATTCCCTCTCGCAGGGCGGCAGGCGTTACCGAAACCGTAATAAAGGTTTCGGCCGGAGCGACACAGCACGTGCTTATCCACAAAGCCGTGAACGTCAACGACGTCATCAGGCGGCTTAAAGATATGAATGTGTATGTTTATGCCGCGGATATGAAAGGTAAACCTATGTATTCGGTTAATTTAAAGGGCGACGTGGCTATCGTGATAGGCAGCGAGGGAGAAGGCGTCAAACGCCTTACTCTGGAGCTTTCGGACGACGTTATCAGCATACCTCAGATGGGAAAAATCAATTCCCTTAACGCTTCCGTCGCCGCGGGCATCGTGCTTTTCGAGAAAATACGACAGGAGAATTTCTGATATGACAAGCGAGGATTTCAACCTGCTTTCGGACGAGGAACTTGCGGCTTTAAGCCGTAACGGCAACCCCGAGGCGGGAGGCGCGCTCATGTATCGCTACAAGGATACCGTAAAGGCAATCGCGCGGCAGTACTTCCTTGCGGGCGGAGATACGGACGACCTCGTTCAGGAAGGTATGTTTGCGCTGTATCTTGCCGTTTCGCAGTATTCGCCCAAAAAGGAATGCTCTTTTAAAAGCTTTGCCTGCCTCTGTATCAGGCACAGGATTTTCGACGCCATCAAGTCCTCCTGCCGCGAAAAAAACAGGGCTCTGAACGGCTTTGTCGAGATAGCCTCCGTGGCCGAAACAGAACTCGCGCCCGAATCCAACGAGCCCGAAGCCATTTTCCTCAAAAACGAGCGAGGCAAACAGCTTTATTCGTTTATCGAAAGCAACCTTAACGAAAAGGAATTCGAGCTTTTCAGGCTGTACCTGTCGGGTCTGTCCTATGCGGATATGGCCTCAAAAACCGCTCTTACCGAAAAACAGATAGACAATAAACTGCAACGCATAAAAAGAAAGCTTAAAAATCTTCTTAACGATTGGCACAACTTATAACGAAAAGGGGTATTTTATGATTTACAATCTCAAAACGGACAATTACAAAAATTTCGACGTCACGCAGATTAACAAAGCCGAAGGACGGGCATACTTCATTCCCTTCCCTTCCCGGGAGGAAGCCGAACGCGCACGGCCGGTCGACGCGAGATACAACAGTCCTCTCGTCTCGTGCCTGTCGGGAGAATGGGATTTCGCCTTTTTCAAAAAACCCGCCGACCTGCCCGCCGAATTCGACTCCGACGCGCAGCCGTTCGACAAAATCCCCGTCCCGTCGTGCTGGCAGTTTACGGGATATATGAATCCTTTTTATCTGAACGTGCAGTACATGTTCCCGTGCAAACCGCCCCGTATTCCCGAGGACGAGCCTCTCGCGCCTTATAAGGTGCGGTCCACTAAACAGACCGTTATCCCCCGCGACGAGTACAATTCGATAGGCGTATACCGCAAAAAGTTTACGGTCCCCTCGGAATTCAAAAGGCACGTTCTTTCCTTCCTCGGCGTTGCCTCGGGTATGGATTTGTTCCTTAACGGAAAGTTTATAGGTTACAGCGAAGGCTCGCACAACACGGCCGAATTCGATATTTCCGACCATGTGACCGCGGGCGAAAACGAGCTTATCGCCGTCGTTCGCCGCTGGACTACGGGCACCTACCTCGAGTGCCAGGACATGTTCAGAAACAACGGTATTTTCCGCGACGTGCTTTTATATTCGTCCGCCGAGGAATATATCCGCGATTTTTATCTGGAAGCGCGCAAGCGCGACGGAAAATACGAGCTTATCGCCACCGTGTACGTTTGTAATCCTTCGGGCGCACCCCTTACCGTATGTCTGAAAACGGACGACGGCGAAATATCCGACTCCGCTCCCTCGCGTGAAACGGTGAGCTTCGTGTTCAAAAATCTGTCGGTAAAAGAATGGTCCGCCGAAATACCCTCGCTTTATCCCGTAATTATAGGCCTTAAAGCCGAGCGGGAATACTGGATTAAAAAAGAATTCGGTTTCAAAACCGTGTCCATAGACAAAAACGTCTTTCTCGTAAACGGCAAGCCCGTTAAAATAAAGGGCGTCAATCACCACGATACCCACCCCGAAAAAGGATATGCCGTAAGCATAAGCGACCTGCTCGAGGACGTCCTTCTGATGAAAGAATTTAACGTCAACGCAGTCAGAACCTCGCACTACCCGCCCGATCCCGTATTTTTGGAACTGTGCGACGAGTACGGCCTTTACGTAATCGACGAGGCCGATATCGAAACTCACGGCGCGGGCGCCGCGGGCAGAATAAACATGATCAGCAATAACCTTAAATGGAAATACCGCTATCTCGACAGGGTAAAAAGAATGTTTCTTTCCGCGAGAAACGACGTCTGCGTCGTAATGTGGTCGTTAGGCAACGAATCGGGCGGCTGGCGCTGTCAGGATTACTGCTACAAATACCTCAAGGCAAATACCCGTATTCCCGTCCATTACGAGGCTGCTTGCCGTACGCCCAGGCAGTCTTACGACGTTTATTCCGAAATGTATACCCATATAGGGCTGATGAAAAAACGCCTCGCGACTTCCAAAATCGTTTACGGCAGAAACCGTCCTTATTTCCTGTGCGAGTACGCACACGCTATGGGCGTGGGCGCGGGCGGCCTGGAAGAGTATATGGAGCTGTTCTACTCCGACGACAGATATATGGGCGGCTGTATTTGGGAATGGGCGGATCACGCCGTATATCACGCCGACGGCAAATACAAATGGACCTACGGCGGCGACCACGGAGAATACGTACACGACGGGAACTTCTGCGTGGACGGCCTGTTTTATCCCGACAGAAGACCGCATACGGGCGCTTATCAGATGAAAGCCGTTTACCGCCCTCTCAGAGCAAAGCTTTCCGCGGGCGGCATCACTTTCGAAAACACAAACCGTTTCAGGGCGTCGGACTATATCGATACCGAAATCACCCTTACGGCAGACGACGGACAGCCCGTCCGCCTGCGCCTCGATCAGACCGTACCCCCTATGGAAACGACTTTTATGCCCCTGGATTTTCCCAAAGGGAAAAGAGTTTTTGCCGACATAGTTTACACCGACAGGGACAGCGGACGGATAATTGCCGAAGAACAGCTTAAAATCGCGTGCGCGCTCTCTCCCGTTCCCTCGGGAGGCAAGCCGGAGTGCTCGGAAACCGCGGACGTCTATGAGGTTTCCTTCGAAGGAGGAAGGGCGGTATTCGGCAAAAAGGACGGCGCTTTGCTCTCGCTGATTTACGACGGTAAAGAAGTTCTTGCTTCCTCTCCCGTCAATCCCTTCGGCAAAAAAGCCTTTGCCGAAAACATCTTCCGCGCGCCTACCGACAACGACAGAAACATTATAAACAAATGGCGCAAAGCAGGTTATGACAAGTATGATTTCGCAAATTACGCGGTTGATATGGTTGAAATAGACAATAAAGCCGTGCTTCATGTTAATTACGACATTGTGGCAAAGGGCAAAAAGCTGTTTAAGATAAGAGACACCCTGTCCGTCGACGGACTTGGCGGCATCACGGTGAACTCCACACTCACCCCTGCGCGGAGAACGGTGGACCTTCCGAGAATAGGCAAACTGGTAGAACTGGCTCCGGAATTTGAAAAAGTAAGCTATTTCGGCCGTGGAGAAAGGGAAAGTTACCCCGATTTCAAAGCTCATGCCTCTTTGGGGAATTACTCTTTCGACGCTTCCTTTACCGAGCCTTATATCCGTCCGCAGGAAAGCGGCAACCGTAACGAGGTTTACAAGGCAGTGATTTCGGACGGCGTTACCCGTATCGCGGTTATCGCCACCGAAAACCCGCTTAACTTCAACGCAACCCGATATTCGCCCTGGCAGTTACAGGAGTGGAAACATATCGAGGATATAGCTCCGTCCTCTTCCACGGTGCTTTACGTGGACGGTTTTATGGGCGGTATAGGCTCCAACAGCTGCGGCCCCAGACCGTGGAAACAGTATCTCCTGACAACGGACCGGAGTTACAACTTTTCGTTCTTCCTGGGAAGAGAAAAATGATTAAACCCCTAACCCGAAAGGATAAAGAAGTATTTACTTCGCTTATGCGCGAATTTTATAATTCGCCCGCCGTACTGCATCCCCTGCCCGACGGCATGTACGACCGCGTTTTCCAGGCCTTGCTCCGCTCGGCCGTCGGCCGCGGTTACCTTATTGCCGATAACGACCAAAACACGGCGGGTTACGCGGTGGTGTCGTCCGCCTTTTCCGTAGAAGCGGGAGGGGAGATTTTGTGGATAGAGGATATTTACCTGCGCCCCGAGTTCAGAGGCAAAGGCCTTGCCAAAGAGTTTTTCGCTTTTGCAGAAAGCTCTTTCCCGTCGGCATGCCGCCTGCGTCTGGAAGCGGAAAAATCCAACCTTTCGGCCGTTGCGCTTTACAGGCGCCTCGGGTTTACCGAACTGGATTACATGCAAATGATTAAAGACTTGGATTCAAAGGATTGACAATCGGCTATGAATTTTTCGCTTACCGCCGTTACCGTGCTTACCCTGATGGCTTTTGCCGTGCCCGGTTACCTGCTTATCAGGTTTAAAGCCGTTAAAGAAGAGGGCATTTCGTATTTTGCCAAGCTTCTGCTTTTCGTATGCCAGCCCTGTCTTTCGCTTTATTCGTTCAACAAGGCCGATTACAGCCGCGAGCTTTTTGCCGATATGTCGCTGTTTTTCGCCCTGTCCGCCCTGCTGGAAGCCGTTATGCTGGGCGCGCTGTTCTTAATTTTCCGAAAAAGATATGCAAACCCCTCGCTGCGGGTGGTAACGGTTGCCGCCGCTTTCGGCAACGTGGGCTTTCTGGGCGTTCCGCTTCTGGAAGCGCTGCTTCCCGACCATCCGGACGCCGTCGCTTTTTCGGCGGTGTTCATAGTCGCCATGAACCTTATGGCCTGGACTTTGGGCTCCACCCTTCTTACCGGCGACAAAAAATACATTAGCCTGAAAAAACTCGTGCTTAATCCGCCCGTGCTTATACTGTTTGTCGCGTTGCCCCTGTTTTTTACCGGCACAAAGCTTCCCTCCGCCGTGGATAACTTTGTGACTCTGCTCGCCCGAATGACTACTCCGCTCTGCATGATTATACTCGGCATGCGCCTTGCGACGGTGTCGCCCAAAGAGTTGTTTTCCTCTTACGAAAGCTATCTGGCGGCCGCGCTTAAACTAGTGGCTTTTCCGTTTATCGCCTATCTGCTTGTGGTCTTTCTGCCCGTGGAAGAATACGTCAAACAGGTAATGTTCATACTTGCCTGCTGCCCTACCGCAAGCGTCGTGCTCAATCTGGCCGAGATTTACGGCGTGGGACAGAAGCCCGCAGCCTTCTCCGTGCTGACAAGCACGATTTTTTCCATGATAACCATTCCCCTTCTGCTGCTGATTCTTTGAGCAAGCCTGAACGCGCAATAAAAAAACCGCCCTTACGGACGGTTTTGTTTTACCTTTTCGTCAGTCGGCTTTGTAAGGCAGTAAGGCCATTACGCGAGCCCTTTTGATTGCTACGGCAAGCACTCTCTGATGCTTTGCGCATACGCCGGTCATTCTGCGGGGAATCATTTTACCCTTTTCGGTAACGTACTTTTTAAGACGGGCTACGTCCTTGTAGTCGATATCGTCCATTTTATCCACGCAAAATTGGCATACCTTTTTCTTGGGCATCCTCTTCTGAGGTTTTTTGATTTCTTCGCTCATTTTAAATCTCCTTATAATTCAAAATCAGAAAGGCAGTTTTGCGTCAACCGCTTTGAGGTCGCTGAATACGTCGCCGTCGCTTTCGCCTTCTTCGAGGCTGTTGTCGCTGCGCCTGTCAAGGAACTGCACTTCGTCGGCGATGATTTCGGTGATGTATCTGCGGCTGCCGTCCTGGTCGTAACTGCGGGTCTGTATAGAACCCGATACCGCGGCTTTGCTTCCTTTCTTTAAATATTTACCGCAACGCTCGGCCTGCGTCCTCCACACGATTATGGGCAAAAAGTCGGTTTCCTTATTGCCGTCGGTATTGGAAAAACGACGGGTGATGGCCAAGGTGAATTTGCATACGTATATTCCGTTGGCGGTCTGATTGAGTTCGGGGTCTTTGGTAAGATTACCGATTAAAAAAACCTTGTTCATTAGCGTTCTCCTTAATTATTTACGGATAATCATAAAACGTACTATGGCATCCGCGTTACGAAGTTGACGTTCAAGCTCGGCGGGTACGGACTCGGCGGCCTGGAAGTTCATCAACACATAGTAGCCTTCGGTCTTGTAGTTGATGGGATACGCGTATTTTTTGGTGCCCCATACGTCTACGCCGTCTTCCTCGACGGTGCCGCCGAGAGAAAGGACCAGGTTTTTGAACTTGTCAACAGTCTGATTTTTTGCTTCTTCGTCGATATCGTTATCGATGATATACAAAATTTCGTACTTGTTCACGTTTTTTACCTCCTTTTGGACTGTTTGACCCCCTTGCGGGAGTAAGGATTGCATCCCGAAGATGCTTACTTATTATATATAAATAAAAACGATAAGTAAAGCGTTTTTTCCAAAATAATTTGCCTTTTTGTATTTTTTCAGTCAGGAATACGCCAGTCTATGGGCTTGACGCCGTCCTTTTCGAGGTATGCGTTGCACCTTGAAAAAGGCCTGCTTCCGAAAAACCCGTTGTGCGCGGAAAGCGGACTGGGATGCGCCGAACTTATAATATGATGTCTGGCCGTATCTATCAGCGCCTCCTTGCTTTTCGCGTTGGCGCCCCACAGTATGAATACTACGGGCTTCTGCCGCGCGCTCAGAATTCTGATGACGTCGTCGGTAAATACCGTCCAGCCGCAGTTTTTGTGCGAGTTGGGCTGCCCCGCGCGGACGGTGAGCACGGTGTTGAGAAGCATTACCCCCTGCCGCGCCCAGCTTTCCAGATTGCCGTGCGAAGGAGGCTTTATCCCCAAATCGCTTTGGAGCTCTTTATAAATATTAACGAGCGACGGGGGAATTTCCACGCCTTTTTTCACCGAAAAGCAAAGGCCGTGAGCCTGCCCGGGACCGTGGTAAGGATCCTGTCCGAGTATTACTGCTTTCACCTCGGAATAAGGGGTGTATCTGAATGCGTTGAATATGTCGTACATAGAAGGATAACACGTGGCGGTAAAATACTCTTTTTTCAAAAACTCGCGGATTAAACGGTAATTTTCACCGTTAAACTCGTCTTTGAGTATTTCATCCCAGTCGTTACCTATGTTTACCATTTATTCTTCCTCTTTCTTTTTCCCGCCGGCAAGAGCCTTGTCCGCCTTTATATACAAAAGCCCGAGTCCGTAAAAAGCCGCCGCCAGAGCGATGACCACGAGCGCAACGTATCCGCCCAGCACGTCGGTGTCTATAAAGGGATAGGGATAACGGCTGCCGGCGTAATTGATTCCGCTGAACTCGGCTATCAGGAATATGAACACCGCGTAAGCCGCGGGATACGCCAGCCAGTACAGCGCGCTTTTGTATTTTATCTCGCCGTGAGGCATGAACATTATCCAGTCTGCTATTGCAAAAAGAGCCACGAATCCGTGAACTATTACGTTTCCGATCTTCATAAGCACGGGATTGCCCGCGCCGGTCATGGAAAAAGTCTGCCACGACAGCAAAGCCCAATATACCACCATCGTTATTGTAATGTAAAACGTTATGCAAAGCTGTAAAGCCGGAGGCAGGCAGGCAACCCTGCCCTTTTTTCCGTCGGTTGCAAGCTGTAATACGCTTTTTACGACGAGCGCTGCAAACAGCAGGAGCGTCATTATATTGGTTTGTATGGTGTAATAGGTCAGCATCATCCTCGCCGGCGCGTTTTTAAGCATTACTATCAACCCGAACAACCCTATTACGAGCGCAGCAGACCTGAATATAAGAGCAAAAATTCTGTTTTCCCTGATTTTTTCCATTATGCCCCGATTTCCTCCGTAAGTTTTCGTATCTTGGCTCTGATTGCCTCAACCGCCTTGCCGTATGCCGCGTTTTCGGTAAGTCCCGACGCCCTTTCCTTGATTTCGATTTCGCCGTTTTTCAGCCCTCTGGGGCTGATTACTATCCTTATAGGCATGCCCATGAGGTCGGCATCGGCAAATTTCACCCCGTTGGAAACGTTGGTTCTGTCGTCGAGAAGCACGCTTATTCCTTCCTTTTTAAGCGCCTCGTAAAGCCCGAACGCCTTTTCGCCGACCTCTGCGTCGTCCATCCTGAGCGGAGTTATATGTACCTTGTAAGGCGCTACCGTTATAGGCAGAATAAGGCCGTTTTCGTCGTTACTCTCCTGCGCTATGCTGGCTATCGCCCTGCCCACGCCTATTCCGTAACAGCCCATTATGGGATTTACCGCCTCGCCTTTTTCGTTGAGCACGGTCATATCCATAGCGGCGGTATACTTGGTGCCCAGCTGGAAAATATTGCCTATCTCTATTCCGTTTTCAAGCCTGAGCGACTTGCCGCATACGGGACAGCCGTCGCCCTCGCATACTTTGGATACGTCGGTGTACTCGCGGGGAGCGATATCCCTTTCCACGTCCACGTTTCTGATATGGTATTCCGCCTTATTCGCGCCGCATACCATGCCGAGTGCGCCTTCGAGCGATTTGTCGAAAACCACGGTCGCTTTGGCCGTCAGGCCTATCGGCCCTATATTGCCCGCGACAATACCTTCTTCCTCGCCCTCCCAGGGTACGACGTTTTTGCCTACCGCCTTTTTCAGCTTGGCTTCGTTGACTTCGAGGTCGCCCCTTAAAAAGGCTATTACCACGCCGTCCTCGCCTTTTGCGGCAAATACCACGGCCTTTACGGTGTGCGCCGCGTCCGTGCCGAGATATTTCGCAACGCTTTCTATATCCTTGGCGTCGGCGGTATATACCTCTTCGGCTTTGCCGAGCGACTTGAAACTTACCTCTTTGCGGCGCCCCGTAGCCACTTCCATGTTGGATTTATACCCGCATCCGTCGCAGAGCACCAACGTGTCCTCGCCTACTTCGGTAAGCAGCATGAATTCGTGCGCGACGCTGCCGCCCATCATGCCCGTGTCGGACTTGACGGCAATAAAGTTTTTAAGGCCTATTCTTCTGAAAATGCGGTTATACGCTTCAAGACACCTGTCGTAATATTCCGCCAGATCTTCCTGCGTCATGTGGAATGAATAGGCGTCCTTCATAGTGAATTCCCTTACCCTTATAAGCCCGCCGCGACACCTGGGTTCGTCGCGGAACTTGGTCTGAATCTGATATATCATGAAGGGCAGCTGATTATAGCTGTTTACCGTGTTTTTGGCCATATGCACGGCCGCTTCCTCGTGAGTCATTCCGAGAAGCATGTCCTTGCCGCCGCGATCCTTGAACCTTACCATTTCGCTGCCTATGCTCTGATATCTTCCCGAGCTTTCCCACATCTCCCTCGGCATGACGACGGGAAATTTTACTTCCTGCCCGTCAACGGCGTTCATTTCTTCGCGTATAATATTTTCGATATTTACGGCCATCAGCTGAGCGGGCGACGTGAGCGAATATATGCCGTTTGCCACGGCCTTGATGTAGCCTGCGCGTTGCAGAAGTATATGGCTTTTGATTTTTACGTCGGCGGGGGCTTCCTTGACCCTTTCGCCCACAAGTTTGCTGAGTAACATGCTTCCTCCGCCCCGCGTTAACGGGGTACTTTTGTAATTTATTATCGTAAGTATTATATAGTATAAACTTTTCAAACGCAACTGTTTGACAAACAAAAAGCCGCCCTGCGGGGTGGCGGAAAATCCGGTCAGCTTCGGGTACCGGGGAAAAAATCCTCTTTTAAATTAACGGTTATTTTCAATAGCGGCAGAAATAAAATTCCCACCGTTGCCGCCACGTTGACGAGATGCGCCGCCATAACGGGAAGCGAGGCCGCGAAATAGGCCCGCCACGCTTTTTCCTTCATGCCCATGATAAGCGGCGCGATAAGATTGTCCAGCATCGTAAAACATACCGTCAGCACCAGACAGACCGCCGTGACGCACGCGAGTTTTAGGGCGTCGTTCTTATACGGCAATTTGCCTAAAAATGCCAAAACGACACTGTAAAGTGGATAATACACAAGATACAGTACTATTACCGTCGGAAAGAAGCCGAACAGCAGACATCGCAGAAGCGAAAAGGCTATCGCGGTTATTATGCCTTTTTTATACCCGAAAGCAAAGCAGAACGCTGCGAGAAAAAGGGTAACGAGTTCTATCCCCGCAACGAAGGAAAGCGCAAACTGCACTGCTATCAGCAGCGCCGTCTGCGTAGCTATAAGGGCTACGTCGCGGGCCTTCATTGCTCAGAACTTTACTATTACCCAAACGTAAACGGCGCCCTCTTTAAGCGGCAGATCGCCCATGCCCAAAGAAGCGGAAGCAAGCGTTTTGCCGTCGTATTCGTATGTGCCCCATGCGCTGTTGGAGTTTTCTTCGTCGTCGGTGTACAGCATCCAGCTGGTTTTGTCGGCAGCGTAATCGGCCTTCTTGCCGTTGATTTCGGTTACCATTCCGTCGGAGGCGACGTAGCTGAGTTTTCCTGCTTCCTGCAACGCTGCCATGTAGTCTTCGAGAGTTTCACATCCCTCCGTAAGCTTGCCTTCGGCTTTTACTATAACCTCGGTTTCCGTCATGTCAACGGGGCTCGAACAGCCGCACAGTACGGCCAAAACTACGGCTGCAAGTACGATAAGCGATAAAATTTTGGTTGTTTTCATGTTTTTCTCCTTGTGAGTTTTTTCCCGAATTAAAAACGTCCGCGACGGAGCGGACGGAAAAAACCCGGGTCTGTACCCAAAGTCAAGCCGCTTTCTCCCTCCGAGTCGCCGCTTTTTTGAAATAAAGGCCGGTCTCCTGACTTGAGAGGTTTCCCTTGTCCGCCTTCCCTTCCGGTGGCTGATGACACTTGGCTCGTACAGTTGCGGGGGCAGTAACGGCTTTTAACCGTTTTCCCGATTATCCGATATTCGGCACCTTTATTTTTTTCATTATACCATTTAATTTTGCCTCTGTAAACTTTAAAGCGGCCGAAATTGCGTTTAATTTGATTATAATACGCATATAATTGTTGCCTTTTTTCCGCTCCGTATGATACAATTTATTTACTTTTCCGTTAACTTTTGGAGGTTGTTATGTTAGATTACAAAAAAAGCGCGGACGATATGATGACTTTAATCAAAAAAGTCGAGTCCGAAATAGGCCCTCGCCTGCCCGCTTCGGAAGAAGAAAAGAAGGCCGCCGAGCTCTTATCGGCCGAATACGAAAACACCGTGGGCATTAAACCCGTAAGAGAGTTTTTCAAGGTTGCGCCTATTGCCAGCATCGGCGCGGTTCCCTACTGCGGCGTCGGAGGGCTTATCGCTTTCGTGCTTTATTACATATATCCCCTTGCAGCCGTTATTCTGGCCGCGTTCTGCCTGTTCTACGCACTGTCGATGGCAATAGTCTATACAAGCATTTTCGACGTGTTCTGGCCCAAAAAGGACAGCAGCAATCTCTATACCGTTCAGGAGCCGCGCGGAGGCAAGACCGATTATACCGTCATGATCGGCGCGCACTACGACAGCAGCTGGCACTGGCCCCTGCAATATAAAAATCCCAAAACCTTTATTCCCAAAATCGCTTACGGAATAGTAGGCGTCGTCGTTCTGATTGTTTGCGGAATTATTCAGATCGTCATCGGCAAAAACATGCCCGTCTGGCAGGCGATCGCAACTACGTCTTACGAGGGGTTCTGGCCTTATTTCTGCCTGACCTTCCCCGTCATATTTGTGCCCGGCATCTATTTCCTCACTCAGTTCCTGTCGCACGACAAAAAACTCGCTTCTCCCGGCGCGATGGACAACCTTACGGGCGTCGCCCTTACCATGCAGATTGCCAAATACTTCAACCGGAATCCAGAGGAGCTTCCCGAGGGATGCCGCCTTGTCTGCGCCTCATTCGGCTGCGAAGAGGCAGGCCTTAAAGGCAGCAAAGCTTTTGTCAAGGCTCATAAAGACGACGGTATGCTGAATAACTGCTATTTCATCAACGTAGACAGCATAAGCGACTACGATTACTTCGAAGTGGTTACAGGCGATCCTTTACAGTTTGCCAGCTACGACAAAGAAATGATAGATATGGCCTACTCCTGCCTTGAAGAAACGGGCTGCATAAGAAAAACGGGCAAAATAGTCAATCCCATAGGCGGCAACGACGCCACTCCCCTGCACAAGGCCGGAGTGAAAGCCGTTACCCTGGCTGCTCAGAACCCCGTTCCCACAAACTATTACCATACTACGGCCGACCGCTCGGACAGACTGGATACCCGCACGTTCGAGGAAGGCCTCGAAGTAATGTACCGCCTCATAAACAAAATTAACGAAAAAGAAAGCGGTAAAAAATAACTCTTGCGATAAACCGCCGCAAGGCGGTTTTTCTTTTCGCGCTTTCCTGCGCACTCTCCTGAAATATTCCCGTCCGCCCCGTCCCGAAAGGCAAATTTTAAATTTTTTGCTGATTTTAATTGACAATACGCTTTCTTTCGTATATACTAACAAAGCATTATCGTCGCGGGGTAGAGCAGTTCGGTAGCTCGTCGGGCTCATAACCCGGAGGTCGTTGGTTCAAATCCTTCCCCCGCAACCACTGACTGCGCGGGGCAGTTCGGGAAGTACGTCTTCCACCTCGCAACCCATCGTGGCGGCGTAGCTTAGTTGGTTAGAGCGGCCGGTTCATACCCGGCAGGTCGTTGGTTCGAATCTGACCGCCGCTACCAAGCGTTAATCCGTCGCCGACGGTACATATAAGGCCCCATGGTCAAGCGGTTAAGACATCGCCCTTTCACGGCGGTAACAGGAGTTCGATTCTCCTTGGGGTCACCAGACGGGGGTATAGCTCAGCTGGGAGAGCATCTGCCTTACAAGCAGAGGGTCATAGGTTCGAGCCCTATTGCCCCCACCACAGGACCTTATCCGAAATTTCGGATAAGGTTTTTTCATTATTCGCGCCCGGTAGATTTATACCGCAGTCAACGTCTTTTGTATCGCGCGGCTTTTTATAAGTATATCGGAATAAAATTTGAGTAGGGTATTTATTTTTTGCGATGCAATAAATTCGTGACAATAATTCAAATCTAGAATTAACAAATTTTTTTCTTGCTATTGTTCGAGATATAGAATATAATGTATATAGTATACTATATACCTAACGGAGAGGCTATGTTAAGTTATATTTCGGCAAAAGAAGCGGCAGAGAAATGGAATATTTCACAAAGGCGAGTTGCAATACTTTGTTCAGAGAAGCGTATTAACGGCGCTATGATGGTCGGCAATATGTGGATTATTCCTTCTAACGCCGAGAAACCTGTGGATATGCGTACTGTTCGTTATGAAAAAACACACAAAGTTGAACTAAAACCTTTTGTAAAATGGGTTGGCGGAAAAGGTCAACTTATTGATGAAATAGAAAAGATGTTTCCTTTCTACGGCAAAAAGACTTTGACAAAATATGCTGAACCTATGGTCGGTGGCGGTGCGTTGTTTTTCAACGTCCTTTCGAAATATACTTTTGAAGAGCTTTACGTCAGCGATATTAACTCAGAGTTAATCAACTCGTACACCGCTATCAAGCAAAATGTTGAAGCGTTGATTGAACGGCTTAACGAGATGCAGATGACCTTTTTACCTCTCGACGATAACGGCAGAAAATACTACTATTATAATATCCGTGACAAATTCAATACATTGAATTTAAGCAAGCATACATCAATAGAAAAAGCCGCATACTTTATTTTTTTGAATAAGACCTGTTTTAACGGATTATATCGCGTTAACCGAAAAGGGCAATTCAATGTTCCCATGGGCTCTTATAAATATCCTACCATATGCGATGAGGAAAATCTCCGCAATATTCATATTGCGCTACAAAACGTAATAATTGTTTGCGGCGACTATACTCTGTCAAAGACTTTTATTGACAATAATACTTTTGTCTATTTAGATCCGCCTTACCGTCCTATTTCGGAAACCTCAATGTTTACATCGTATAATGTCGAAGCATTCGACGACAACGAGCAGATACGGCTTGCAAAATTTATCGATGAGCTAAACACGGCAGGTGCGAAAATCGTTTTGAGCAATTCCGATCCAAAAAATATCAATCCGGAAGACAATTTTTTTGATGATCTATATAAACACTACAAAATAAATCGTGTTGAAGCAAGTCGTTATATAAATAGTAAAGGTGATAAACGCGGCAAGATAAACGAATTGTTAATTTGCAATTAAGGGAGAAGCAAATGAAAAGAAATTTTAACGAATGGCTCAAAACTTTCAAATCGAGCATTTGCGATTATGGCTATTATGTCGACTTCGAAAAAGTTTATGGCAATATCGAAAATATAAAAGTTGAATTGAATATACTTAACTCGCTTATCGGATCGAAAAATATAGAACACGATTTTAATAAACTGATAAACGATTATCCACAAGTGTTAAAGTGTATTCCCATTTTACTTGCCGTTCGCGGTCGTGAAATTTACGTTATTGACGGAGACGGCGAATATCTTTTTAACTTTAACAAACCTAACTACACTACGAAAGAATACATAATGTTTATGAAAAAGACGGGATTATTTGATTTAATTGCTAATCACGTAATTAATAATCTTGTCGATTATGTTACAGGCGTAGAGGTAGGTTTGGACAGCAATGGTCGCAAAAATCGTGGTGGTCATTTAATGGAAAATCTTGTAGAAGATTATCTTATAAAAGCCGGATTAGTTAAAGGCGAAACTTATTTTAAGGAAATGAAACTGTCCGCGATCGAAAGAAAATGGAATATCGATTTATCGGGTATTTCAAATCAAGGCAAAGCAGAAAAGAGATTTGATTTTGTTGTTAAGAAAGGCAAAACAATATATGCAATAGAAACAAATTTTTATACGGGTGGAGGCTCAAAACTTAACGAAACCGCGCGCAGTTACAAAACTATCGCTTTAGAAGCAAAAGAAATTGATGGCTTTGCCTTCGTGTGGTTTACGGACGGAGCTGACGGTTGGAAATCTGCTCGCCACAATTTGGAAGAAACCTTTGACGTTTTAGATAATATGTACTGTATCGCCGATTTGGAAAACGGCATAATCGAAAGGTTGTTTGATTGATATGGCGAAAAAAA
>DVNW01000010.1 GCA_018714105.1 Candidatus Faecicola pullistercoris | reverse complement strand
AATATATTAGATAAAACCAATAATAAATTTTACGGAGGAAAAATAAGCGGCTATTTATTAAAAACAAATATTAAAGACCAAATTATCGAACTAATGGGGAAAACGACAAACACTTTTAAGATAACCGAAATCAGCGAGTTTCAGGAATTTGAACTGAGCGCGTAAAGCGGGTAAGGTAAATTAAAGGCGCCGACAGGCGCCTTTTTGTTATTATTTTAAGACGGGGGTTTATTGTTCCTTTGCCGAGGGGACGGAGGGGGCGGATATAAGCTGTTCGGCCGGGTCGTTGCGGTAGGTGAGCTTTAACAGTATGGGCGTAAGCAGCGAGCTTATAAGCACAAGGGCTATTACGAAGGGCATAAAGTCCTCGCTGATAAAGCCGGCTTCTATACCTTTTTGCGTGGTAATGAGGGCGACTTCGGCACGGGCCATCATACCCAGGCCTACGCGCAGACTTTCGCGAGAGGTGTAGCCGCACGCGCGCGCGCTGAGCGAGCAGCCCGCGAGTTTGCCCAAAAGGCCGACAAGCACGAAGCAGATGCCCAGCCATACCATATTGCCCCCGAAACTTCCGAACGTGGCGGATATGCCGATATGCGCGAAGAATATGGGCGAGAACAGTAAAAACAGGCTTTCGTCTACGTGCTTTTCCACGTACTTGGCGTCCTTGGTGTCCGAAAATACCACGCCTGCCATAAATGCGCCCACGATTTCGGCAAGGCCGAACCAGGCTTCGGCCGCATACGCGAAGAACAGGCATACGAATACGCCCAGTATGGCCATGCGGCGGTGATGCTCGTAACGCTTTTCAAGCATTTTGTACAGCTTGTTTATTATAAAACCGCATACTACCACAAATACGAAGAACAGCGCGGTAAAAAGCAGCGTTTTGCCGATGGAGGAGTCGGGATTCTTCTGTCCGATTACCACGGTGAGTATTACAAGGCCGATTATATCGTCAAGTACGGCGGCGGACAGTATGGAAGTGCCCGCGCGGTCGGTAAGTTTGCCCAGCTCTTTAAGCGTGGCTACCGTTATCGCCACGCTTGTAGCGGTAAGTATTACGCCGTAATAGAGGTTGTCGAGCATCTGGTCGCGCCCGGTATTAAAACCGCCGTTGAACAGGCAGGCTACCAGAAAGCCGAGCCCCATGGGCAGAATTACGCCCGCAAACGTTATTATCACCGAGGGCTTGCCTGCCGCTTTTATCTGCTTTAAGTTGGTTTCGAGCCCCGCGCCGAACATGATAAGCACTACGCCTATGCTGGACAGACCGCTTAACAGTTCGCTTTCCTGCACGACGCCTATAAGGTTGGGGCCGAGTATCAGGCCCGCAAGCAGCGCGCCTATTACCTCGGGCAGTTTGAGCCTGCGCATTACAAGCCCGAGCAGTTTTGCCACTATTATTATAAGTGCAACGTCGAGATAGATTTTCATATACTTCTTCCTTATTTAACTTAACTACGATATTATAAGACTATATTTTGAGATAGTCAACAGAAAGCCGATAAAAAGTTGTATTTCATATTTAAAATGCCTTCCTTTTTCAGTATATGTCAGGGGGCGGCTTTGTGAAAAAGGCAGGCGCACCATTAAATATCGTTGAAATAATACGCGCTTTCTGTTATACTGAAAATATGAAAACTTACGACGTTATCGTTATAGGCGGCGGAGCTTCGGGCATGGCCGTCGCAAATTCGCTTAAAGGCCTTAAAACCGCCGTGCTTGAAAGCGCGGACAGGGCAGGCAAAAAACTGCTGGCAAGCGGCAACGGGCGGTGCAACCTTACTAATTTAAGGCTGGGGGCGGATTTTTACAACAATCCCGCCTTTGTAAGCCATGCGCTTACCGTTTACGACGTTAATTATACCCTCAGCTTTTTCAGGCGGCTGGGGCTGAAATGCGCGGTTGAGGAAACAAGGGTTTATCCGTATTCGTTTACTTCGTCGTCGGTATCCGACGTCCTCAGAAGGGGGCTTGACAGGGCGGGGGCCGAAGTAATTACCGGGTGCGAGGTAACCTCGCTGGAAAAAACGGACGGCGGCTTTACGGTAAAATGCGGTTCGGGCGAGTACCGCGGTAAAATCGTCGTGCTGGCCACGGGCAGTAACGCCGGAACGGGGCTTGACAGCACCGCGCTTGCCGTGCGCCTTGGGCATAAAAGCAAAAAATTCGCATACGGACTTAATCAGATAAAGTGCGATACTTCGCGCCTGAAAGGGCTGAGCGGAGTCAGGGTTAAATGCGCCCTTACGCTTTTTAAGGACGGGCAGGAAAGAGGCCGCGAACAGGGCGAAGTACTTTTCAAGGACTACGGGCTTTCGGGTATAGCCGCCTTCAACCTGTCCTCGCTGATAGCAAGAGAGAGGGGCGAGGGATACACCGTTGTCATAGACTTTATGCCCGACCTCGACAGGGAAGAAGTAGCCGAGGAGCTTGCCGCAAGGTGCGACGCGGGTTTCACGCCCGACAACGGACTTCTGACGGGACTGTTTCATAAGCAGATAGCCGCAAACCTTTTAAGCGCCGCCGCGGGTAACACGCAGGCGGAAAGGCTGGCTTCGCTTACCGTACTTATAAAAAACTATGAAATAAAAGTAAAAGGCCTTTTGGGAAATCAGACGGCGCAGGTTGCCTCAGGCGGGCTTTTAACCGACGAATTTGACAATAAAACCATGGAATCGGTCATATGCAAGGGCTTTTATGCCGTGGGCGAGGTCTTGGACGCAGACGGGCTCTGCGGCGGTTACAACCTGCAATGGGCATGGTCGAGCGCCTTTGCCGCCGCTGAGGATATCAGGCGGAAACTTATTAAACAAAATCAATAAACAATTTAAAAGCCGCCGAAAAGGCGGCTTTTTTGTTTTGAATTTCTATCTCAGGCGGACGTCGTCGCCCTCTATC
This sequence comes from Candidatus Faecicola pullistercoris, assembly GCA_018714105.1. Classification (GTDB taxonomy): domain Bacteria; phylum Bacillota; class Clostridia; order Christensenellales; family CAG-917; genus Faecicola; species Faecicola pullistercoris. The sequence goes on along the minus strand of DVNW01000010.1, from coordinate 74,346 downwards.
CTGCGGCACAGGGTGTTTTCCTTGTTGGTTATGCGGGAAAAAAGCCGTTCGCCGTAGCGGGCGAGAAGGGATTCGAGATCCAGGTTGGTGGAATACATGGTATGTTTGCCGCCGTTTTGCCTCAGCGATACCACGTAATAGAGATATTCGGCCGTTACGTTGCGAATCAACGGTTCGGTTCCCAGGTCGTCAAGTACGAGAAAGTCGCATTCTAGGATATCGTCCATGAGGCCGTCCCGTTCTCTCGAAGGCGAGGTGTGATATTTAAGCATAAGGGCGTTGAATTCGAAGGCCGTCAAAAACAGCGCGCTGTATCCGCGCGAGATAAGCTCGTTGCATATCGCGCTTGCAAGACAGGATTTGCCTACGCCCGTGCCGCCCGTTATAAGTATGTTTTTGTACCTGACGTCGGGAAACTTTTTGCAGTATTCCTTCATAAGACGGTACATTTCGCTTATACGCTTTTTGTGTTCGGCGTTTTTAAACACGCTTAAATCGCAGTCCGAAAAGGTGAAGTCTGCTTTGTATTTCAGGCCGCACGCTTCTTTTAACGCTTCAAGATACTTCTTTTTGAAACAGTCGCAGTACTGACCGTCCCTGACGCCGCTGTCGCCGCATTTTTCACAGGCGGGGGCGGGGGTGAGCCAGTCCTCGGGCAGTTTGTGTTTTTTCAGCACGGCGGCTATTTTTTTGTTTTGCGCGGCTATGCCTTTTTTAAGTTCGGCTATGCGCGGCTTGTCGCCTTCGTCGCACGAGGCAAGGTCGAAATACAGGCCCGTCAAGGCGTTTTCGGCGGCGGCGTATTCGGGTAAGCCGCGAAGCTCGTCCTTGCGCGCTTCGATAAGATTTTCCCTGCGCGCCGCTTCGGAAGCGTACTGATTTTTAAGGTTTCGGATTATTTCGTATTTGTTCATTTTTCACCTCATAAATCTATGCCGCTGAAATTGTCCAAATCGGAAAAGGTCGCTTTGAGTTGCTCTTTGGTGTAGTCCCGCCCTACGTACGGGGCCTGCGGAGACTGAGTCTGCGTTCCTACGGGTTTCTGCTCGGCCGCTTCGGGCGAGGATATCTTGTTTTCCTTCCAGTAGGCAAGCTGTTTGTTTATGGCCGCCGTCGGGAATCGGGAATTGAGGCTCATTCTGGCCGCAAGCATTATCATATCGTCCGAAAAGCCCCAGTCTATACACCATACCTTGTAAAAATCACGGTCGCTCTGCGTTACAGAACGGTGCGTACCGGCCGCTTCGAGTACGGACTGTATTACCTTGTCGGCCTGTATCTGATGTTCGATATATTCGTTGATGCCCTCCGTGGTGAGAATACCGAGTTTGTAAAACTTCTGTACGTAGGAGTCCACGCCCTTCAAGGTGCGTATGCCTGCAAGAAAACAGTAATGCGCTATCATGCCGAGCGCCGCTTCGTCGAACCCGTAGCCGAGCCAGGGCCCGATATACGTTTCGATTTCGTGGTCGACGGACTCGTAAAATACGCCTATCGTGGTATTGATTTTTATGGCGAGACTGCGCATGCGCTCGCGGTGGGCGACGTATTCCTCCATTTCGGTTCTGGAGTGTATGTTCATGCGGTAATACTCGTCTAAAAGCGAGTCGAGACGCTTGAAACCGCCTTTATTCTTGCACTGTTTGGCCGCGCAGATTATGCTGTCCATATCGAAGCCCCAGCTCTTCTGCCATTTCAGAAGCGTTTGCTTTTCCTCGAAATCGCCGCTGCCGCTCTTTCTGCCCAGCGCTTTGAGTACGGCGCGCATGTTTTCGTCCTGCGCTTCGTATTCGCCCAGTTTTTCCTCGACGTCGTCCGCGGTGCGTATGCCTTCCGAAGCCCAGTTTTTGGCTACCGCCACTATATACGGAAAATGTACCGACTGGCCTTTCATGCGGATGCAGTACTGTATTATCATAAGCATGGCGTCGGGCTGAATTTTGGTCAGGTCCATGGCCTCGTACAACAATAGATATTCGTTGCTTATAAGAGGACGGTTGGGAAACAGTTCGTTTACCTGAAGATTGAAATCGTAATACTTTTCCGATTTGTATTTCTTGGGCGGCTGTTTCGCGCCTTTCAGGGACAGATATTTTATTTCGAGCGGGTTTTTGGTTATTATCTGCAAAAGACCGTTGTCCGCCCAGTAGGCGAATATATCCATGATTTCGTCCTCGCTTATGCCGAGTACGGAGGACATTCCTTCCACGCTGTTGTCCTTTCCGTCGGGAACGGAACACATATACAGGCCGTACAGATAAACTTTAAGCTGATTGGGCGTGGCGTAGGGCAGATATTCGTTGATGAACAGGTTGTCCACCAAAGTGAAAGTCTCAATTAAATAATCGCTTGAAAATTTGCAAAAACTCATATACGTTCCCCGTGCGAACCGGTCGTTACCGGCGACCGCCTCATTTGTGTTGTATTGTAAAAATTCTTTTAAACCCAAAGCCGAGATGTGCTATTCAGTTTAGCATAAACCCCGGTTTAAATCAAGGTTTTCCGCCTGCTGATTTTCGGGATACAATATGTTGTGGTTCAGCCGTATCCGACTACAAGTTTCTCTGTCGGAACGGCGCGGACGAGCCCGGTTTTTGCAAGGCGCGGCCTTCCTTTAAATTTAAGAACCGACTTTCAAAAACAAAAGCGGGTTGACAAACGCGTTAAGGTGTGCTACAATAAACTCGAAACGATACGACTTTGGTGAAAAATGACCGTTACAATTAAAGATCTGGCAAAGGAAACCGGCCTTGCGAACGCTACCATCAGCGCATATCTCAACGGCGTGCCCGTAAGAGAGTACAATAAGGTTAAGATAGAAGAGGCCGTAAAAAAACTCGGTTATATCCGCAACGATTACGCGCGGGGACTGAAAACGCACCGCTCGGGAACGGTCGGCGTGCTGATTCCCGAATTGTCAAGCGTGTTTTCCACCGCAATCATAACGGAGATAGAGGAACGCCTCCGCGAGCAGGGCTACGGTATCATAGTTTGCGATTGCAGGACGGATATAAAGCGCGAAGAGGAATCCGTCAGGTTTTTATTGTCCAAAATGGTGGACGGACTTATTATTATGCCCGTTTCAGCCGACAAAAAGGCCTTTGCGCTTGCCGTGCAGAAGAATATTCCCGTAGTCGTGCTGGACAGACTGACTGATTCCGAGGACGTTTCGCATATCGTTATCAACAACAGGGAAATCAGTCGCCTGGCTACACTGAGAATTCTTGCCAAAGGCCGCAGAAAAGTGGCTCTTATAAACGGAAATACCGAAATCTATACCGCTCGGGAACGTCAAGAAGGTTTTAAAGACGCCATGTCCGCCGCAGGGCTGTATGACGAAAACCTCGTGGAAAACGGCGGCTTTTCGGTAGAGGGCGGCTATCTCGCCGTCAAGCAGATTTTAAAGAGGGCCCCCGATACCGACGCCTTTTTCGTTACGAATTACGAAATGACCATAGGCAGCCTCATAGCACTTAACGAGGAGGGCAGACGGATAGGCAGAGATATCGACTTCACGGGCTTCGATAAGGTCGAAATCACAAGAGCCTTTCTGCCCGCCGTCGAAACAGTAAATCAGCCCTTGAACAGGATAGGCGCGGTGGCCGCGCAAACCCTCATCGGCATGATTAACGGCGATAAGCCTGTAAACGTAACGCTGGAAGCCGAAATTATTTGATTCTCCTCCTCAGGGAGTATATATTTTGCAAAAAGTCGAAACGATACGACTTAAAGGAGACAAGTATGCAACTGCCTTTGACGGGTATGGGAACCTTCGGTTCGGACAAGTACGACGAAAATACGGTCGCTCAGGCCGTAAAGCTCGCTCTCGAATCGGGATACAGGCTTTTCGATTGCGCTTCCGTATACGGGAACGAGCGAAATATCGGCGAAGTGTTTGACGACGCCTTCCGTAAAGGCACGGTCGCCAGACGGGATATTTTCGTCATGAGTAAAGTCTGGAACGATATGCACGGCCCGGGGCAGGTAATTAAAAGCTGCCAAAAATCGATAGAGGATCTGAAAGTCGGTTATCTGGACGTGTATTTCGTACACTGGCCTTTCCCGAACTATCATGCCAAAGGCTGCGACGGGAATAGTAGAAACGCAGACAGCAAACCCTTTTTTACCGAGGATTTTATGGCGGTATGGCGGCAGATGGAATACCTTAAACGCGAGGGACTGGTCAGGGAAATAGCCGTGAGTAACATGACCGTGGCCAAACTGAAAGAAGTTTTGCCTCTGTGCGAGATAAAGCCTTTCGCAATTGAAACGGAACTGCATCCTACATTTCAGCAGAAAGAATTGTACGACTTCTGTAAAAAACAGGGTATGCAGATTATAGGGTATTGTCCGTTGGGTTCGCCTAACAGGCCGGAGAGAGACAGGACCGACCACGATATATCCGATACGCAGACCGAAGTCATTACCGGTATCGCGCAGGAAAAAAACTGTAATCCCGCGGAAATCTGTCTTGCCTGGGCAGTTAAAAAAGGGCATATTCCCATTCCGTTTGCTTCTAAACGGCAAAATATCGTCGGCAATCTTTCCGTGCCCGAAAGGATAATTCTTTCCGATGACGATATGCGCAGACTTGACGGTCTGGACTGCGGCAACCGTCTTATAAAAGGGCAGGTCTTTCTTTGGAAAGGTACGGATGACTGGCGCGATTTGTGGGACGAGGACGGCGTAGTCGCCGAATGGACTAAGAAAAACGATATCTGGGTTAAAAAGGAGAGATAAAAATGAAAGGTAAAATGACGGGAGCAATACTTCCCGGAAACAGCACGGTGGAATTCAGACAATTCGATATCCCGAAGCCCGGGTACGGCCAGGTTCTCGTGAAGACAATGGCATCAACTATCTGCGGCAGCGATATAAGATGTATCTACCGCGAGCATACGGGAAAAGGAGCTGAGGGCTATATACCGGGCATAATCGCGGGACACGAACCTTGCGGTTATATAGTCGAGGAAGGAGAGGGGCTGAAACGCTTTAAAAAAGGCGACAGAGTTATTATTTACCATATAAGCGGATGCGGCGTTTGTTACGACTGTCGCAGGGGGTACGCCATAAGCTGCACCAGCCCTCACAGACAGGCTTACGGTTGGCAGAGAAACGGAGGCATGGCGCCTTACGTATTGGCGGAGGAAAAAGATCTTATACCTCTTCCCGACCAATTGTCTTACTGTGACGGCGCGCAGGTAGCGTGCGGGTTCGGCACTACTTACGAAGCGCTTGAAAAAATAGGCGTTTGCGGCGACGACGCAGTCCTCATTGTCGGGCTCGGTCCCGTGGGGCTGGCGGCGGCCATGCTGGCAAAAGCCATGGGCGCTCAGACCGTCATAGGAGCCGAATATGCACAAGAGCGGATGGAAATCGCAAAAGGACTGGGACTGTTCGATTCCGTTATCAGGTCGGACGAATCCGCTCTCGGAGAGGTTATGTCTTTAACTTGCGGCAAAGGAGTGGAAAAAGCGGTTGACTGTTCGGCAAACGACAAAGGCCGTCAGCTTGCAATACGCGCTACTCGTCCTTACGGCAAAATCGCTTTCGTGGGAGAGGGAAACACTTGTTGTTTCAATCCGTCGCCGGATATCATTCACGGACAAAAAACGATTTACGGAAGCTGGGTTACTTCGCTTTGGCGCATGGAAGAACTTGTGGAAAAGCTCGTAAGGTGGGGTATCCGTCCCGATAAGCTAGTTACTCACAGATTTCCGCTTGAAAAAGCGGGCGAGGCCTACGCCCTTATGGCAAGCGGTAAATGCGGTAAGGTCGCCGTAGTTTTTGACGATAAGGATTAATATGCTTAATATCGTCCGTCAGTACTCTGACGGACGCAAACGAAAAAAAAGAAGTTATATATGCACGAAGACAGGCTGGCGCAAATAGACGAAGTTATAAATAATGGAATATACAAAGACACTTGGGAAAGTATTGCTGCGTATCCCGTGCCCTAAGGGAAACACGACGGCAAGTGTATGAAATTAAAACCGACGTCCCTTTTGCATAAGACATGCCTTTGTGTTTCGATATCGAGGTCGACTTACGGTAAACAAGCCGATTAATAGTAAGGTCCAAACGGAAGCAAGCGATTTAAGGTAAAGGAGAAAATTTATGAGCAGAATGTTTTTCGGCAGTCCGGCTAAAGACTGGTTTCACGCGCTGCCTGCCGGCAACGGCAAAACCGCGATAATGGTCGCGGGAGATTTGCGTAACGAGAAAATCTGGTTCAACGACGCCGAACTCTGGTCCGGTTATCCCGTTCATCACGACAACGCAGGAGCGGCGGCCGCTTTGCCGAAGGCAAGAGAACTTGTTTTTTCGGGACGCGCGCGCGAGGCCCATTCTTTTGTCGGGAAAAACCTCGGCGGCGATTACAGCGCGGCCTTTATGCCGCTGGCCCTTCTGAAAATCAAATCGGATGCCGCAAGGGGCGGCGGATACAAAAGAGTTCTGAATCTGGATGACGGTATCATGGAAATTTCCGACGATACGGAGACAAGAAAAGCTTTTGTTTCTTTCCAGCATAAAGCCGCGGTTTATTCAGTAACCGCTAACTCGCCCGTTTGCCTGACGCTGAGCGCGAAATCTCCGCTTTGCCACAGGACCGAAGTCAGGGACGGTATTTTAAAAGTATTCGGAGTTGCCCCCGATTACGCCGCTCCAAATTATTTAAGAACCAAACTTTTTCCGATACGGTATAACAAAAACAAATCCATGGCGTTTTGTCTTGCAGTAAAGGCGGACACCGACGGCAGAATATCGGCATGCGGGAAAAAACTGCGTATCGAAAACGCCACTTACGCGCACTTTTACGCGGTTACGGAAACGGGCTTTAACGGTTACGACAAGATGCCTTTGCACGATAGCGAAACCGTTTGTAACAGGGCGGTAAAGCGCCTTATATGTCTGGATTCGCCTTACGAAAAAGCCGAAAGCGCTCATATTGCGGATTACCGTGCTATTTTCGGCGCGCAGAAACTGTCGCTGGCTTACGGCGACGGGGACGTGGAAAAACTGCTTAAAGAGGCGCGCGGCGGCAAGGCAAAAGCCGAACTTATAAATATTCTTTACGATTTCGGAAAGTATATGACGATATGCGGCAGTCGCGACAGTCAGCCTCTCAACCTTCAGGGACAGTGGAATAAAAGTATCCGTCCGCCGTGGAGCAGTAATCTTACTACCAACATAAACGCCCAGATGAATTATTGGGGAGCTACCAGGGCGGGGCTGAGCAAATGTATGGAGCCTTTTTACAATGCGGTTGAAGAAACCGCCGTAAGAGGCAGAAAAACCGCGTCGGTCAATTTCGGGGCAAGGGGATTCTGCTGCAATCATAATCTGGATATCTGGAGGAATACGTCGCCCGTAAAAGGAGATCCCTGTTATATGTATTCGCCTCTGTGCGGGGCCTGGCTTGCTAACGAAATGTTTGCTCATAAGAAAAACTGCGGAGAAACAGACGCCCGTACGGTTTTTGTTATCGAGCAGGCGGCCGAATTCTGTCTTGATTATCTGTGCGAGTATAAAGGAAAACTGGTTACGTGTCCGTCAACCTCTCCCGAAACCGCTTACACGGAAAACGGCGTCAGAAGTTCTGTCGGCATAGCGTCGGCTTTCGATATGTCGGTAATCAGGCAAACTTTTGAGAACTGTCTTTCCTGCGAAGCCGATAAAAATTTAAAACAGCAGGTTAAAGACGCCCTTTTAAACCTTTATCCATACGAAAATGCCGAAAACGGACTTTCGGAGTGGGCTGGCGGAAAGATGTCCTGCGAAAAAGGGCATAGGCATTTTTCGCCCCTTTACGGCATTTATCCCGGTAACGTAATCAAAGAAGGAAGTAAGGAATTCGAATGGGCACGACGCCTGTTTGAGTACAGAATGCAGCACTCTTCGTCGTCAATCGGGTGGAGCGCGGCATGGGCTCTGTGCCTTGCAGGCAGATTCAGGGATAAACTATCGGCCGAAAAAATAATAAACTCCTTCGCGGCAAAATCCGTGATGGACAACCTTTTCGATTTTCATCCGCCCTTTTATTTTCAGATTGATGGAAATATGGGATTTATTGCGGGTATCAACGAGCTTCTCATTACGGAGCGGGACGGCGTTATAGAGCTGTTGCCCGCGTGCGTCGGTGCGATTGATAACGGCGAAATGAAGGGGGCCGTGGTAAACGGCGCTTCAATCGATTTCAAATGGAAAAACGGTAAAGTTGTTTACTGCTCTGCGGACCGACCTGTAAAAATAAGAAATGCCAACCTTGCCGCCGACGCGGTAATTATTAATGCGGAGAAGATGTAATATGAAAAAAATTTATGCCGACGATTATAACATATTGCCCGGACGCGAAGTCGCAGCGCAGCTGAACGCTTTGCTTGCCGCACTTGCCGCGGACGACGAGCAAAAAGCGCTTGTTTTTAAAAAAGGCGAGTATTTTATCGATGCCGACAACGCCCCTCAACCCGTTCTGCACATCACAAACACGATAGGCGACGGCGAATGGAAAAAAGGAGAGGAACCTCACCGCAACAGGGCGGCTATTTTATTCGACAAAATCAAAAATCTTACCGTCGAGGGAAATTCGGCTCTGTTTACGGTAAGGGGACAGCTGACAAATGCGGTTATGCGCGATTGCGTGAATCTGACGCTTAAAGACCTTTCGTTCAAAGCGGTTAATCCCGACATGCATGCTTTGAAGGTAGTGAAAAAAGGTAAGAGCTTTATCGATTTCGAAACGGACGCCCAAAGCGAATACGAGTATCGGAACGGCAAGTACTTTTTTGTGGGCAAGGACTATAATACGCCTTTCTGCGAGAGCCGTTTTACGGCTTATTGGATAGGCAAGGTACCGAAAGACAATCTCCGTTCGGTTTTCAGAACCTCTCATCCTTTGCGCGGCGCTATAAGCGTCAGGGGAAAAGGCGACCGCGTGTTCAGAGCAAGATACATTTTTAAGCCGTTTTGCGAGGAAGGAGACGAATATTACCTGTTCGACGTAAGAAGAAAGTATCAGGGCATATTTGCCGAGCGTTGCAACAACCTCGTGCTTGACGGCGTAAAACAACATTTTAATTACGGCCTGGCCTCCGTATTTCAGGATTGCGAGGACGTAACGGTAAAAAACTGTGTTTTTGCCCCCGACGCCGAAAGCCCAAAAAAACTTGCTTCGGTGGCGGATTTCATGCAGGTATGCTGTTGCAGGGGAAAAGTAATAGTCAGGGACAACGTGTTCTGCGGAGCGGGAGACGACTGCCTTAACGTGCACGGCATTCATTTCCCGTTAAAAAACTTGCGGGGCAATTCGGCAGAGGCCGTGTTCAGGCATCCTCAGACGCACGGATTCTGTCCGTTCAGGCAGGGAGATAGGGTAAGATTCGTCAATCCTTTAACTTTGCTTCCCGAGGACCGGGCCGCAGTCATCGGGGCCGAGCAAAAAGACGAATATACCTTATCGCTTACTTTTGATAAAAATTTAAGCGAAAAACACGCGCGTTGCGTAATCGAAAACGCCACCGCCTGCCCGGATCTTGTGTTTTCCGGCAATTCGGTCGACAGAATTATTACCCGAGGCGTGCTTATAACCACTTCGGGAAGGGTACTGGTGGAAAACAACGATTTCAAAAACACGTCGATGCACGCCGTCCTCGTTTCCGACGATGCTAAAAACTGGTACGAAAGCGGCTTTGTGCAAGACGTGGAAATAAGAAACAACCGCTTTTCGGCAAATAAAGGATATTACGTGTGCGTCAAACCCGAAAATTCAAAATTTGCGGGATTCGTGCACAGCGGCGTTAAAATAGAAAATAATATTTTCGCTTCGGAATACTCAAAGGGCTTATATTTCAAAGATACCGGTCGGGCAGAAGTAAGAGGCAATAGCTACGTTTGCGGCAAAAAAACTAAAATCATAAGGTCGGAAGTGCGTTCCGACGTCAAAGAGGCTGGAAAATGAAAAAGAAAAGCAAAGTATTAATAATCGCTTTTGCCGTGGCTTTGGTGCTTGCGTTTTTTATAGCAATACCTAATATTTACTTTTACATAATCGGGCAAAAAATTCAGACAGGAGTCGCAGGCGGATACGAATGGACGGACGAAATGCCGTACGATCAGCGGAAAACGGTTAAAATCGATGCGGGAGAAGGCGATTTCAAAATACTCGTTCTGACCGACGTGCACAGAAAAAACCACGGTACGTTCGCGGCGGAACTGGGAATAAATTACATACTCGATTTTGCAAGCGAAATCGCGCTTGACAAGCTTGTAAAGAATACTTCGCCCGATCTTATTCTGGTGCTCGGCGACACGGTGCTGACTCAAAGAAACGATATAGAAACCCGAAAATTTGCCGAGCAGATGGACGGATATAAAATTCCGTGGGCACCCGTATTCGGAAATCATGACGACGAGGGCAGGGCCGATAAGGCCCGCCTTGCCGAAATCTATTCGGAAAGCGAATACTGTTTGTTCGAATACGGCCCGCAGAACTTGCACGGCGCGGGTAATTACGTTATAGAAATAACCCGAAACGAATTACCGGTTTACGCGCTTTTTATGCTTGACAGCGGAAGCAGCAAAGAGTTCGAAGCGCAGACGGCGGGTATCAATGACGCTCAGGTGAACTGGTACGAGTGGAATATGGCGGCGTTCGAAGCCGATTACGGCTATAAACCCGAAAATATGGCCTTTTTCCATATCCCGACCCCCGCTTATGCAGGCATAACCGAATTTGCCGTGGGCGGACGAGGCGAAGACAGTTGTTTCGAAAATTCAAGCGACGACATACTCATTTCTATGCTGAACAATAACGGAACTCACGTGTTTGTCGGGCACGATCACGCCAATAATTTTATTGCCGGTTACAATAACATGAAGATAGGTTACGCCACAAAATCGTCGTATAACTGCTACTTTAAGTCGAAAGTTACGGGCGGAACGCTTCTTACTGTTCCGGCATCTGGCGATGTCAAGGAAGAAGTTGTATTATTCCGATAAAAGGAGAAGTTATGAAAACATATATTTATTCTTCAAAAAACATAGTTAAAACCCTTTATTGCGACGAAAAGCAAATTTTAAGGGCGGATTACGAAAATACCTTAACGGGAAGGAAAACGCGCGCCGATTTGTACGGATTTGAAATTTGCTATTCTGAATCATTGTCGGGCGTAAAAAAATATTTCAGGGAATGCGAAGGTGTGCTTGTCCGTATAGACGGCAAGGGTTATACCGTGTCTGACAGGACGGGGCGTTTGAGTGCGGAAGTGGAATACAGGCCGTCGGACAGCGGCGAGCTGATAAAAAGCGTCAGGCTTGTTTCAGAGGATAAAAAGCTGTTCCTGCGATACGTCGCTGCTGAAAGAATCGGAGTTAAAAAAGCGGGGTTCGTTTGGCAGGCGCCATACGCGGGAAGGACCTATCTGTCGTCTCGCATTGCAAGACTCGGGCAGCCTGTTTATATAGAAGACTTGTTTTTCGGACTTGAAACACCTACGGGCGAAAATTCAGTTAAAAGGGGAGTGGCTTTTTTCAGGTACAATACAGGCAGAACTTTCGGCGAGCTGGCTTCGGACGGCGCGTACGAAATTCCGCCGCTTGTTACGGGAGCAGGGCAAAAGGCAGAGTTTTCATATATGCGTCGTGCGTTTTTCGGGTACGTTCGGACTTTTTCCAGGCCTTCGGTTTTCAGATTGCAGTTTAACAGCTGGTACGATAACATGCTCGATATTACGCCGCAGAAAATAAAAAACTCGTTCACTCAGGTATACGAGGGCTTTAAAAAGGCCGGCCTGAGAAATTTGGATTGCTATGTTATCGACGACGGATGGGCCGAATACAAAAAACCTCTTTTCTGGAATTTTAACGACAAATTCAAAAACGGGTTTTCGGACGAAGCCGCCCTTACTAAAAGCCTGGGCAGTACTTTCGGCGTATGGTTCGGGCCGAGGGGAGGATACACTTCGCAGACAATAAAATATGCCAGACTTTTAAAAACCATAGGTTATCACGTAAATACGGTATCGAAAGATATTTGTACGGCGGATAAGAAATATATAGACCGCTTATGCGACCTGATGTGCAAATTCGTAACGGAATTTAACGTCGACTATTATAAAATAGACGGTTTTGCAAAAAGCCCTTGCCGCAAAAAGGATCATAATCATATTCCCGCAAAGGGTAACGGTCTGGCGTTTTACACCTGTTTGTGGGAAGATTGGGTTAAAGGTTTTGAAAAAATCAGAAGAGTAAGTCCCGATATTTGCCTTAATATAACCTCGTACGTAAACTGTTCGCCGTGGTTTTTGAAATGGGTGGATTACGTGTGGATGAACAATGCGTCGGATATGGGTTACGCAGGCAAAGGCAGCGATTTATCAATGTGCCTGAATTACCGTGACGGAAGATATCGCGATTTTTACGAGACAAGACAATTGCAGTTTCCGGCGGCGCACGTTTACAATCACGAGCCGTGTTACGCGATACGAAACGTGAACGTTTCCAAACGGGGCAAAAAAACGGTCACGTACTCCGACGAGGAATTTTATCTTTATATGAAGTGCTGCATGATGCGGGGCAGCGGGCTTGCCGAATTGTATTTTTCGCCGGCCATGATGAGCGACTCAAAGTGGAAAATCGCCGCCGACGTTCTGAAATGGGCCGAAAACAATTTCGAGTTGCTTTCAACCGCGCAGTTTTTCGGCGGCCGGCCCGAAAAAGGCGAGGTTTACGGATATTACGCGGTAAAGGGCCAAAGATATGCGGTTATGATCAGAAACAGCGGCGGAAAAGAACGGAGATATTCTTTCGATTTGCCCGAAATAGGAAGGGTGGAAGGCGCGCTCAAGCCTTTTGAAACAGTATTCAGGGAAAACCTTTGACGGTGCCGCCGTCATCATATAAGCCGTCTTAAAACTATCAGGGTTAGGGCGGAAACGACGATACGTTTATGCTTACCGACGACACCGCGCCGTTAATGAAAATACGGATAAGGAGTAAATTATGAAATCGGTACACGATTATACCAAATGCATGATGACCAAACTCATGATGGCAGTCCCCGACAGAAAAGGCGGGACGATTGTGCGCAGAAACTGCGAAGACGCTTTGAAAATCATAAAAGAAACGGACGCGCTTACACTCGGAGTTAAAAAAATAGTATATCTCGTAGGCTGGCAATATAACGGGCACGACGATAAATATCCTGCGTTTTTCGAGGTGAACAAGGGTATCGGGCGCAAGGAAGACGCGACTGTGCGCGACAGTCTGCTGTGGCTTATCGAAGAGGCCAAGAAATACAATACCGTTGTGAGCGTACATATTAATTTTGCCGACGCATACAAGGACAGTCCGCTGTTTGACGATTTCGTGAAGGCGGGCGCTCTGATAAGGAACGCCTTCGGAAAACCGGCTAAAATCGAAAAATACAACGGTATGCCGTGTTATAAAGTCAGTTACAAGGAAGAGTGGGAAAGCGGGCTTTTCAAAAAGCGCGCCGACAAACTGCTTTCGGTTTTGCCGTTAGAGGAGGCCGGTACGGTACACGTGGACAATTTTCAGTGTTACGTAAACAGAAAGCCTTTCGTAAGCGCCGCCGAAATGCAGTCTTATCGCGACAAAATGATCGAATATTTTGCGGATAAGGGTATCGATATCACTTCCGAATTCACGTACCGAGAGGGAAAAGGCACGGCGGTAATGTACGGAAGAATTACGAGAGACGTTACTCCTGCAAGGTATCCTATCGCCTTGCTTGATAAAATTCCCGCCGTGTGGTGGGTAGACAAAATGACCGTGAAGGAGTATTTCGATTACTATCCTCAAAGGTATTGCGGCGGTATGCCAAAACACAAAAAAATAAGAAAGATGCTTTATAGAAATATTCACTGCGAGGATTTATGGCTTAAAGACGATTGGCACGGCGAGTTTTTAAAGCAGTTTTATACGATAAATCTGCCGTTTTTCTTCCTGGCGGGCAAGAAAAAGAAAAGATTAGGCAACGGAAACAAATTCGTTGAGTACGAGGACGGAACGGTTAGTTACGCCGACGGACGCATTGTTTCAGGAGGGCGTACTGTCAAAGACGGGGATTTTGTGTGCCTGCCTTTTATGGGAGGTACCGCCGTTTACAGCGGCGGCCGAACGCAGGCCGAATGTTTCGTGCCGTCGGAAAAAGCCGTCGTATACACAATAACGACCGAGGGATTAAAAAAATCAGGAGAGTACCGGGTTAATAACGGAAAGCTGTCTTTCGAATGCAACGCCGCAACCGCTTACTATATTAAGTAAGACGGAATTTTTAGGGGCACGGTCTGCACGTATACCTAAGTCGAAACCGCTTCGGGACGCGCTCTACGGGTAAATTTTATGAGAAAAATCTATAAAAGAATCGACGTCGTTTACACGCCTTGCGACGTCAGAGAAAATTTTGCTTTCGGCAACGTGCCTACCGCTTATGATGCGACGTCCAGATATATCACCTTGGACGGCGTTCCCGTTACCGTTACCGCGGGAGAGTTTCATTTTTCCAGATACGATTGCCGGTTTTGGGAAAGGGAAATTCTCAAAATGAAGGCGCAAGGACTGGATTGCGTATCTACTTACGTGTTCTGGAATCATCACGAACGCCGCCCCGGAAAGTTCGATTTCGGCGGAAATAACGATATTAACCGTTTCGTATCGCTGTGTAAAAGGCACGGACTGAAAGTCATACTGCGCATCGGTCCGTGGTGCCACGGCGAGGTCAGACGGGGAGGATTTCCGGATTATCTCGCATTCGTGCCCGGAAAGAGAAAAAGCACTCCGCTGTATATGCACTTTGTCAAAAGGTTCTGGACGGCGCTTGCCGAGCGGGTAAAAGAATTTTGCGACGGAGAAACTATTTTCGCGGTGCAGCTCGAAAACGAGTACACGGGAAATATTTCTCACATCGTAAAATTGCGCGAGGCGGCGGAAACGGCAGGTTTCAAAACGCCTTTTTTTACCATGACCGCGTGGCCTGCGGATAATCCGGATAAAAGGTTTTTACCTATGTTCGGAGGATATCCCGAAGCGCCCTGGACTCAGAATAAAAAACCTCTTCCGCCGCAGGGAAGATTTGCCGTAACGGCAGGGAGAAGCGAGGTTGCGATAGGAGATGATTTGTCGGGGAAAAAGAGCTCGTCGGCCGATTTTTCGGGCTTTCCTTACGCTACCTGCGAGACGGGAACGGGAAATCAGGTATCGCACCACAGACGCCCAGTAATATCCGAAAACGACGGATACGGCATTGCTTTTGCCAAACTGGCTTCGGGCGCGGTATGGCAGGGGTATTACATGTATCACGGCGGCAGAAATCCGTCGGACAGGCCGATGCAGGAAAGCAGACGTACTTTTTATCCGAACGACTATCCCGTGGCGGATTACGATTTTCAGGCGCCTGTTTCCAAAGACGGTAAAGTGCGCGGACATGCCGACAGATTAAGGCTTATGCATTATTTTCTGCGGCAGAACGGACAAAGTTTCGCAAGAACGCAGACTTTCTTTGCCGACGACAGGAATATGCCTTATTTCTCATACAGGGCGGACGAGACCGGAGGATACGTGTTCGTGTCGGATTACGAAAGGGGAGCGACTCTTGAAAATTACAGTCTGGATATAGATATAGATGCTGACGGATATAAGGTGAAAATAGACGATTTGCGTGTAAATGCGGGAGATATGTTTTTTATACCCGTAAGACAAAGTTACGGCGGTATAACGTTCGATTATATTACCGCACAGCCCGTTGCCGTACTCGAAGAGGGCGGACGAATTCACGCTTATTTCGTCAGATTCGCAAACGAAGTGCGCATGGCTGCGGCAAACGGCATAACCACGGTAACCGAGGCAGAAAAGGTTTTTAAAAATGAAGGGGGAGAGCTTATTATGCATTTTCTCGACCCGGCCGCGGCGAAGAAACTTTATATTCTCGGCGGCAAGGCGATATTTTCCGAATATCCGCTTTTTGAGCAAGACGGAAAAATCTTTGCGGAAAAAACCGAAAACGCACCCAAAAACGCAATTGTAATTACAAAGACTGCAAAAAAAAGAATGCCTTTTTCGACTTTCATGCCGGCGCACGGCAAAAAGGTTTTTTACAATATAAAAATCGATAACGGGCTTCTTGATAACGCCGAGGACGCAGAAATCGATTTAAGAGTCAAAGGTCTGGACTTTCAGTTGTTCAAAGAAAAAAAGCTTGTCGACGACGGGTTCAATACGGATGGGCACTTTGTTTTCAGGCTGAAAAGAATAGCGAGCAAGGACGGATTTACCGATCTGACTTTTAAAATATGTGCCGCCGCCTCAAAAGGTAAAGGGCGGGTTTATAACGAAATCGGCATTAAACCCGGAGAAGCCGAAATAACCGATTATTCTTTAAAATACGTCATAAAGGAGGAGGTGCGGTATGAGTAAACGCAAAATAAAAATTGCGGCGCTATGCCTTTTCGGAGTGATTGCGGTAACGGCATGCATAATGTTTATTCCGAGAACCGGCAAAAAGGTTTCCGACGTATGGAGCGCAACGGACGAGTTTGATTCAGACAGCATAGCCACCGTGACTAAACAGAAAGATAAGCCTTTCAGAATAATGTTGTTTACCGACCTTCAGTTATGGAGCGATATACTTGCCAACAACGAAGTATTCCGCCTGACCGACGAGCTGGTAGACGAAGTACGCCCCGATATGATAATTACTTTGGGCGACAACGTTTCGGGAATATCTACCGACATACTTACTTTGAGTTTTATCGAAAAGATGGAAAGCTATAAGGTGCCTTGGGCGCCCGTATTCGGCAATCACGACTCGGAAGGCAACGCCACGCTCGAATGGCAGGCCGATAAGTTCGAAAAAGCGGATTATTGCCTTTTCCGAAGAGGGCCGTCAAATCTTTACGGGCTAGGAAATTACGCCGTGAACGTGGTTGAGGACGGTGAGGTCATCGAGACGCTGTTCATGTTCGATAACGGCAGATATTACGATTACGGCGCCGAAGGCAAACGCGAAATATACATGGGTTACGAACAGATCGCCTGGTACGAGTGGACCGTAAACGGTATGGCTGCGGCAGAGGGAAAAACCGTACCTTCGATGGCGTTTTCTCATTTTGCAATGCCTCAGTTCAGAACGGCGGTGGAAAGGATCTGCTATCAGGACGAAAACGGCTTTTACCGCGTACCCGAGGAATACGGATCCGGGTATTGCAAATATCTGCCCGGAACCGCGCCCGTTGATTCGGGATTTATCGACGTCGCAAAGCGGCTGGGCAGTACTACGCACGTTTTCTGCGGACACGACCACGAGAACAATGCGAGTATCGCTTACGACGGGATAGTTTATACATACGGCCTTAAAACGGGGTGCTCGCCTAAGCCCTGGAACGACGCCGATTTCTACGGCGCTACGGTGATTGAAATCGATAAAGACGTAAGAGTGTTTAACGTAACTCGAGATAAATAAGAGGTGATTTTATGATTAAGAAAAAAGCGGTTAAAATTTGCGTTGCCGCCGCAACCGCGGCACTGGTGACTGCCGTCGTTTTGCTGGGCGTATTTTTGCCGGTGAAAGGGCAAGCCAACGACTCGGAGTACTGGTCGGAGTACGACGAATTCAAAATAAACGATATCCCCGTTATCGAGACGGGTGAAGACGGGTTTACCGTTTTACAGCTTACGGATTTGCATTATCATCTTCCGCATATGACGAAAAACACCGATAGTATTATAAAAAAGCTCGTTTCAGAGAATAATCCGGATTTTATAGTTATTACGGGAGATACGGTGTACGGGCCTACGAACTTAATGTATACCAAACACGTCGCCGAACTTATGGACGGGTTTGAAATTCCGTGGGCGATAGTCTACGGCAATCACGACGACGAAGGTAAAGCCGATAAATACCGTATGGGAGAAATCTATGAAAATTCCGAATACTGCGTCTACGAAAACGGCCCTTTCAATATCGGCGGCACGGGAAATTACGCTGTTAACCTGACTAAGAACGGACTGCCTTTTTACAGCCTTATCATGATGGACAGCAACAGGGTAACGCGCTATGCGGGAAAAGAAGAATACGGCTCATTCACGCCGTCACAGGTGATCTGGTACGATTGGTTACAACAGGGCCTTACCGACAACGGATACGACAAATCCATGATGTTTTTCCATATACCTTTTCCCGAATATATCGAGGCCTACGAATACTGGGAAGAAAGCGGTTTCGACCCTTCGACAGGCAGCGGAAGTAAAAACGAAGACGTTTGTTGCTCGACCTATAATCCCGGCATGTTCGGTAAAATTCTGGAAAAAGGCGCGACGACGCACGTTTTCGTCGGACACGATCACGTGAACGATTATTCGGTAAATTACAAAGGAATAACTTTGACTTACGGGGTTAAATCGTCCAGGCAATTCTATTTCGACGAGCAGCTTCTCGGCGGTACGGTGATAAAAATTTCGCCTGACGCCGAGGTAACCGTGGAAAGAGCGTACGTTTCGTAAAGCAGCGGCAAGCAACGGTCCGCATTTGCTTTGGGGATTGCAGAGTGTGCGTCTGCGGTTTGAAATTTCAAGTCGTCAGGTTATTGCGTCCGGATTGCTCGGAAAAACATTGGCTTTACGGCAAAAGTATGATAATATAAAAATACAGAACAGATTAACGAACAGGAGAATTCGTTATGTTTAAGTGGGGCGTCATAGGCACGGGCAGTATTGCAAATACGGTATTCGGTCAGATTACCGGCAGCGGAAGGCACTGCGCGGTTGCGGTATATTCAAGAACTTTATCGAAAGCTGAAAAGTTCGCAAAAAAATTCAATGCGGTTTGTTATGACGATATCGAAAAGTTTTTTGCGGATGAAAGAATGGATGCCGTGTATATCGCGACGCCTCATTCCGCTCATTACAGGTATTTAACGGAGTGTATCAATCACAACGTACCCGTACTGACCGAAAAGTCATTTACGGTAAACGCGCGGCAGGCGGAAGCCGTTTTTCAACTTTCCAAAGAAAAAGGCGTGTTTGTGTGCGAAGCGATGTGGACCAGATTTCAGCCTGTTATCAAAGACGTTATAAAATGGATTGAAGACGGCGCGATAGGAGAACTCAGAGGGTTTGACGGCGCTTTCAGCATGCCGCTTCAAATCTGTAAACCTTTTGTTTCCGAAAGAGTATACAAAGCCGAATATGCAGGCGGAGCTCTGCTTGATTTAGGCGTATATCCCGTATCGATCGCGGAAATGCTTTTCGGCGTTCCCGATAAAGTGGTGTGCAAACAGATTATTGAAGAAAACGTCGATCTTGAAGATAAAATCGAACTGTATTACGGCAATGCGAAGTGCAATCTGTCATGCACGTTTAAGGGCCTGAAAAGTTTTACGGGCACGATATACGGTACAAAAGGTAAAATAGTCATTCCTATGTTTACAAGGCCCAGAAAGGCGGTTTTATATGCAGGCGGTAAAAAAGTCGGCGTGAAAAAGGCCGAAAACAGTTATGTTTTCCAATTCGACAAGGCGGAAGAAGATATTCGTAAAGGTCTTATCGAGAGCAGCGTGATGAAAGCCGCAAATACTATTAACGTAATGCGTATTATGGACGAGTGCAGAAAACAGAACGGCCTGGTATATCCTGAACGGATCGAGAAGATTTAACCGCGTTCGGATAAATCGTAACGTTTACATGCGTTATGACGGCCGCATCGGACAACGGTCGCCAATATTTATACATATTCAGTATTATATTCGTAAACGTACGGATAAAACCGTGATTGTGAGGCGGCGGGAGTCCGAAAATCAATATCGGCGGCAGACACCGCACGCGCCGCACGTCAAATATTTGAGCCGGGAAAAACGGAAAGGCAGACCTTAGGGATATTTATTCCGACGGTCGGTTTTCATTTTCGCCGGACTCCGGTTCGGGAGCGTCCGAAACGTTTTCGGGCCTTGTTTTGCCGAGCTCCGGCAGGCGCTTTCGGATAAGTATTACCATCGGTATTCCTATTGCATATACTATTACCGCCTGTGAAACCGTTATCGAAAGGGCGTTAACGGCGTAGCTCTCTTCCGTCGAGCCCGCCAAAAGCCATATCAGAGGAAGTATGAGCGCGTTTACCGCCACGGGAGGCAGCCCCGCCAGCCATTTGTTTTTGATAATCCGCGTTAGGACGGCCGCTATCGCCGTGGCCAGCGTGCCGAATATTACGTCGTATACGCCGTATCCGGAAAACAGATTGGTAAGGAAACAGCCTATTATTACGCCGTATACTCCCTCCGTCATAAGAAAGGGAAGCATAGTAAGCGCCTCAGCCACGCGGAATTGCACGGGACCGTAAGTAAGCGGTTGCAGTAACATGGAAAGTGCAAAATAGATTGCTGCGATTATTGCCGAACGGGCAATGAATTTTGTGGAAAATTTCATAAAATATCTCCGGTATTTTTTTACGGATGGGTAGCCGAATGAACCATCCTGTGCTATAATATCAGATAACGGCATCGTTGACAACCGTTTTTGCAAAATTTTTTAAGGAGACGATATAAATGATTGATTTTTCTGGAATTGACGCTGCTTTGAATCATTACCTCAACAAAGGCGCGCTGGTAACGGCGGGAAGTTTGCCCAACGTGATGACCGCAAGCTGGGGCTTCGTAGGCGTGATGTGGGGTAAAAAAATTGTTATTCTGCCTGTCAGAAATACCCGCTACACCAAAAAATTCATAGACGAAAAGGGCGAGTTCGCGCTAAGCGTTCCGTTCGGAAACATGCAGAAGGAGCTTGCTTATTGCGGGACCAGAAGCGGAAGGGATACCGATAAAATCAAAGACCTTAACCTCAAAACGGTCAGGGCGAAAACAATCGATACCGAGGTAATAGAAGGATGCGGCGCGTATTTCGAGTGCAAAACCGTGATGTGTATTCCGCTCGACGACGACAATTGCCCGAAAGAACTTAAAGACAAATTCTATTCGGACGGCAATTACCATAATCTGTATATTGCCGAAGTGCTTGCCGAGTATTAAAAAAACGGCCTCAGGCCGTTTTTTTATTCGTAACTTTCAAGCACCATACAGTCAAAGTCCACGCTTTCGACAAAGTCGTCGGCTTTATATTTAACCGTGTTGAAATCGTAAAAATGCCTGAAATGCGATTTCAGGCCCAAGGGCTTGCTGACGTCCAGATCCATGCAGATCTCGCGCAGTATCTCGTCGTAATTTTCGGCGTTGAGATATTTTTTCATGGTGTAAGTGCCCGAACGCGTGATTTTTTGGTCTTTTAAAAGTTTAACCCAGATTTTCATAAGTCCTCCGATTTAATTTATAATACATTTAACAGGATTTGTCAATCGCGTCCCGATATGTAAACAATTTGTTTAAAAATTTTTTGGCATTTATATTTATTCGTTTGACAAGCGACTGCCTGTTATTTTAAAATATTAATATAATTATAAGATTCCGAATACTAAAATTACCAGGGGGTTTTATGTCTAAAAACAAGGTTATTTCGGACGCCGTTATTAAAAGACTTCCCAGATATTACCGCATGCTTAAAATACTCGAAAACGAAGGGACCGTAAGGGTTTCGTCCGGCAGTCTGGCCGATATGCTTAATATTACGGCCTCGCAGGTCAGGCAGGATTTTTCCAATTTCGGTGAGTTCGGCCAACAGGGATACGGATACACGGTATCCTCGCTAAAAGCGGAAATAGCAGGTATTTTAGGGTTAGACAAGCCCCACGATATGATTATCATCGGCTGCGGTAACATAGGTACCGCGCTTGCTCATTATAAAGGTTTTACCGACGACGGTTTTACGGTACGCGCGGCTTTCGACGTCAATCCTCAGGTTGCGGCCGGGTTGCCCGAGGAAGTGGCTTTTTACACGATGGACCGCCTTTCGGAATACGTAGAGTCGCACAACGTCGATATTGCCATTATCGCCACGCAGAAGGAAGTCGCGCTTTCGGTAGCGGAACAGCTTAAAAGCATCGGGGTAAACCGCATCTGGAACTTCGCGCCGACAGATATTTCTCTGTCCGACAGCGAACTTGTTGTGGAAAACATCAACATGAGCGACAGCCTTTTCGTTTTGTCTTACAAAATCAAATGATTTTACCGTTTTATACCGCCCGCTTCGGCGGGCTTTTTTTATTGCGCTGAATAATTATCGCGCCTTTAAAAATACTACCATACAAGGAGGGTTTTATGAGAACTACGGGTATGGTCAGGCGCATAGACGAGCTAGGGAGAGTGGTTATTCCGAAGGAAATAAGAAAGACTATGCGCCTTAAAGTCGGCGAGGAACTTGAAATTTACGTTGAAGGCGAAAACGAACTCGTATTTAAAAAATATTCCGCACTGGGAAGATTGCAGGATTTGGCAAAGCCGTTTGCAGAGGCCATGTACGCCGTTACCGGCGCGGACGTGTTCGTGTCGGATACCGACAGGATTATAGCCGTCTCGCAGAAACAGTGTCAGAATGCCGTCGGAAGCAACATTTCGCCCGAACTTGAAAAATATATTAACGGCCGCCGTCGCGTCAATCTCAAAGCGCCGGATTGCATAAGTATTTTCGAGGGTGCGCCCGAGGCGACGGAACAGCTTATTTCTCCCATAATATGGGCGGGTGACGCCATAGGAGCCGTCGTTTTTATCGCCAGAGAAAAACCTCTTGAAAACATCGACCACGTTTTAGCCGATTATTCGGTGCAGTTTTTCGGAAGGCTGAACTGATGAAGAAAAATTTTGTCGGCGGAGCTGTGGTCATAGCGGTAACCGCCGTGGCGGCAAAGGCGATAGGCGCTCTTTATCGCATACCGCTTACCGCGGTCATAGGCGCGGAAGGCATAGGAATGTATCAGCTGATATTTCCCGTATACGCCTTGTTTATCACGCTGACTTCGGGCGCCGCCTCGGCCTCGGTATCCCGCCTGGTTGCGGAGACTCTGGCAAAGGGAGAAAATCCCTCGCGCTATCTTAAAACTGCTTTGGCGATATTTTCGGCAGCGGGCGCGGCAGGCGCATTGCTGCTTGCCGCTTTGTCGGGCACGATAGCCGGATTGCA
Organism: Candidatus Faecicola pullistercoris; assembly: GCA_018714105.1. Taxonomy (GTDB): domain Bacteria; phylum Bacillota; class Clostridia; order Christensenellales; family CAG-917; genus Faecicola; species Faecicola pullistercoris. The sequence continues at coordinate 51,270 of DVNW01000010.1, read as the reverse complement.
AGGCAACGGACTAGCCGTGGCGGGCTATTTCGCGCTTAGTCCGGCAGTTTTTTTCGTTGCGGTATCGGCCGCGCTGAAGGGCTATTATCAGGGCTTTATGGAAATGCGCCCCTCGGCTTTCGTGCAGATTGCCGAACAGCTTTTGAAACTCGTTATCGGACTGTTACTCAGCAGGTATTTTTTTAAATTCGGACTTGCCGCCGCAGTGGCGGGCGCCGCGCTGGGCGTAACTCTGTCCGAAATCGGCGGAGCGGTATTCCTTTCTGCCTGTATGCCGCTGTTAAAAGGAAAAACCGCCGGGCTTTCGCCTTGCCGCGACAATTGCGCGAAAAAAATCGTCTCGCTTTCCGTGCCTATATTGCTTGGCGGAATTATTATTCCCGCAGGGTTTTTTGTCGACAGCCTTATAATGGTAAACCTTCTTAAATACACCGGGCTGTCCACGGCGTCGGCCACGGCGCAGTACGGGCTGCTGAGCGGTACGGTTTCCAGTATCGTCAATATGCCTTCGGTAATTATCGTCGCGCTTGCCGTGGCCGTAATGCCCACGGTATCCAAAAGCCGCACCGACAGAGATCTCGAAGCCGTTATACTGAAAAGCGCGACTTCGATAAAATTAGCCCTTATAGTGGGATTGCCCGCAACCGTGCTGTGCTTCGCGCTTGCCGACAATATTCTGCCGGTGCTGTATCCCACGCTCGGCGCAGCGGAAATAAAACTTGCGGCAGTACTTTTGAAAATATCTTCTCTGGGGATAGCGGCTTCGGCGCAGATGTATATTCTCAACGCTTTGTTACAGGCGCTGGATAAAACTTACGTTCCGCTGAAAAACATGCTTGCGGCATTGGCGGTAAAAACAGTCCTTACCGTAACGGTGACGCTCAAAGCCGGAATTGCGGGCGCCGCGATTGCGGTGGTTGCGATGAACGTGCTTACGACTATTCTTAACGCAAATTATCTGAACGCTCTCGTGGGAAAAAATCTTAAACTTGTGAAAAACATTAGTGAAATTATGCTGTCGGGTGTTATAATAACAGTTGTTGCGCTTCCGCTGTCCGCAATCAACGTCGGAAACGCAGTCAATATAATTATTACCTCGCTGTCGGTAGCCGCGGTTTACCTGTTGTGTCTTATGGCTTTCAAGGTGTTTGACAAAACCGAACTGGAAGGCCTTCCGCTGGGGAAGCTGGCAGCGAAATTTTACAGGAAAGTATAAGGAGCAGTTATGATTACCGTTGTCGGAATGGGCGTGGAAAAAGACGATATAACACTTAAAGGCGCAGAGGCCGTAAAAAATGCCGACGCCGTGCTTGTTAAAACGGCGTTGACTCCTACATACGATTACTTTACCTCTAACGGCATCGAGGCGGAACCTCTGGATTTTATATACGAAAAGGCGAAAGATTTCGACGAACTCGATAAACTCGTTTCGGATTACGTCGTAAAATCTTCTTCGGGCAAAAACCTGGTTTACTGCGTAAACGGCGCGGGGCCTGACGACAGAAGCGTGTCGCTTATAAAAAGCAAGGCCGAAACCCGAATTATATGCGCTCCTTCGGCCGACTCGTACGCAAGAAGGGTTTTTCCTTTTTCGTGCGGTCAGAGTTACGCCGCGTACGATCTTGCGGGCAAGAGTGTATTTTTGCCTGATAAATCGTCAGTATTGACCGTAAGAGAAATAGACAACAAATTTGTGGCATCGGAAATAAAGCTCCTTCTTTCGGACGCATACGGCGAAAATTTCAAAATCATTCTGATAAACGGTAAAAATACTTGCGAAATACCTTTGTACGAACTGGACAGGCAAAAAAAGTACGGGTGGACAACCACGGCGCTCTTCCCGCCCGTGTCGTTTAAAGATTCCGAACGGTTTACCTTTTCCGAACTGCTGGAAATTCTGGACGGGCTGCTTGCGGAAGACGGCTGCCCTTGGGACAGAGCGCAAACGCACGAAAGCATAAGGAAAAACGTTATAGAAGAGGCCTACGAGCTCGTTGACGCCGTTGACAGGCAGGATACGGACGGAATTGTCGAGGAAACGGGCGACGTCATTCTGCAAGCCGTTTTCAACGCCGCCATAGGAAACAAGTTCGAGGAATACAACGTCGGAGACGCATTAACCGGGTTGTGCAGAAAACTGCTGTCGCGCCATCCTCACGTTTTCGGCGACGTGAAAGCCGCCGACGCGGCCGAGGCCCTGAAGTCCTGGGAAGGCGCAAAGGCCAAAGAAAAGCATTACCTGAATCAGCAGCACAAAATCGATTTGCTGCCCAAAAATCTGCCTGCGCTGATATATGCGTATAAGGTGCAGAAATACGCCGCGAAAGACGGCTTCGAGTTTGCCTGCCTTGACGACGTGCGGGATAAACTGTACGAGGAGGCTGAGGAACTCGGAAACGCCGCTCCGTCTGCCGCCGAAGACGAGGCCGGCGATTTACTGTTTGCGGCCGTTAATCTTCTGCGATGGCTGGACGTAGAACCCGAAACCGCGCTGAGAAAAGCCACTTCCAAGTTTTTGAAAAGATACAAATACGTTTGCGATTACATAGCCCGTAAAGGCGGCGACCTTAAAGACACTGAATTCTTCGACAGGGTGTGGGATGAGGCCAAAAAGGCAGACTGATTTATGCATATAGGTAAAGTCGAACTTAAAAACAATCTGCTTCTGGCTCCTCTTGCCGGATATACCGACGTGGGATTCAGAAGGCTGTGTCTGCATTACGGCGCGGCACTTGCGTTTACCGAAATGGTCAGCGCAAAAGGGCTTTGTTACGGCAGCGAGGCTTCGCTCCGACTGTTGGCCGTGTCTGACGGCGAGAGCCCTTCGGCGGCTCAGATTTTCGGGGGAGAACCCGAGTTTATATATAAAGCGTGCCGCTTGCCCTGCCTGGAAAAATTCGATATCATTGATATAAACATGGGCTGTCCCGTACCTAAAATCGTAAAGAACGGAGAAGGCTCGTTTTTACTTAAAGACAACGATCTCATTACCGAAATCACACAAGCGGCCGTCGAGGGCGCAAATGGTCGGCCGGTAACGGTGAAAATACGGCTGGGCTTTGACGACGGCGACTTTTCGGCCGTGGAAAACGCGCTTGCCGCCCGAAAAGGCGGGGCAAGCATGGTTACAGTGCACGCACGCACCCGCAGTCAGATGTATGCGGGACAGGCCGACTGGGGAAAGGTAAAAGCGGTAAAACAGGCGCTTGACATACCCGTTGCCGTAAACGGCGATATTACGGACGCGGCCTCGATGAAAAAAGCGCTGGCATTGTCGGGAGCAGACGCGGTCATGATCGGGCGAGGCGCGCTCGGAAGGCCCTATATTTTTTCGGAACTTATGGATAAACCGTTTGTTTTTGACGTTAAAACCGCGATTTTGCAACATATTGAGGATTTAAGGAAAATTATGTCCGACAGGACAGTGGCAAATAATATCAAAAAACACATCTGCTTTTATGCCAGAAATTCCGCCTCGTCGCGAAACGTTAGGCTGGACGTGAACGCCGCATCCGACCTGAGCGGCATATTTGCGGTAATTGACAGATATTTCTAGGAGAACTCAATGAATATTGTTTTGTTTGAACCCGAAATCCCGCAAAACACGGGAAATATCGTGCGCACCTGTGCCGCGACCGCATCGACGCTCCATTTAATCAAACCTCTCGGTTTTTCGATTGACGACAAGCATCTGAAACGGGCGGGACTGGATTATTGGCATCTGTGCGATATAAAAGTTTACGATAATTTCAGGGCCTTCAAAGAGGCTAATAAGGAAGGCCGACTGTATTACGCTTCAACGAAAGCCGCACTTCGCTACGACAAAATAGCTTTCGGCCCCGACGATTACATAGTTTTCGGCCCTGAAACAAGAGGATTGCCGGAAGAAATGCTGTTTGAAAATTATGCAAGCTCGTTCCGCATACCGATGATCGAAGGGTGCCGCAGCCTTAACCTTTCCAACAGCGTGGCCGTCATTCTGTTCGAGGCGCTCAGGCAGCATGATTTCGCGGGACTCGAAGAAACAGGTCATTTGACAAAATATTGACAAATATATTATTTGTCCCGTCTTTCCCTTGCCAAATCGCAAGGCCGTGTGATATACTTAATAAGCTAAATTTTTAGATTATTTTTATAAGGAGTTTTGTTTATGAACAAAAAAACGGTTACCGACGTTGACGTCAAAGGCAAAAGATGTCTGGTAAGGCTGGATTTGAACGTTCCCATTCAGGACGGCGTAATTACCGACGAAACCCGTATCACAGGCGCGCTTCCCACCGTAAAATATCTTATGGAAAAGGGCGCCAAGGTTATACTGTGCTCGCATATGGGTAAACCCCACAGCATTTTCAGCAGTTCGGTCGACCTTAACAAAAAAGAAAAAAAGGCCGTTGAGGCTCTGCCCGAAAGCGAAAGGGCGGCCGCCGCTCAGGCCTATATCGATAAAGCCCTTAAAAACGATCCCGTAAAACTTACGCTTAAACCCGTTGCCGACAGGCTTAACCAGCTTCTAGACGGCAAGGTTACTTTTGCAAAGGACGTTATCGGCCCCGACGCAAAGGCCAAAGTCGCCGCTCTTAAAGAGGGCGAATGCGTACTTCTCGAAAATCTGCGCTTCCATAAGGAAGAGGAAAAGAGAGAGGAAAACTTCTGCCGCGAACTTGCTTCTTACTGCGATATTTACGTAAACGACGCTTTCGGTACGGCGCACCGCTCGCACGCGTCCACCGCGGGCATAGTGGAATACGGTTTCGTAAAAACCGCCGTTTGCGGCTTCCTTATCGAAAAGGAACTCAGCGTTATGGCTGACGCTCTCGAACATCCCGTGAGGCCTTTCGTAGCCATTCTGGGCGGAGCCAAAGTCGCGGACAAACTCAAAGTCATCGAAAATCTGCTTGAAAAGTGCGATTCGCTGGTAATAGGCGGAGGCATGGCATATACCTTCCTTAAAGCTAAGGGGATGGAAGTCGGCACGTCGCTTGTGGACGCCGAAAAAATCGACTATTGCAAGGATATGATAGCCAAAGCCGCCGCGCTCGGCAAAAAGCTTTATCTGCCCGTGGACGCGACGATAGCCAAAGCTTTTCCCGATCCCATCGACGCGCCCGTGGAAGTCAAAGTTGTCGACGCAGATAAAATTCCCGCCGACATGATGGGGCTCGATATCGGCACAAAAACGCAGGAGCTTTACGCCGACATCGTAAAAACAGCCAAAACCGTTATATGGAACGGGCCTATGGGCGTTTTCGAAAATCCCGTTCTCGCAAAGGGTACGGTAGCCGTAGCCAAGGCCTTGGCGGAAGCCGAGGGCGCAACCACCATAATCGGCGGAGGCGACAGCGCCGCGGCCGTAACCCAGCTCGGTTATGCCGACAAAATGACGCATATTTCCACCGGCGGCGGAGCTTCGCTCGAACTGTTCGAAGGCAAAGTGCTTCCCGGTATCGCCTGCCTGAACGATAAAGACTGATTTGCGTTAAAACAGTTTAACAACATAAAAAACACTGCGTTAAACACGCTTTTTGATTAAATAACTTAATTTGAGGTGTAATATGAGAAAACCCATTATTGCAGGAAACTGGAAAATGAACAACACTATCGCCGCGACCAAAGCGCTTATCTCCGACCTTATTCCTTTGGTTAAGGACGCCGCTTGCGACGTGGTTATATGCACGCCTTATACCGACCTCGCCACGGCTGTCGAAATGTGCAAAGGCACTAATATCAAGGTGGGCGCGGAAAACGTTCACTGGGCCGAAAAAGGAGCTTTTACCGGCGAGATTTCGGCTGATATGCTTGTCGAACTGGGCGTGGAATACGTTATCATAGGCCACAGCGAAAGAAGACAGTATTTCGGAGAGACCGACGCTACCGTAAACGCGAGAGTAAAGGCCGCGCTGGCAAAAGGCCTCAAACCCATTATCTGCGTAGGCGAAACCCTCGAAGAAAGAGAAGCGGGAAAGACGGCCGAAGTGGTTATCCGTCAGACCGAGGGCGCTTTCAAGGATATAGACAAGGCCGAACTCGACAACATCGTTATCGCATACGAACCCGTATGGGCTATAGGTACCGGCAAAACGGCTACCGCCGACGACGCCAACGATACCATAAAGGTCATAAGGGATACCATGGCGAAACTGTATTGCCCCAAATGCGCCGAAGACAGAGTGCGCATTCAGTACGGCGGCAGCATGAATCCCAAAAACGTCAAAGAGCTTATGGCTATGCCCGAGATAGACGGCGGTCTTATCGGCGGCGCGAGCCTGAAAGCGGAAGATTTTTCCAAAGTGGTCAATTACTGATATCTGTCCGCAGGTCGGAAGCCGCAGCTTCCGACCTCGGATTATTATGCCGTTTTAACGGTATTTTAACTTACGGCAGTTATAATTTTTGCAGCCGATTCGGGAAGCGATTGAGGATAAAAAAGTTTTAAAAAGGTATATTATGAATAAAAGATTTTGTGCATTGATTATTCTGGACGGCTTCGGTATTGCCCCCGAAAGCCCCGGTAACGCGATTAGCGTAGAGGGTACGCCCTTTATTAAAAGTCTGATTGCAAAATACTCGCATACGCAGATTGGCGCAAGCGGCCTGGACGTCGGTCTGCCCGACGGTCAGATGGGCAACAGCGAGGTAGGACACCTCAATATCGGCGCAGGAAGGATAGTGTATCAGGAGCTTACCCGAATAAGCAAATCCATATCGGACGGGGATTTTTTCGAAAACGAAGAGTTTCTGGACGCTATGGCTTCGGTAAAAAGCAAGGGCAGAAAACTGCACCTTATGGGGCTGTTGAGCGACGGCGGAGTGCACAGTCATACGGAGCACTTGTTCGCGCTGATAAAAATGGCCAAAATGCAGGGGCTGGACAACGTGTACGTACATTGTTTCCTTGACGGAAGGGACGTTTCTCCCACGAGCGGAGCGGGATATATAGCCGAACTCGAAAAGTATATGAAGGAAATTTCCTTCGGCAAAATTGCCACCGTCAGCGGCAGATATTACGCCATGGACAGGGATAACCGCTGGGAAAGAGTGCAAAAGGCTTACGACGCGATGACTGTTTCAGAGGGCGTTATGGCCGAGGACGCGGAAAAAGCGGTGCGCGACAGTTACGAACAGGGTGTTACCGACGAATTCGTGCTGCCCGTTGTTATTACCGACGGCGGAAAACCCGTTGCCGCCATAGAAAAGGACGACAGCGTTATATTCTTCAACTTCCGTCCCGACAGGGCGAGAGAGATGACGAGAGCGCTTACGGCGGAGAATTTCGACGGGTTTACGAGAAAGAGCGGATATCTGACACCTAAATACGTCTGTATGACACAGTATGACGCTACTTTCGATAAAGTGTCCGTCGCGTTCAAAAATCACAGACTTGAAAATACGCTGGGCGAATACTTCGCTAAAAACGGTATAAAACAGCTGCGCATAGCGGAAACAGAAAAATACGCGCACGTAACCTTTTTCTTCAACGGCGGCGTAGAACAGCCCAACGAAGGAGAAACCCGCGTGCTTATTCCGTCGCCGAAAGTCGCGACTTACGACCTTAAACCCGAAATGAGCGCGCCCGAAGTAACCCGAAAAGCCGTCGAGCTTATAGAGTCGGGCGAATTCGACGCGATGATACTTAACTACGCCAACTGCGACATGGTGGGGCACACCGGCGTTATGGAAGCGGCCGTGAAAGCGGTTGAAGCCGTAGATAACTGCCTTAAAGAACTGCTTACCGCAATACTCGGCGTCGGAGGCATGGCTATTATCACGGCCGACCACGGCAACGCGGATAAAATGATTGATTCGGACGGCAGCGTGTTTACGGCTCATTCCACAAATCCCGTACCCGTTATTATCGCGGACGACGTTAAAAACTACGGCGAGCTGAGAGAGGGCGGACGTCTTTGCGACCTTGCGCCTACGATGCTGACCATGATGGGGCTCGCGATTCCGTCGGAGATGACGGGCAAATCTCTTATTAAAGGTTGATTATGAAAAAAAGCGGAAAAAAGTTATTGTTTATTGCTTTGATTGCGTGCCTTGTTCTCTCGGCGACGCTGTTTTCGGCGTGCGGCGACAAAAACAAGGATAAAAAAGAAGCGGTTTCCATTACTCTTTCCGCCGCGCCCAGGCAGTATTACGCTCCGGGCGAAAGCATCGACCTGACCGGAGGTGAAATTTCCGTTTCTTTCAGCGACGGAAGCACCTCGAAATTTTCGCTTTCCGACAGCGCGGTTTCGGTTTCGCACTTCGGCACGAACGCCAAAAACCGCGTTGAGTATATGACCGTTACTTACGGAGGAAAGTCTCTTAAAATACCTTATTACGTAAACAGCGGCACCGCAACGCAGATCGTGGGAGTCGAGCTTGAAAAGGGCAACATGTTCACGACCTATTCCGTGGGCGGCACTTTCGCGTACGGCACAAGTTATTTCAAGGTTCTTTACTCTAACGGAAAGTACAGCAGTTATCCGCTCAGCAGCGAAAGCACCAGAAACGGTTACAATTTCAGTTTCAGCGGCTTCGACAGCAAAACCGTCGGCGAAAACAAAAAAGCCGTCTTTACCTTTTATGCGACGACGTTTGAAATAGAATACGATATCGTCGACTACGTTTTCGCAATGAATATCCTTATGGACAACAACATCGGAAACGTGTACATGCTGGGCGATCAGATAGAGCTTAACGACAGTATGTTTTCGGTGGTATGCTCGGACGGCACGATAAAAGGAGTGGACCTTACCGCAGATATGATTTCGGGTTTCGACACCTCTTCCGCGGGCGAAAAGGAACTGACCGTCAGCTATAAATGGGGCAACACCGATAAGGATTTCGTATTTACGCAGAATGTGAAATACACCGTTGTGGACGAGAACAATATCGTATCGGTAGGCGTGGATCTGGCCGAGGGAGAATGGAGTTACAACGTCGGGGACGATACCCTCAACATAAAAAACAGTTACGTCGTTCTGGACTTCGGCGGCGGCATTACCAAAAAAGTAAGCATGCTGGACGAGTCGGTAAGCGTGGATATGTCTACTTTCGATACTTCGCTGGGCGGCGTATTCAAACTGAAACTGATTTATACCACTCCCAACGGAAACCAATATCCCGTCGAAGTTTCGTATACCGTTCAGCGTATAGTAACTTCCATGACTCTGATGAACAGGGATTCCATAACAACCGCATATTCGTTAGGGCAGGAGTTTTCTTTCGGGGACGCTTACATGCACGTGGTTTACAACGATAAAACCGTAATGGATTTCAACCTTGCGGAACAGTACGCGCTGGAACCGGAAAAAAGAACCATAGGTTTTTACAAACTCGAGAAATCGTCTTCGGGCTCCACCGTATACACCGTGCTCGAATACGGGGATATTTCGACTACGAATGCCGGTACGTTCGAGTTTTACGTCCGTAACGTGCAGGGCGACGAGAAAATCGTTTACGACGTGATGTAAAAAGGCTTTTCGGGCCGCCGTTAGGGCGGCCTTTTTTTATTTTTTGGCATACCTTTTGATTGACATTGATTTTTATTTTAATTATAATATTTAAGATATTATTAATTTAAACGTTTTACCCGTATATACGGGTTGTTCAGGAGTTTTTATGTATAATAAAGTCGACACCAAACTCGATTTCGTCCAAAGAGAAAAGGATATTCTCGCTTTCTGGAAGGAAAACCGTATCTTTGAAAAAAGCGTGGCCAAAAACGAAGGCGGCAAGGAATTCAGCTTTTTCGACGGTCCTCCCACCGCCAACGGTAAGCCGCATATAGGACATATACTCACGCGCGTCATGAAAGACATAATCCCCAGGTATAAAACCATGAAAGGTTATCACGTTCTGCGCAAGGCGGGGTGGGATACGCACGGGCTTCCCGTCGAACTCGAAGTGGAAAAACTTCTCGGCATAGACGGAAAACAGGAAATCGAAAAATACGGCGTCGAACCCTTCATAAAAAAATGCAAGGAGAGCGTCTGGAAATATAAGGGCGAATGGGAAGTAATGTCGGACAGGGTAGGATACTGGGCCGATATGGATAATCCTTACATCACTTACGACGACAATTATATCGAATCCGTGTGGTGGTCGCTTAAAGAAATAGACAAGATGGGCCTTATATACAAGGGGCATAAAATCGTGCCTTACTGTCCGCGTTGCGGCACCGCTCTTTCTAGCCACGAGGTAGCGCAGGGCTATAAGGACGTGGAGGAAACCTCGATTTTCGTCAAATTCAGGGTAAAGGGCGAAGCCGATACCTTCTTCCTGGCCTGGACGACCACGCCGTGGACACTTCCTTCCAACGTCGCGCTTTGCATGAATCCCAAGGAGGATTACGTAAAAATCAAGGCGGACGGCGTTTATTATATTCTGGCCGAGGCTTTGGTGCCTTCGCTGTTCGAATCGTACGAAGTCGCGGAGCGCAAAAAAGGAAAGGATTACGAATTTAAAGAGTACGAGCCTCTTTTCGATTTTTATAAGGGCGACAAAAAGGCATTTTATATCACTTGCGACGGGTACGTTACCCTTACCGACGGTACGGGCGTCGTACACATAGCGCCCGCTTTCGGCGAGGACGACGCCAAAGTGGGTAAGAATTATGGCTTGCCCTTCGTTCAGATGGTTGACGAAAGAGGCCGTTTCATTCCCGAAACGGGCGACCTCGAAGGTATGTTCGTTAAAGACGGCGACAGCGTGGTTATGGATAAATTAGAGGCGGCGGGGCTTTTGTTCAAAAAGCTCAGATTTACCCACAGTTATCCTTTCTGCTGGCGTTGCGATACCCCATTGCTGTACTACGCAAGATCGAGCTGGTTTATCAAAATGACCGCGGTAAGGGACAAACTTCTGAAAAACAACGCTTCCGTTAACTGGATGCCTCCCACAATCGGAACGGGGCGTATGGGCAACTTTCTTGAAAACGTAATAGATTGGGGATTTTCCCGCGAAAGATACTGGGGTACGCCTCTGCCTATCTGGGTCTGCGACAAATGCGGTAAAACTCACGTTGTGGGCAGCAGGGAAGAGCTTTGCCGTCTCGGCAAGCTCGACAAGGCTCCCGAACTTCATAAGCCTTATATCGACGCCGTTACTTTCGAGTGCGAATGCGGCGGCACGATGCACAGGACGCCGGAAGTGCTCGACTGCTGGTACGACAGCGGCTCGATGCCGTTTGCGCAGTGGCATTATCCTTTTGAAAACAAGGAAATTTTCGAGAAGGTATTCCCCGCGAACTTTATTTCGGAAGCCGTCGATCAGACAAGAGGCTGGTTTTATACCTTGCTTGCGGTTTCGACTTTGCTGTTCGACAAGGCGCCTTTCAGAAACTGCATAGTTCTCGGACACGTCAACGACAAGGACGGTCAGAAAATGAGCAAGCACAAGGGCAACGTGGTAGACCCGTTCTCCGTACTCGACAAACAGGGAGCCGACGCCGTCAGATGGTATTTCTATACCGGTTCCGCGCCCTGGCTGCCTTCGAGATTTTACGCCGAAGCCGTCAGCGAAGCGCAGAGAAAGTTTATGGGTACGCTGTGGAATACCTATGCGTTCTTCGTGCTGTATGCCGATATCGACAAATTCAATCCCGCGGAGTACAGCCTCAAAGACCGTAAATTAACCGTTATGGATAAATGGCTTCTGTCCGGCCTTAACAGCCTTGTCAAATACGTGGATAAAGGCCTCGAAGAATACAGGATTACCGAAAGCGCGAGGAAAATCGCCGAGTTTACGGACGATCTGTCCAACTGGTACGTACGCCGTTCGAGAGACCGTTTCTGGGGAAGCGGCATGACCGAGGACAAACTGGCCGCTTATACTACGCTTTATACCGTGCTTACCACGCTCAGCAGACTGCTTGCGCCTTTCACGCCCTTTATGGCGGAAAGCATCTACCGCAATCTGGTGGTGAACTTCTTTAAGGACGCGCCCGAATCGGTACATCTTTCCGATTTTCCCGTTTGCGACGAAAGCTATATCGACGCCGACCTCGAAAAGGGTATGAAAGACGTTATAAACGTAGTCGTTTTAGGGCGTGCCTGCCGCAATAAGGCGAATATCAAAAACCGCCAGCCTCTTTCCAAAATGTATGTTAAAGGCGCAAAACTGACCGATGAACTTGCCGAACTTGTTAAAGACGAGCTTAACGTCAAGGAAATAGAGCAACAGGCCGACGAGCGCGCGTTCATTACTTACGAGTTAAAGCCTCAGCTTAAAACCGTAGGTCCCAAATACGGCGCATTGCTGGGTAAGATAAAAACTTTCCTTGCCGAGGCGGACGGCGCGGCCGTAGTAGACGCCGTGGAAAACGGAGTTTTCACTACCGTTATCGACGGGAAGGAAGTGGAGTTTTCCAAAGACGATCTGCTTATATCGGTAAAGAACCGAGAAGGATTCAGCAGCGAAAGCGAAGGCACTTTGACGGTTATTCTGGATACTGCGGTTACCGACGAACTGATCGAAGAGGGTATCGCACGCGAAGTGGTAAGCAAGATTCAGACCATGCGTAAGGAAGCGGGCTTCGAAGTTACGGACCGCATAATCATAGGTTGCAGCGGCGACAAGACTGTAAGAGAGATTATCGACAAAGTACCCTTCGTAAAAAAGGTTACCTTGGCCGACGACGTAATGGATTGCCTCGACGGTTATTCCAAAGAATGGGATATAAACGGACGGCAGGTAACTCTTTCGGTTAAACGGAGTAAGTAACATGCTTCTCGCGGACGGTTGGAAAGACTATACGGTCATAGCCACGGGCGACGGATATAAGCTGGAAAAATGGGCCGATTATATCCTTTTACGCCCCGATCCGCAGGTCATCTGGCCTTCCGATACGGATATGAAAAACTATCCCGGGCTGACCGCCTATTATACGCGAAGCAGTACGGGCGGCGGCAGCTGGACCTATCTGAGACCTATGCCCGAAAGCTTTACCGTAGGATACGGAAATCTGAAATTCAAGCTCAAACTCATGGGCTTCAAACATACCGGACTGTTTCCCGAGCAGGCAGTGAACTGGGACAGAATGGACGGCATTATCCGCGCCGCGGGGCGTCCCGTTGAAGTGCTCAATCTGTTCGCTTACACGGGCGGAGCTACGGTTGCATGCCTTAACGCGGGCGCAAAAGTCTGCCACGTGGACAGCGCGAAAGCCATGGTGGAAAGAGCGGGTGAGAACGTAAGACTTTCGGGTCTTGCCGACAAACCCGTAAGATATATAATAGACGATTGCATCAAGTTCTGCCGCAGAGAAATCAAACGCGGTAAAAAGTACGACGCCGTGATTATGGACCCGCCGAGTTTCGGCAGAGGCCCGGGCGGCGAGACCTGGAAAATAGAAAACGACCTCTTCGGACTGGTCAGACTTACCGCGGGACTTCTTAGCGACAATCCGCTTTTCGTGCTGATAAACGGGTATACCACGGGACTTCAACCCTCGGTAATGTCAAACATAATCAGACTCGCGCTGGGCAGAGACTGCAAAGTCGAAGCCGACGAAATAGGTTTGCCTACATTGCAAAGCGGTATAGTATTGCCTGCGGGGGCAAGCGCGTTTGCAACATTTTAGACTATGGACAATATTACATACAACGACATTAAAATAGTTTACGAGGACAACCACCTTCTGGTTGCAGTAAAACCGCACAATCTGTCCGCTCAGGCAGACGATAGCGGCGACCCCGATTTGCTCGGGTTGCTTAAACGCTACCTCGTCGAAAAATACAACAAGCCGGGCGAAGCCTATCTCGGCTTGGTGCACAGGCTGGACAGGCCTACGGGCGGAGTCATGGTGTTTGCCAAAACTTCCAAAGCGGCGGCCAGGCTCTGCAAAGCCATCAAAGAAGGCGAATTCGACAAGAAATATCTTGCCGTCGTTTACGACGTGCCTAAAATCAAACAACAACATCTGATTAATTACCTGAAAAAGGACTGCCGTACGAATACCGTTGAGGTAGTGCCTTCCCTTACGGAAGACGCGAAACGGGCAGAGCTCGATTACAAGGTGCTGAGCTCGCTGGACGGCGGTAAGCTATCCTTGTTGCTAGTCAAGCTGGACACGGGCAGAAGTCACCAAATCCGTGTTCAGCTGGCTCATATAGGTAACCCCATTGCAGGTGACCTCAAATACGCGGCAAACAAGCCGCGCGCTAACTGCAATCTCGCCCTGTGGGCTACGGAAATTTCCTTTAAACACCCCGTTACGGGTACGCAGTTGGTTTTCAGAGTTTATCCTCCCGAGGATGAAAAGCCGTGGTGTTACTTCAATCTGGATACATTTACGCAAAAGACTAACTGAACTTGATTTTAACTTTTAAGAGGTAATATATATGGAATTTTTAAACAAAACGGTCGGAGAAGTGCTTCACGAGTGCGCGGTAGCCTTTCCCGACAATTTAGCTGTTAAATACACCGACAGAGATTACGTCAGGACATGGAAAGAATTTGACGAGGAAACCACCCTCGTCGCGAAAGGCCTGCTGGCCGCGGGCGTCAGAAAGGGCGAGAAGGTCGCCATGTGGGCAACAAATATCCCCGAATGGCTGATAACGCTGTTCGCCACCGCCAAAATGGGCGCAATACTGGTAACGGTTAACACAAATTATAAAATTTTCGAACTTGAATATCTGCTTAAACAGTCGGATACCAAAATGCTGGTTACCATGCAAGGGTTCAAGGACAGCGACTACGTCGCCATCATAAACGAGCTTATTCCCGAAATCCGTAATTCTTCAGACGGAGTCGTAAAAGACGAAAAGCTGCCTTTCCTCGAAAGAATCGTATTTGCCGGCGAGAATACGCCCGACGGTATGATGAATTTTGAAAAGCTTAAAGAAATGGGCAAGGCCTATTCCGATAAACTTTTTACGGAAAACAGTAACTCGCTGACGCCGGACGAGGTTATCAATATGCAGTATACGTCGGGAACAACGGGCTTTCCGAAAGGCGTTATGCTTACTCACTACAATATAGTAAACAACGGTAAAACCATAGGCGACGGCATGCGCTTTACCGAAAACGATAAACTTTGCATCACCGTTCCGTTTTTCCACTGCTTCGGCATGGTACTTGCGATTATGGCATGTATCACGCATAAGACGTCCATGGTGCCTATCGAGTATTTCCGTCCCCTTTCCGTGCTCAGCGCGCTCGACAGCGAAAAATGCACGGCTGTTCACGGCGTACCCACAATGTTCATAGCAATGCTGGAACATCCCGAATTTTCCAAATTCGACCTTTCGCATATGAGGACGGGTATCATGGCAGGTTCTCCGTGCCCCATAAAGGTAATGCAGGAAGTCGTGGATAAAATGCATATGAAGGATATCACCATAGTTTTCGGCCAGACCGAGGCTTCGCCGGGCTGTACCATGACTACGGTAGACGATTCTATCGAACAGAGAGTAAACACTGTCGGCAGGGCATTTCCCGGCGTGGAAACCAAAATCATCGATCCCGAAACGGGGGAGGAACTCGGTCCGCATAAACCGGGCGAGTTCTGCGCCAGAGGATATAACATTATGAAGGGCTACTACAAAATGCCCGAAGCTACCGCTCAGGCCATCGACGCCGACGGCTGGCTGCATACCGGCGACCTCTGCACGGTGGACGAGCAGGGTTACTATAAAGTCGTCGGCCGAATAAAGGATATGATTATCCGCGGCGGTGAAAACATCTATCCCAAGGAGATAGAGGAATTCCTTTATACTCACGAGGGCATTTCGGACGTACAGGTTATAGGCGTGCCCAGCAAGCAGTACGGCGAAGAGGTAATGGCATGCGTTATTCTCAAAGACGGCTACAACCTCACCGAGGAGGAAATCAAGGATTACGTTCGCTCGCACATGGCAAGACACAAAACGCCCAAATACGTAAGGATTATGGACGCTTTCCCCGTTACGGCAAGCGGAAAAATACAAAAATTCAAGCTCAGAGAGCAGGCAATCGAACTTCTTAAATTGCAGGAAGACGCCGCGATAGAAACGGCATAAAGGAGGTAATTATGAATATTGCTTTTTCAACACTTGGTTGTCCCGACTGGGATTTCAACGATATACTTTCCACCGCCAAAGACTTAGGCTATTCCTCGGTTGAAATAAGAGGCGCGGGCAGGGATATGTATGCCCCCGACATCAAACAGTTCTCCGACGAGAATATCGGCAGAACCAAGCAGAGGCTCAGTCAGCTCGGACTGGAAATATGTATTCTTACATCGGGCGCCACTCTTGCCGTTTACGACAAGGCCGAAGCCGCCGTCAAAGAAGTTAAAGCATATATCGACCTCGCCGGCAAACTGGACGTCAGATACGTAAGAGTTATGTGCACCGACCAGCCTTATCCCGACGGCGGAGATATCAGACTGTGCAAAAAGCTGTATACCGAACTTTGCGAGTACGGAAAGGATAAAGGCGTAACCCCGCTTATGGAAACAAACGGTATGTTTGCCGATTCCCGTCTGCTTGCGGATTTCCTTGACGACGCGGGTTGCGGCGGCGCGCTGTGGGATATAAACCACCCTTACCGCTTCATGGGGGAGAGCATGGCGACTACCTTTGAAAACCTCAAAGGGAAAATCAGACACGTTCACCTTAAAGACAGCGTGGTCGAAAACAGCCGTATCAGGTACAAGATGATGGGGCGCGGAGATCTGCCCGTTAAAGAAGCGGTCGAACTGCTTAAAAAGTCGGGTTACGACGGGGCATATTCGCTCGAATGGGTTAAAAGATGGAATCAGGAACTCGAAGAGCCCGGCATCGTATTTTCCCACTTTATTTCCTATCTTTCCAGATTATGATTTATTAAGGCCGACTCGGAAAAGAGTCGGCCTTTTATACTAATTGCCGTAAGGCTGTTTACAGGTTTTGACAATATGACCGATATACCCTAGGACAAAAGCGCCGCGGCGGCGTAATGAGGGAGTTAAGGTAAAAAGTGTTGAGAGGTATGCCGTCAGAAGCTGATTCGGTTGTCAGAATTTTTGAAAAATTTAAATTGTGATAGCACAAATTTATGTTTATCCGTTGTTTTTGTTGACGTTAAGTTTCGGTTTGCTTAAATATAAATCTTTTTTGCATTTTTGAATGTCATAAAACATTGACTTTTACAAATTTTTACCTTTATTATTTTGTACAAATCAAGCAACGGTTTTGTCGGCCGTTCCGTTATGCGGCTGTCTCGTCGGCTTTTTATCTTGATTTATATAGAGATTATGGAGGTAATTATGAATCAGTATTCGGTGGCCAAAGCATTGCTTGGCCTTTATACCAAACTGCCGGATGCAACTTTACATATCCAGAACAGTGTGGATAAATTGGTAAGGCGGAGTTTTTATTACGACAGAAACACGTCGACGTACAACCTTTGCAACAAAATCATAGAGCTTAACAGTCTGAAAGCCGATTACGTCAATATCAAAGTTCTTGTGGACAAGGCTACGGCGGCCATGGATAAGGACGCCAGAAAACTGTTGCATCTGAGATTCGTCAAGAAGTGGAAATTTGTAAAAATAGCAAATTACTTTAACGTAACGCTGCGTACCGTTTTCAGACAGTACGACAGGGCGGTATCCGGCTTTTGCCTTCAGGCGGAAAGGCTGGGGTACGATTTAAACGAAGGGGAGGAGCTGTTCGGTCATCTGCCGCTTTTTCTGGCGCAGGCGGCCATGCAGGAAAGTACTAAGTAAAATATAGCTGAAAACCGAAACCGTCAACAATTAAAAAGCTCGGATTACCGAGCTTTTTGAATACGTGATAAGGTTATCTTCTGTCGTCGTAGCGATCGTCGTAACGGTCGTCATAGCGGTCGTCGTAGCGGTCGCGGTAACGTCTTCTGTCGTCGTAGCGGTCGTCGCGTCCGCGTCGCGGTTCTTCGTAACGGCGGTCGTAGTCGTAGCGGTCGCGGTAATAGGGCTCGTCATAGCGGTCGTAACGGGAGCGGGGTCTGTCGTACGGAGAGGGGGGTGCGTCGTAATATCTGTTGCGGTCGTAATCGTAACCCGATTTCTTTTTCCCGGGCTTGAACAACAGTATGATTATTATTACGGCGGGCACGATGATGCCTATGATAAGCACCACTCTCAAAAGGCTGTTGGTAGGTTCTTTTGCAGGAGTCTGTTCGCCGTCGCCCTGATCGGGATTGTCGGTAATGTCGACGGGCCTTGAATTTTCGTGAGTGAATTTTTCCTTGAAATTTGCCGCCTTATAGTCGGCAAAAGGCGTTTGAGTAGAGCCTTCTATAACAACAAGGGATGCGGCGGGAAGATATACGTAAGTGTATTCGCCCGCAGCGGCTTTCGCGAAGACGTAAGAGGTTCCGTCGATGGTAAGTTCGGCAATGTAATCGAATTCGGCCGTGCCGGAAGGCGTGAAGGAAAGAGCGGTACGTAAATCTTCGGATACGGAATAATAATAGCCCTGTATCTCGTCTTCCGAGCTCATGTTATACCCCAGCTTGACGCCCTTAAGAGTGCTGTTGGTACCGTCAACGGGAATATCCTCGTTATTTGCCGAGGCAAGGCAGGAAAGGTCCGCGGCTTTGATATAACCGGTAAGGTCGCCGTACTGTACGCGCAAATCGCCCGACGAAGTGGGGCGCAGATATCTGACGTAATAGGTATTGGGTATTACCATTATGGGAAAATCCTCGGACAGATTGTATAAAATCACCTGCTCGGAACCCTGATAACTGCCTACTTTGACGTACTCGTTCGCGGAAAAGGGAATTTCCGTGGAGGAAGTCTCGGCAAAAGCGGACATGAAAGGCGTCAGACACAACGCCGCCACTATAATCAGGACGGGTACGAGCGCTGTTAAAAATATACTTTTTCTGACGGCTGCCATATCAAACCTCATATATAAAAATATATTATCAGTATAATTATATACCATATTTATACAAAAATAAAGCGTTTATCAAGGATTTTTATGTTGGAAAAGGAAAAACGGACCATACTCGAAATACTTAAAATCGAGCGCGAAATGGAGAAGCGCAAGGGCCTTAAAAGGTTGCAAAACTACAATTCGGGACCCGTAGTGCACGAAAAGCAGATGCAGTTTCACAAAAGCCTCAAACGCAACAGATGGGTATTCGGCGGCAACCGTACGGGCAAGACGGAGTGCGGAGCCGTGGAGGCGGTTTGGTTTGCCAGAGGCATTCATCCGTACCGTAAGAACAGGGAGGGAGTTAACGGCTGGGTGGTGTCGGTAAGTTACGAAGTGCAGCGCGAAGTGGCGCAGGCTAAAATACTGGAATACCTCAGCCCCGACTGGATAGAGGAAATCGTAATGCAAAGCGGGCGCAAGGACAGCCCGTCAAGCGGGATAATCGACTGTATAGCGGTAAAAAACGTACTGGGAAAAAGCAGCAGGATTTATTTTAAAAGCGCGGATCAGGGCAGGGAAAAGTTTCAGGGTGCTTCGCTCGATTTCGTTTGGTTCGACGAGGAGCCGCCCGAGGACATTTACCGCGAGTGTCAGATGAGAGTAATGGACAAAAAGGGCGATATATGGGGGACGATGACGCCGCTGAAAGGGCTTAGCTGGGTGTATTACGAAATATTTCTGAATCCGCGCGGCGACAGCGAAATATGGCACTGCAATTTCGAGTGGAAGGATAATCCGTTTTTGTCCGACGAGGAAGTGGAACGCATGATTGCCGGGCTGTCGCCCGAACTTCAGGAAAGCAGACGCTTCGGGCGGTTCAAGGAGAGCGAGGGGCTGGTCTATCCCGAATTCGATCCCGACGTGCACGTCATAGAGCCCTTCGATTATCCCGAAGAGTGGCAATATATTCTTTCGATAGACCCGGGCCTGAACAATCCGCTTTCGTGTCATTTTTACCTTAAAGACGCCGACGGGGTAATTTACGTGGCGGCCGAGCATTACGAGGCGGGCAGGGACATCGATTACCACACGGCCAAAATCAAGGAGCTTGCGGATAAACTTAATTGGAAGCGCGATTCCAAAGGCCGCATAGAAGCCCTTATCGACAGCGCCGCGAATCAAAGAACGCTGTCGGGCGCGAAAAGCGTGGCCGAGTTGTTTACCGAAAGAGGTATTTTAGTAAACACAAAAGTGAAAAAGGACTTGTTCAGCGGAATTCAGACGATAAAGTGTATGCTTGCGTCAAAACCGCCGCGCTTGTTCGTGTTCAGCAACTGCCGCAACATGATCAGGGAATTCAAAAGCTACTGGTGGGCCGAAGGCGACAGACCGAAAAAGGCGGACGACCACTGTATGGACGAATTGCGCTATCTTGCAATGTATAATCCGCTTACGCCCGTCAGGAAAACCGTCAAGACGGACCTGCAGCTGGATATTGAAAGGCTCATCAGAAAAAGAGGGTGAAATGCTTAGCGACAAACAAATTCAAAAAGCTCTCGAAAAAAAAGCGCTGGGTTTTACCGCCGACGAGGTGGTGGAGGATTACGCTTTAAACGACGAGGGCAATCTGGTGCTTACCAAACGCAGGGTTACAACCAAATATTATCCTCCCGACACGCAGGCCATAAAAAGCGTTTCGGAAATGGACAACGGGCTGGAAAACCTTAGCGAAGAGGAGCTTTTACAACATAAACTACGGCTTATCCGAAGTCTCGCGGACAAGCCTTGATAAAGGAGATTTTATGGACAAAACAGACGTTAGATTTATCGAAGAGACCGTTGCCGAAGTCAGGGAAGACTTTTTGCGGCGCCAACAGGCAAGGCGTTCGGTCGAACTTGCCTGGCGGCTTAATATGAATTTCGTGGTGGGCAATCAGTACAGCGAAATTACGCCGCGCGGAGAAATCGACGATTTCGGTAAGCAGTATTACTGGCAGGAAAGGGAGGTGTTCAACCACATAGCGCCTATCGTGGAAACGCGTCTTGCCAAGCTTACACGCGTAAGGTCGGGCGTTACCGTAAGGCCCAACACTTCGGACGAGGACGACGTTTCCTCGGCCAAATTTTCCACGGCCGTGCTAGAAAGCATTACCGCAGAGAACAATCTTTCGCAGCTTATGCAGCTCGGAAATACGTGGAGCGAGATATGCGGTTCGGTTTTTTACAAAATTGCCTGGAACAGCGATAAGGGCAAGGTGCTTTCCTCAGAAGGCAAAAAACCGCTTCGGGAAGGCGACGTTGAGATAACGGTATGTCCGCCTTTTGAAATTTATCCCGAAGTTTTGCAGATTTCGGAAATTTCTCATCAGCCTTCTCTCATTCACGCCAAGGCCTATCCGGTGGACGAGATTGCCGAGATATGGGGCGTTACGGTAGAGCCCGAAAGAGTAAACGTGTTTACCATGGACAACGCTACCGTTACGGGCGGCTTCGGCTATGCCACTACCGTGCCCAGAGTTACGGACGAAACCAAGACGGATTACGCGCTGGTGATAGAGAAATACCAGCTGCCGACTTCCGAGTATCCCGACGGACGGCTTATTATCGTGGCGGGCGACAAACTGCTGTACCACGGGATTTTACCATATCTCAACGGCGAGCAGGGCGGAAGGACATATCCTTTCATAAAACAGAATTCGCTTGAAAACGTAGGCGCGTTTTTCGGCGCGTCCGTCGTGGAAAGATGTATACCCGTTCAGCGCGCTTACAATGCGGTAAAAAACAGAAAGCACGAGTATCTTAACCGTATTTCCATGGGCGTGCTTGCCGTGGAGGACGGCTCGGTGGATACAGATAATCTGTCGGAAGAGGGCCTGTGTCCCGGCAAGATTCTGGTATACAGGCAGGGCAGCACTCCGCCGGTTATGATGAATGCGGGCAGCGTGCCCGCGGATTTCCACATAGAGGAAGAAAGACTTTTACAGGAATTTGCCATGATAAGCGGCGTTTCCGAGGTAATGAAATACAGTCAGCTGCCCGAAAACGTGTCCAGCGGCACGGCGATAGCCCTGCTTATAGAGCAGGACGACACAAGGCTTGCAATTACGTCCAACAACCTCAGGAACGCGGTACGCGAAATAGGAAAGCACATTCTCAGGCTGTACAAACAGTTTGCTGTCGGCAAAAGGCTTAAACGCATAGCGGGCGAAAACGGCGAAGTGGAAATGCTTTATTTCTGCGGAAGCGACATAAGCAGCGACGATATCGTATTCGATACCGAAAACGACCTTTCGGATACGCCCGCAAACAGAAAGAACATGGTTATGGAACTGTTGAAGCTCGGACTTCTGTCCGACGAAAACGGCCGAGTTTCTCCGCGCAACAAGGCCAAAATACTTGAAATAATAGGCCTGGGCAATTGGGAAAACAGCAAGGACATCGAGGACCTTAACATAAAAAAAGCGGTAAGAGAAAATATTGCCATGCGTTCGGGTGAACAATTGCCCGACAAGACCGACGACCATCATATTCACGTCGCCGAACATAAAAAGTTTATACTGGCGGCCGAGTTCGACGGCGACAACGCCGTTAAACGCCGTGTAATCGAACATATCGATATGCACAATCAGTACGCCGTCATGATTAATACCACACAAACGGAAGGAGAGTAACTATGAAAGAACAAATTGACTTGAACGCACCTTGCCAAGGCGGGGAACAGACCGAGGTCTGCCCGACCGAAGAACGGGCAAGTAAGGCGCAAGAGGAAAATTCTTACGGTAAGTTTGCAAGCCTTCGGGATCTTATCGCGGGCTATAACAACCTCGAAAGAGAGTTCACCAAGCGAAGTCAGAAGCTAAAAGAACTTGAAAACGCGGTTGCCGGCAACGTAGCTGGCGGCAGAATTTCGGAAGAGGCGGAAGGTATTCCCCCTCTTCCCGCGCGGCTTAAAGCCGAACTCGCCGACAGGGTTTTCCGCAATTCCGATACGGGCAATAACGGCGATATCAAGGATATCCTCATCTCGCTGCTGCTCGAACACTACAAAACTCCCGAACAGTACGCGTCTGACGAAAATTTTCTGAAAACGCACGTTCTGGGTAACGAGTTTGTTAAAAACGCCGTCATAAGAAGTTATCTCGACGACATCTCAAGGGCGAGAGCTCCCGGCATAATCGGCGGGGGCGGTCAGTCTGCCGTAAGCTTGCCCAGCCGCCCCAAAAACCTGAAAGAGGCGGCAGACCTTGCGGAAAAAATTTTTAAATAAAAGGAGTATAGTATGATTTCTTTCACTACAGCGGAAAAAGCGCTGAAATCGTTTTATCTGAGCGTGCTTGCCGAGCAGCTTAACACAAACGTAAATCCTCTGCTTGCCAAAATCGAGCAGACCTCGTCCGACGTTTGGGGCAAAGAGATAATAAAACTTGCCACTTACGGCCTTAACGGCGGTATAAAAGCGGGCGAGGAAACGGGCGGATTGCCCAAGGCGGGCGGCAACAATTACGCTCAGTTCGTGCTGACTCTCAAAAACTTCTACGGTCAGCTTGAAATATCGGACAAAGCCATACGCGCGTCGCAGAACAACGCGGGCGCTTTCGTAAATCTGCTCAACGCAGAAATGGAAGGGCTTCTGAAAGCAAGCAGATTCAATTTCGGCCGTATGCTTTACGGCGACGGCTCGGGAAAACTTGCCGATATAGTCGAATATACCGCAGCCCCCGACAATTCCTATATTAAGGTGGACAGGATAGACATGTTCAACGTGGGTATGATTATCGATATAGCCACCTCCGCCGGTACGGTAAACATCGGCGGCAAAGGCAGAAAGATAGTCGCGGTTGACAGAGCAAATTCCGCAATTCGCATAGACTACACGCCTACCACGGCGTTCGCGGCAGGGTGCATGATTTATATTCAGGACTCTAAAGATTACGAATTAACGGGTTTAGAGGCGATTTTCGGCGATTCAACTACCCTTTACGGACTTAACCGTGCGGATTACGATTTTCTTAAACCTTATAAGAAAGAAGTAGGCGCGCTGTCGTTCGGCGCAATTCAGGACGCGGTGGATTATATCGAGCAGTATGCCGGCGGCACCGTAGATTTTATAGCGTGCAGCTTCGACGCGAGAAGGGCGTATATCGACCTTTGCGCGAGCAAAACAACCAACATCGACGTGATGAATCTCGACGGAGGCTATAAGGCGTTGTCTTACAGCGGTATTCCCATTGTCGCAGACAAATTCGCGGGAAGCGGCACCATGTATCTTCTCAATACCGCAGACTTCAAACTGCATCAGCTTTGCGACTGGCGCTGGCTCGAAGGGGCGGGCGGAAGCATTCTGAAACAGAACGCGTCCTACGCTACTTACAGCGCGACTCTGGTAAAATACGCCGACCTGCTTTGCGAAAGACCTATGGGTCAGGCAAAACTTTCCGGCATAGGCGCGTAACGCTGTTTTTCCGTTCTGCGGGTTTCCGCAGAACGGTTTCCGGGAGGACCGTTATGTATAAGATAGAAGCAGACCTTTTCGACGTTGCGTCAAGAATAAAAGAAATAGACGCGCGTTACGACATTTACTATAATACCCAAAAAGAGCGATACGAGGTGTTCGTCGGAGGCGAAAGGCAATGCGTGGTGCCTTTCGCCGCGCTGGACGAGCGTACGGTCAGGTATCTCAGAAAAACGAGAAAGGAAAGACTGGACAGACTGCTGGCCGAAATCGAATGGGCCAACGCGAGCCTGGAAGCCGCGGAAGGCAAACGCCGGGAGGAAATCGCGCTTAAAGCAAAGGCTCTTATATCCTATCTGAAATCCGAACGGGGAGAATACGTACCGTCTTACGACGAGATATAGGAGAATTGCCATGCTTGTAAAAAATATTATTTCCGAGTGCCTGTCCAAGCTGGGTATGGACCCCGAAGCGCACAACGACGGCGAGGATTCCGTCGTGAAAGCGCTTCTGGACGCCGCCAACAGCGTTTACTGCGAGATTGCTACCGATTATCTTCCTCTTGTAGCCAGAGAAAAAGCCGTTTTCGACGAGGGGTTTGCCGAGGTGTCGGCGCTTGCGAAGCGTATTCTGTACGTGGTTGCCGTGCGGAAGGACGGCATTGCCAAAGGCTATAAGCTGTATCCCGATTATATCGAAAGCACGTTCAGGGGCGAGGGCGAAATCGAATATGCCTACTTGCCCGACGAGTTTGCTTTCGACGGCGAGCTGTCCGACACGAGAATTCCCGAATGGCTGTTTGCCGAAGGAGTATGCGCGGAATACTGCTATCGAAACAATATGTCCGATATGGCCGAGGCATTTGCGGCAAAGTTCAAAGAAAGCCTTCTGCGGCTTAAAAACAAAGGCTCGTCAAAGTATCTCAAAGCGAGGAGGTGGAGCTGATGAAGGGACGGGTGCCAACCAGTACTCTCAGGGTCAGAATTCCGGCGTTCGAGGGAATAAGCGTCGACACCGAAGAGGAACTTCTGCCTTTGGGATACAGTTCTTTCGCATATAATTTTACTTTCGAGGACAAATCGCTTAAAAGCGGTTTCGGCATAACCGACGGAACGTGCAGGTATCTGCTTGGCGAAAGCACGTATCACGAGTTGCCCCGGTTCGAGGACGAAAGCATTGCCATAGAGTACATTCATCTTTACAAGCGTTTCGATTTCGAAAGAGGAAAGAGGGACGACCGTCTGATCGTCAAAGCCAGCGACGGCTACTTTTACGAGACCAAAGTTTTCGAGAGAGACGTTTTTCACAAAATTCAGAATCTGGGCGCGTCGGGCAGGGAATGCAGTTGTTGTTACAGGTACAACAACAAAGACGTATTTCTGCTGTCGTCCGAAATAGCCGGGCTGTTTATGTACGACGGAAGCACGGTCGTGCATATCGGCGACGCTCCGAACATAACTTCGATGTGCGTGCACAACGAGCGTATTTTCGCGACGATTGCGGGAGAGGGAAATTCTCTTTGGTTCAGCGACGACTTCGACCCGATGAACTGGAAAATTTCCTCCCAGGAAGGAGGTTTCATCAACTTCGACGACGAGGGCGGACGGCTGAATTACGTGATAAGTTTTCTCGATTATCTGTATATTTTCAGAGATTACGGCATCGAAAGGCTTACGGCTTATCAGCAACAGAGCGAATTTACCGTAAATAAACTTTATATAGGTTCGGGCCGTATCCTTACCGATACCATCGCCTCCGCGGGCGACAGTATAATTTTTATGGCCGAAGACGGCATATATTCCTTTAACGGGTACTCGGTAAATCTTCTCATAAAGGGCATCACGTCTAGGCTGGTAGGCGTCAAGTCGCATGCCAACGCCGCCTTTATCAACGGCGTTTATTATCTTGCGTGTTGTCTCAATTATTTCGACTCCAACCAGATTCTTTGCGAACAGCTGAATTTTATGAAAAACAACACTCTGCTTATTTACAATACGGTAAATCGTAAATTTCAGCTTATAAGAGGGGTGGATATACGCAGAATGCTGGCGGTAAACATACTGCATCAGAGTTCGGTACTGTCGATTTTCCACAATCAGTATTCGAACAGGATAGGCGAATTCAACAAATCGGGAAGGGTGTTCGGCACCGTACTGCCCAAACACTGGTCCGTGGCCCCGAGGGATTTCGGGTATCCCGACAGGAAAAAAGCCCTGCGTAATTTTTATATCAATACCGCATACGACGTTACGGTTGGCATTACCACGGACGACCACACCGAGCAATACCATATAAAGGGCAGCGACAGCCCCGTGAAAATAGTGGTCAACCGCGCTTGCTCGAAGGCGGGATTTTATATTTCGTGCACGGGGCCCGTAGCCGACATCACCAATCCCGTGCTGGAATTTGCGCTAACGCGCGGATAAAGGAGGAACAATGGAACTGAAAGAAATTTTATCTGTCATCGAACAAATCAAAAAAAGGCTTTTTCTTTTGGAAAAAAAGGTAGCCGAGCTCGAAGCGGGAGGTGCGACAAATGGCTAACGCGTTTTGGGAGGAATTCAAAAGGCTGTTCAAAACCAAGCAACAGCTGACCGAAGAACGGGCTCAGGCGGTGGGCGAAGCCGCAAAACAAGAAGAAGCTCTGGTCGAAGCGCTCAAACAGCTCGAACAGGAATATAACAGTACTTTGCCCGAGGAAACGGAGCCCGATTACGAAAAGCTCTTTCCGTCGGACAGCGGGCTTGAAAAGATAGACTACACGCCGAAAACGGACGAGCAGATACGGCAGGAAGCCGAAGACGTTTTGCGGGCCGATTACAGCGAAGCCCAAAACAAAATAAACACCCGTGCGGAAGAAAACCTTCAAAAAATCACCGACGAAATCGCCCGAAGCGAGCAGGATAAACAGCAGGCCGTAAACGATATAGCGAGCAGTTACCTTAACCTTAAAAACGCCGCTTCCGACGAAGCTCTGAAAAGGGGAGTGCAGCGCAGTTCTATAATCACCGAAAGGCTGAAAGACTACGATCTCGCGGCCGAGAGCGCGCGCCTTGACGCCATAGACAAATACGACGCCGCGGTAACTTCTCTGCGCGGCGAAATAGACGCGCTTGAAAAAGAAAGGCAAAAATCGCTGGACGATCTCGATTTGCAGTATGCCGGAGAGCTTACGCAGAAGATAGCCCAACTCGAAGAGCAGAGCCGCGCCCTTGCCAAAGAAGCGGCCGAATACAACGCCGAAGTAGACCGCAAAAACGCGGAGTACGCCCTGCAGAGAGAAAAGGATATCGCCGATTACAAACAGGATTTGCAGGAGCAGAAGCAGAAAGCCGCCGAACAGCTTGCCGAATACGAAAAAGAGTACGGCTATTCGGGAGCAAAGCAGGATAATTACGCCAAGCGTTACAATATGGCTCTTGAATTCTATCTTACGCTTTCGCCCGACGTTGCTTACGACGCCCTCGAAGCAAGCGGCAACATGAAATACTATCTCGGTAATTACTACGACACCCTCAAAAAGGTTCTCAAAGACCGAAAGGACGGCGTGGTAAGGTATAAAAGCTGATGGAAGCCGTCGAACTTTTGAAACTTGCGGCGGCAAACGGTATTTGGGCGGTACTGTTTGTGTTTCTGTTTCTGTATCAGCTTAAAGACGGGCGCACGCGCGAACAGAGTTACCGCAAGACCATAGACACTCTCGGGGCCAGTCTTTCGGTAGTGGGTGACATCAAGGAGGACGTGGCGGAAATCAAAAGCATGATGAACTCCGCCGTCGTGCCCGTTATAAAGTTAAAAAAGGAGAATGCGAGTGAATTTGAAGGATAAAATTA
The DNA here is from genome assembly GCA_018714105.1 of Candidatus Faecicola pullistercoris. Classification (GTDB taxonomy): domain Bacteria; phylum Bacillota; class Clostridia; order Christensenellales; family CAG-917; genus Faecicola; species Faecicola pullistercoris. The sequence continues at coordinate 23,167 of DVNW01000010.1, read as the reverse complement.
AAAGCAGCGGATTCTGGATAAGCCTGGCGGGCGCCGTAGTCATATTTTTGCAGACTTTGGGCGTAAAAATCGACGCGCCGGGCGTAAACGCGGCGGTAACGGCTTTGTGTTCGGTAATGATTGTTCTGGGCGTATTGACCTCGGGCGGCACCGGCGGAAGCGACGCGCCCGCCGCGCCGGCGGAGGACGAGGAGCCTGAACGGACCGAAGTCTCCGCGGAATGAGAAAAAGCGGCCTTCCATGAAGGGGGCCGCTTTTTCGTTTATGAAGGTAATACAGGGCTATGCCGCAGGCGCGACAGGACGCAGGGCGAATACGTCCGCACGGCCGAAATTGTCCGAAAACTCATTCCCGTCGGACGAGGACGATATAAATGCGGTATTGCCGTCGAAAAAGGCGTAATCTCCGCCGCCGTCATACGAGTACAGGATTTTTGCCTCGTAAAAGTTTACAAAATACAGTATTACTTTGCCCTCGCTTACGGCAGTAAGATATGCGCCTTCGCCGCCGGGAGAGAGAGCGGTTACTTTTTCCGCGCGGATTTTTATGTCAAGGCTTATTATTTCGTCGAAATGCGAGCAGAACACCTTGCTTTCGCACGACTCGCCGTCTTTGAACACCGCTGTCATATAATTACCGCTTATCGGAATGAGCAAGGCGTTTTCTCCTTCGGCAAGAGGACGGCTGAGCAGCGTTTCGAAAGAGGCGTCCGTCTTGACCAGATTGAGGCCGCTTTGGTCGGAAAGTATGGCGGCATACATGTTCGTCCCGTTTTCGCTGAATGGTATAATCTGCATAACAGAGGTTTTATCCATTATTTTAATAACGTTTAAACCTGTATTAGGCGTATAATTGAAAAAATACGTTTTGTCGGCATCCGAAACCGCCGCAAGGTTAAAACCGTTACCTGCGGGAAAAACGCCTTTAAGCGAAAGCCTTCCTTCGGCAGGCGTCGAAGAGGAATTGATGCGGTTAAGCGACAAGTCCGTTACCGTAACCGAAAGAGAGCCGGCTTCTGCTCCGAACACGAAAAGCCGATCGCCTTTATAGTAAATATCGGTTGAATAAAACTTGTTAAGATAAAGGGAATTTTCCTTTTCGGACGTAAATGATATTTTATAAAGTTTGGTGTAGTCGGAGCCGTTCGCGGCAATGATTATTCCTTCCGCCGTCAGTTTGGAGTAGAGAAAGGTTTCGTCCGTTTCGCCGCTTACGCGCAGCACGCTTTCCAACCTGAGGTTTTGGTCGAGTACGGCTACCGATATTCCGTTCGCGTCGGATTTTATGTCGTAGCCGTCGGAAGCCGTTTGTATTATCAGGTAATATTTGCCTCCGAATTTATGTACTTCCTTAAGCAGATCGTCGGCGTCTCCGCCCACGTTCTGAACCAATATGTCGCCCTTTATGCTTGCTTCGCGGGGGAATTCGTTATAATACGGGCCCTGTTCGGTTTCGTCTTCGGACGGGGTATCGTCTTCGTCAGAGGGTTTCTGCCCGTCGTCGGGAGAGTCGTCGCCTTCGTCGGCGTCGGCGTTGGGGTGAGTGCCGGTGTCCTGCCATAAATCCTTCTCGCCGTAGTATTTGGAATATACGGCAAAGCACAGTACGCTTAAACTTATCATCAGCGTAAGCGCAAGCCATTTCGCGGTATTGTTTTTCATTTTTCTGACCTCCGGGTGCATTCAATGATAGCATATTGTCCGAGGAGGTAGTAGGGGTTAGCAAATCAAGACAAAAAATTGTGCAAACGGAAAAAATCCGATTTATTGTTTCAATACGCGCGCTTTCCGCACGATATGCCTTACAATCAGGGCGTTGGCAACCGGACTCGCGGGGGTCATAGGCGTCTTCCGCGCGAGGGTTACTGCATCCCAAAGTCTTTGCGGAGTCAGGTCTTTCTGGTCAAGGCTGACCGCACCGAGTTTAACGGCGTAATCCGCGTTAAGGCATTGATCGCCTCTCGATACGTCGGCAGGCAGAGGAATAAACACGACGCACTTGCGCAGGGCGGAAAGCTCGGACAGGGCTCCCGCTCCGGCACGCGACACCACAACGTCGGCAAGGGCGTAATAATCCTCGATATGGTCGGTATAGGATACGGTATAATAACGGTCGCGCACTACGCCCGTCGAGTTTTTATTGCCTAACACGTGAACTACGGTATATTCACGGGTAAGAAGGGGAAGCGCTTCGGCCACGCATTCGTTCAAGGCGCGGCTGCCGCTGCTTCCGCCCACTACCAGAAGCACGGGCCCCGTTTTGGTAAAGCCCAGTTCGTTTTGGGCTTTTCTCGCGTTGCCGTTGAATATGCTTTCGCGTACCGGCAGCCCGGTATAAAGGTAACGCCGGTCCTGCATGGCGGTTTGTCTGAACGATACCAGACAGGTCGCGCCGAGCTTTACGGCTATTTTATTTGCAAGCCCCAAAGTGAAATCGCTTTCGTGGCACACGACGGGAATGCCCAATCTTTTTGCGGCGATGACCGCGGGCAGCGAGGCGTATCCTCCTTTGGAAAAAACCACCGAAGGCGTAAGTTCTTTTAAAATCCGCACGGCCTGATTTACGCCCTTGCAGAGTTTGAACGGCACCGCCAGGTTTTTAAGAACGCCGTCGCGCCTGAAAGGTACGGCTTCCGTAGAGCGGAAATCGAGTTTGTATGCCGCGGCTATGTCTTTTTCCATGCCGTTGCCGCCCATGAAAACAATTTTGTCGAAATACTTTTCCAGTTCGGGCATAAGAGCCACCGACGGCATAATGTGCCCGGCGGTCCCGCCGCCCGTCAAAACAACCGTATTCATAATCACCTCTCGATTATTAATATTATTTACTTTAAAGATTGTTTCCAAAAACGGGGGTTTTAAAATAAACCGTATTTTTAAAAAAATCTTGATTTAACGGCCGTGATAATGTATAATCATATATATATCAAAATAAAGGCGGAATATTATGAAGTATTTAAAGTTTACAAGTTTCGACAATACCGTACTGCAATGCTATTTGTGGGACGAGGTTAAAAATCCGTCGGGAATAGTGCAGATAGTGCACGGCATGGCCGAACACGCCCGGCGTTACGACGCTTTTGCAAAATTTCTTAACAAAAACGGATACGTGGTGTTCGCAGACGACCACAGGGCGCACGGCAATACCGAAAAAAAGGCCGACCTCGGTTATCACGACGGCGATATATTCGCCGATACCGTTAAGGACGAAATTGAAATTTCCCGATATCTGAAAAATACCTATCCTTCGATACCGCTTATACTTCTGGGGCACAGCTACGGCAGTTTTCTGTCGCAAAGCTACATTCAGCAGGAAGACTGTATGGCGGACGGCGTCATACTTTCCGGCTCGGCCTGCATGAAGGGGATAATGCCCAAACTGGGCGGAGCGATAGCCGGTATGCAGTATAAAGCGTGCGGCGGCAGGAAAACGGCTAAGCTTATGGATAAACTGAGTTTCGGCAGCTATAACAAGCCTTTCAAAAAGGAAGGCGTCAAGTTTGCCTGGCTCAACCGCGACCATGCCGAGGACAAAAAGTATTTCGACGACGAGCAGTGCGGCGGCGTAATGAGCATAGCCTTTTACAAGTATTTCATGAAAGGTCTCGCAGGGCTGTACGGCGAAGGGCTTAACAGAATAAACAAAGCCCTGCCGATTGCCATATTCAGCGGAGGGGACGACCCTGTAGGCGGCGGCGGCAAGCTGGTTGACAAACTTTACGGCATGTACAAAAATCTCGGCATAAAGGATCTTTCGGTAAAACTGTACGACGGCGCGAGGCACGAAATACTTCTCGAAACAAACCGCGACGAAGTTTATGCCGATATGCTTGCCTTCATAAACAGAGTGGCAGGAAAATAAACAATCAAAAGAAACGGAAAAATCCGGGGGAACGCCTCGCGTTCCCCTTTATTCTTATTAAATTGTGTCATAATAACAATCTTTACAGTCATAAATTGCTTGAATTTAGGGCCAAAAAACCTTTTAATTTCGCTTTTAATTTAACGGTTAATATGCTATAATTAACAATATATGCCGAAAAAGTTTTTTACCGACTACTATATGTAGTGTTAAAGCCTTTCGGCAAATTGCTTTTTAACCTTGCTTTTCAGGAGATTTTATGACAGAGTACAAAGCGAAAGATATTCAGGTGCTGGAAGGTCTGGACGCGGTGCGCATGCGTCCCGGTATGTATATCGGCACGACGGGAAACAAGGGGCTGCATCACATACTTTGGGAAATTATCGACAACGGTATCGACGAAATCGCCAACGGTTTCGGAAACAAGGTGGAAGTTACCCTGCTTAACGACAACTGCGTGCGCGTTGCGGATAACGGCCGCGGCATTCCCGTGGACAAGCACCCCAAACTCGGGATAAGCGGCGTAGAGGTGGTGTTTACTCAGCTTCACGCCGGCGCGAAGTTCGATAACGAAAATTACAGCTTTTCCGGAGGTCTGCACGGCGTAGGCGCTTCGGTAACCAACGCACTTTCCGAGTGGCTTACGGTTGAAGTCAGAAAGGGAGGCAGCATTTACAGACAGGATTTCCATTCCCCCGAAATAAACGGAAAAATCAAATCCGGCGTGGCCTTGGGCGAGCTGAAATACATGGGCAAGGCTTCAGACAGCGGCACGACGGTTACCTTCAAACCCGACGAAAGGGTTTTCGGCAAAGAGGTTTTCGGCTATCAGACCATTGCTTCGCGTCTTCGCGAAGCCGCTTTTCTCAATAAAACCATAACTCTCGTCCTGGACGACCAGCGTCTTCCTCTCGAAGGCGGCACGGGGAAAAAGGAAAGTTTCCATTACGAGGGCGGCCTTTGCGACTTCGTGAAGTATATCAACGAAGAAAAGGACAGTCTTTATCCCAAACCCGTATACGTGGAGGGTTCGATAGGCAATTTCAGAGTGGAGGCCGCTTTTCAGCATACAACGGGTTATACCGAAAACATTATTTCCTACGTCAACAACATTCCCACTACGGACGGCGGAACTCACGAGATAGGTTTCAAGTCGGCATGCACCAAAGTGCTTAACGATTTCGCAAGAAAATCGGGCGTTCTCAAAGACAAAATGGCTAACTTCCTCGGGGAGGATTTCAGAGAGGGCATGACGGCCGTCGTCTCGGTCAAGATGCAGAACGTTCAGTTCGAGGGGCAGACCAAAGCAAGGCTGGGAAATATCGAGGCCAAAACCAACGTGGAGCAGATTATCTCTGACAAGCTCGAGGAATTCGTAAATCTGAAATCCTCCAAAAGCACGGTTGAAAAAATTCTGGACAAGGCCGCTTCCGCCGCGAGGACGAGGGAAAGCGTCAGAAAAGCCAAGGAAATCAGCCGTAAGAAAAACAGCATCGACAACGCCACTCTGGTAGGCAAACTCGCAAGCTGTACGGGTAAAAAGGCCGAACTCAACGAGCTTTTCATCGTAGAGGGCGACTCTGCGGGCGGCAGCGCAAAACAGGGCAGGGACAGAACCACTCAGGCAATTCTTCCGCTCAAAGGCAAGCCGCTCAACGCCGAAAAGGCCACAATGGACAAAATCCTGGACAACGAGGAAATACGCAGTATCATAAGCGCTTTGGGCACGGGTATCGACGAGGATTTCGATTTGGAAAACCTCAAATACCACAAAATAATAATTCTGGCCGACGCCGACCAGGACGGCGCGCACATAAGGGCCATACTTTTGACTTTCTTTTTCAGATACATGCGCCCGCTTATCACCGAGGGGCATATTTACATGGGCATGCCCCCGCTTTACAAACTCACGAAGGGAGATAAAACCGTATACTGTTACGACGACGCAGAGCTCGAAACGGCCCGCGCCGAAATGGGACGGAATTACGGTCTTCAAAGGTTCAAGGGACTTGGCGAAATGAATCCCGAACAGCTTTGGGAAACCACGATGAATCCCGCAGCCCGCGCGCTTACCAGGGTTACCGTCGAGGACGCCGCCATGGCCGACAAACGCATAACCACGCTTATGGGAGACAAGGTCGAGCCCAGGAAACAGTATATTTACGAGCACGCCAATTTCAACAAAGTAGACAATTTCAAAAAACCCGCAGGGGGAAATAACTGATGGCAAAAGCAAACAGGGTAATCGAAGATAAATCCGTAATTTACGAAAAGCCGCTGGAACAGGTCATGCACGAAAGCATGATTCCGTTTTCCGAATACGTCATACTGGACAGAGCGCTTCCGCGCGTCGAAGACGGCCTCAAGCCCGTTCAGCGCAGAATACTTTATTCGATGTACGAGCTGGGCATCACGCCCGACAAACCTTACCGCAAATGCGCCAGAATAGTAGGCGATTGCCTGGGTAAATACCATCCTCACGGCGACAGTTCGGTTTACGGCGCGCTTGCCAGAATGGCGCAGCCGTACAATATGCGTAAGGTGCTTATCGACGGTCAGGGCAACTTCGGTTCGGTTGACGGCGACAATCCCGCCGCAATGAGGTATACCGAAGCCAGGCTCAGCCCGCTGGCGATGGAGCTTTTAAGGGATATCGAAAAGGACACCGTCAACATGCAGTGGAACTTCGACGATACCACCAAGGAGCCCGAAACGCTTCCCGGGCGTTTTCCCAACCTGCTGGTAAACGGCGCCGACGGTATCGCGGTGGGCCTTGCCACGAATATTCCCACTCATAACCTCAACGAGGTAATCGACGGCACGATAGCTCTTATCGACAGGCCTAAAATGAAGCTCGAAGAGCTTATGGAAATTATCAAGGCCCCGGATTTCCCCACGGGCGGAACGCTTATTGTGGGAGAGGAGCTGAAAACGGCTTACGAAACGGGTAAGGGCAAGGTCGTCATGCGCGCCAAAATCCATATAGAGGACGCCGAAAACGACAAAAAGAACATTGTTATTACCGAACTTCCTTATCAGGTAGCCAAAGCGCCTCTTCTGCAGCAGATTTTAAAACTCAGCGAGGAAAAGAAGGAAATTCTGGGCGGCATCAGCGCGATTATCGACGAGTCCGACAGGAACGGCATGCGCGCCGTCATCAAGGTCAAAAAGGACGCCGACGCGCAGAAAATAGTAAAATATCTTTACAAGCAAACCCGCCTCGAAATCAATTTCAACATCAACATGGTGGCAATAGCGGAAGGTAAGCCGAAACAGATGGGGCTTATCGAAATTCTGACGTATTACATCGATTATCAGCGCGAGGTAATAATACGGCGCGCCAATTTCGACCTTAAAGCAGCGAGGCAGAGAGCGGAAATAGTCGAAGGCCTGCTTATCGCCATACGCAACATCGACGAGGTAATCAGAATAATAAAGAAATCTCCCTCGGTAAGTCAGGCGTCGGCAGCCTTGCGCGAACGGTTCGGCCTTAGCGAAAGGCAGGCGCAGGCCATACTCGAAATGAAGCTTAGAAGGCTTACCGGCCTTGACGTGGAGGCTCTCGAAACCGAACTCAAAGAGCTTAAAAAACGCATAGAAGAACTTGTGGCGCTGCTTGCCAGCAAGCGGCTTCAGAACAACCTCATGAAAACCGAACTCACCGAAGTCAAAAAAGCGCACAAGACGCCCAGAATGAGTACGATTCAGTCGGAAAGCGGCAAGGAAATAGAGATTGAATATCACAGCGACGAGGTGGCCTACAAAGAGGGCGTTCTGGTACTTAACGCAAACGGCAACCTCAAATTAGTGCAGGGGCGCGGGTTCGCGCAGGCCCAGCGCAGGGCGGCGGACAGTTCGGGCGCGGACAGCGTATGCGTTCAGGCCGAATACGTCAACAACAGACAGAAGATTTACGCTTTCGGAAGCTCGGGCAACTGTTATAAGCTTTCGGTTGACGACCTCCCCGAAAAAAAATGGCGCGAAAAAGGAGCTTCCATCGCAAGTCTGGACAAGGACGCGCCCGCCGACGACAGAATCGTGGCCGTATTCGCCTCAGAAAACGTACCTTTGGGCGAGCTGCTTATTTTTACCGAAAACGGTATGGTAAAGCGCAGCCCCTGGGAAGAATACAATGTGGCAAAATCGTGCTACAAGGCAATCAATCTGACTGGCGACAAGGTTTTAAGCGTTCAGACGGTCGTGCCCGATACCAGAATATTTACCGCTACCGCCGACGGCTTATGCCTTATGTACGGGCTTGACGAAATACCCGTTCAGGGAAGGAACGCGGGCGGAGTCAAATCGGTTAAGCTGGGCGACGGCGACAAAGTAGCGGCCGCTTTTCAGACGGGCGACGAAGGAGAGATAGTGGTTGTCAGCGATGCGGGTTACGCAAAAAGGGTGTTCGCGTTCAGCTTCGAACCGTCCAAACGCTATAACAAAGGCGTAAAAATCATGGATCTTACCGACAAGGCACGCATAGCCGTGGCAAGTTACGTTACCGTGCCCTACGATATCGCCGTATTCACTGAGGAAGGCGTCGTGGGCGTTAATACCGAAGATATCAGAATAGACAGCCGCACGGGTAAAGGAAAGCCCGTTGCCAAGGGCGTCGGCATGAAGGCGTCCGTACACGTTTACGAATACAATAAAATCTGAAAGATATACTATTTGGAGGAACATATGAAAACCGGCTTTAATCCCGAACTTTATATGCAGACGCAAACACGACACATTATAGACAGAATCAATCAGGCGGGAGGAAAACTATACCTGGAATTCGGCGGAAAACTTTTCGACGATCTGCACGCGTCCAGAGTTCTGCCCGGTTTTGATGTCAACGCCAAAATCAAGCTGCTTCAGAAACTCAAAGACAAAGCCGAAATAATCTTTGCCATTTCGGCGGGAGATATCGAGCGCAACAAGATAAGGGCGGATTACGGCATTACTTACGGAGCCGAAATTTTCCGGCTTATCGACGAAATGACGGCAAGGGGAATTCATGTAAACAGCGTTGTAATTACCAAGTTTCAGGAACAGCCCAACGCCGTTGCCTATAAAAAACGCCTTGAAAACAGAGGCGTAAAAGTATATACGCATACGCTCACAAAGGGCTATCCCACCGACGTCGATACCATAGTTTCGGACGAGGGTTACGGGCAGAACGCCTACATAGAAACCACGAGGCCGCTGGTTGTGGTTAACGCGCCCGGCCCGAACAGCGGCAAACTTGCCACCTGTCTGTGCCAGCTTTATCACGAGTACAAGAGGGGAGTCAAAGCGGGTTACGCCAAGTTCGAGACCTTTCCGATATGGAACCTGCCTCTCAAACACCCGGTCAACCTGGCGTACGAGGCGGCTACGGCCGACATCAACGACGTCAATATGATCGACTACTTCCACCTCGAGGCCTACGGCAAAACAACGGTGAACTATAACAGGGACATCGAGGTTTTCCCCGTCGTGAAATCCATACTTAACAAAATAAGCAACACTCTCGACTACAAATCGCCCACGGACATGGGCGTCAATATGGCCGGATACGCGATATTCGACGACGAAGTCTGCCGCGAAGCCAGCAAACAGGAGATAATACGCAGGTATTATAAAAGCTGCTGCGACCTTAAAAACGGTATGGCCGAACAGTCCACCGTCGCCAAAATCGAACTTCTCATGGGCGAAATGGGCATAAAGCCCACGGACAGAAAGGTAGTTCAGCCCGCTCTTGCAAAGGAAGCGGCGTCCGGCAAGGCCGCCGTCGCGATAGAACTCGACGACGGACGCATTGTAACGGGCAGAGATTCCGAACTGATGAGCGCGCCTTCCAGCATGCTTCTCAATTCGCTTAAAGTCATGGCGGGCATTCCCGATAAGGTCAAACTGATTGCGCCCAACATCATTAAGCCGATAACCATGCTCAAAAAACAGAATTTCAAAGAAAAGAACGGCAAGCTCAATCTGGAAGAGATTTTAATCGCGCTGTCCATATGCGCGGCTACCAACGACGTAGCCAACATGGCTATGGAAAAAGTAGAAAGTCTGAGAGGCATGCAGCTTCACAGCAGCAGAATGCTTTCCAAAACGGACGAAGACGTACTTCGCAAACTGGGTATTAACGTAACGTCGGAGGCAAAGTTCGCAAGCGACAGCCTGTTCGACAATTAGGAGAAGAATATGACTCGTATTCCCGAAAGGAAAAATGTAAAACAAATCTATAAGTGGGACCTTACCGCCCTGATTGACGGCGACGCGCAATGGGAAACCGTATTCGGTAAGGTAAAGGAGGAGGCGAAGCGCCTGTCCTCGTTTAAGGGCGCTCTTTCCGACGACGGCAAACTGCTTGAGTTTTTCAGGGAGAGGGACGCCGCCATGCAGACGCTCCTCAGACTTTATCTGTACGCGCATATGAGCAATCATACGGATACCCGCGCGGACAAATATCAGAAGATGAAGGACCGGATAGATACTTTTTCGGTGGAATTTTCGTCCTCGCTCAGCTTCGTATCGCCCGAGATATGCCTGAGAAGCGCGGAAAATTTAAGGGAACTTGCAGGACGCGAGGAGTTTTCGGACTATTCGTACGAGCTTGCAACGTACGCCAAAAACAAAGACAGGATACTTTCGGAAAACGAGGAAAAAATCATTTCGGAAACGGGCGCCTTTTCGGGCGGATTTCAAGACGCTTTCAATATGTTCGACAATGCCGACGTCAGGTTCAGGGACATTACCCTTAACGGTAAAAAAACCGAAATGAGCCACGGCGTATACGGCATGGCGATGCAGAGCTCGGACCGCGCGGCGAGACAAGAGGCGTTTAACAGTATGTTCGAAGCATATAAGGACCACGTCAACACCATTGCCGCCCTGTATGCGGGGAATCTGAAAAAGGATTGGTTTTACGCCAAACTGCGTAAATATCCTTCCTGTCTGGAAAGAGAACTCGACGCCAACGACGTAGAACCCGCGGCCTACACTAATCTGATAAAAGCTACCGAAAAAGGCCTCAAAACTCTGCACGCATATATGAGGCTTAGGAAAAAAGTTCTGGGTTACGATAAACTGAACATGTGGGATCTGCATACCGCGCTGGTCGATGGCGCGGAAATGCGTTTTTCGTACGAAAAGGCGTTTAAAACCGTAAAACGCGCGCTTGAACCGTTGGGTGAGGATTATCAGGCCTTGCTTGACAAGGCTTATTCCGAGGGCTGGATAGACGTTATGGAAAACCGCGGAAAGCGCAGCGGAGCTTACAGCTGGGCTACTTACGGCGTTCACCCTTACGTGCTTTTGAACCACAAGCCCACCTTAAATTCGGTATTTACCGTGGCGCACGAACTCGGTCATGCCATGCACAGCTATTACAGCAATTCGGCTCAGCCTTTCGCAAAAAGCGATTACGTGATTTTCGTAGCCGAAATAGCCAGTACGGTAAACGAAGTGCTCCTTTTGAAATACCTTCTTGAAGGAGCGGATAAAAATACGCGCAAATATCTTCTGGGATACTATCTCGATATGTTCCGTACGACGCTGTTCAGGCAGACGATGTTTGCCGAATTCGAATTGCGGGCGCACACTCTTGTGGAAAACGGTTCGCCCGTTACGGCCGAAGCGCTGGGCGACATTTATTACGGGCTTAACAAAAAATACTACGGAAGCGCGGTTACTCACAACGACCTTATCAGGTACGAATGGGCCAGAATTCCGCATTTTTACAATTCCTATTACGTTTATCAGTACGCTACGGGATTGACCGCCGCAGTCTCCATAGCCGCGGACATACTTAAGCGGGGTAAACCCGCCGTGGAGGCTTATAAAAAGTTTCTGAGCGCGGGCGGGAGCATGCCGCCCATGGATATACTCAGGCTGGCGGGCGTGGATCTTGCCTGCGACGCGCCTTACGACAACGCGATGGCGGAGTTTAAGAAAACTCTTGCCGAACTCGGGAGACTGTTTAATGAATAGAAGAATCCGTCGCGGATATATTGCCGCCCTTATCTTTCTGCTGTCGGCGGCCGTTCTGCTTTGCGGCTGCGGCACGGTAACGGTAAGCTACGTCAATTCGGGCAGCGAAAGGCAGGTGGTTTATACCGTCGAGTTCGATGCGGCCTCAGCCGAGGTGGCGGGCGTAACCGCCGAAACGCTTTGCAGGATAATAGAAAACGTGCTTGCCGAATCGGGCGCCGAGCAGATAATATCCCTGACCGGCGAAAAGTGCGTTGTAAGCGGCACGGTAAAAGCGGGCGACGGTTATATCATGGGACTGAAAATAAGCCGCATCCGTTCGAGCACGGACAAGGGCGTTTTTTTCGCAACGATAAGAGAGACGTACAAAGTGGAGTTTCCCGACGACCTGGGCAGCCGTATAGCCGAAATATGCGCCCGTTACGAGGTTCCGCCGCTTACCGATCTGTCGGGGATAAAGTTTGTTTACGAGTACCGTTCGCCTTACGAAAGCATAGAAATCGAAAACGGCACGCGTTCGGTATACGGCGAATATACGGTCAATTCGGTTGAAATATCGGACGGCAGTACTTTCGTAATCGCGCAGCGTACGATAGTGCAGTATAACTGGTATTACGTCGCTCTGGCGGCAGGGATATCGGTATCGGCATCAGTTATCATTGCGGTCAGAATTCGCCGCCTGAAAGAGCGTAAAAAGCGTTGCGACTGAAAAATACGCATTTTTTATTGCGAAATAAAACCTTAATTTTGTTGCCATAAGGCAAAGTATAATATATACTTTATATTACATCACCCGAAAAAGAGGTTGCTATGCCCCAGACCAAATCCGTACAAACAGGGCTTACGATGCCTTACAGCACCGAAGCCGAACAGGCTGTTCTCGGCAGTATAATGATGGATAACAGCCTTGCAAACGACCTTATACCCACTATGAAAGCGGGTTTGTTTTACGTAGAAAGGCATAAACTTATTTTCGAGGCAATGCAAAGCCTTTATACTCAGGGCAATCCCGTTGACGTTATTACCGTGGTCAGCTATCTCACCGGCAAGGGCAACCTTGAAAAAGCGGGCGGGGTAGAGTACATAAGCAGCCTTGCCGACAACCTGCTCAGCGCGGCCAACGCCGACAGCTATGCCGAAATAGTAAGAGGAAATTCCGTACTTCGCTCCATAATTCAGGCGGCGGGCAATATCGCCGACGACGCCAGAAAGTCGAACGACGCGCATTCCAGCCTGCAATACGCCGAAAAGATGATTTTCGATATAAGCGAAAACGCCGATAACAGCGACCTTGTGCAGATAGGCGAGGCTTCGTCGGACAAAATCAGTTCGATTCAGCGCATACAGCAGGGCAATATGGAAGAAGTGGGGCTGTCCACGGGCTTTAAAAACCTTGACGCTTTTATCGGCGGCCTGCGTCCGGGAACTTATAATCTTATCGCTGCGAGACCTGCCTGCGGTAAGACGGCCTTTGCGCTGAATATCGCGCTGAAAGCCGCACTCGACCTGGACAAAACGGTAGCAATTTTCAACTTCGAAATGTCGGCCAAAGAAATAGTCGGCCGTATGCTTACGACGATTTCGGGCGTTTCGCAGACCAAACAGGAAAAACCTCACTCGCTCGCTCCGTCCGAAATTCATAAACTGTTCGGCGCTCACGCAAAACTCTGTTCGAGTAAGATATTCGTGGACGACAGCGCGCTGAACACCCCCACAAAAATTCTTTCAAAGTGCCGAAAACTGAAAATCAAACAGGGCAAACTCGACCTGGTCATAGTGGACTACCTGCAACTTATGAGCATATCCGACAAGGGCGGAAGCAACGATATGGCGCGTCAGCAGGAGGTTTCGCAGATGAGCCGTCTTATGAAGGTTTTCGCAAAGGAACTCAAAGTACCCATGCTTGTGCTTTGTCAGCTTAACCGCGCGGCCGAACTGCGCCCGGGATATACCGAACCCAAACTCAGCGATCTGAGAGAGTCGGGTTCTATCGAGCAGGACGCCGATACCATCATGTTCCTGCAACGCTACAAGGCCGAGGACGACAAGGGTAAACCCATATCTCCCGCATATACTCAGCAGAACGTTATAGAGCTTTTCCTGCAAAAGAACAGGCACGGAAGAACGGGTAAGGCGGCTTACGAATTTTTGGGCGACGTTCAGACCTTCGTACCTATCAAGGCAGTGGACGCGTCGGTTGCGATGTCCCTTGTCAGCAAAGAAGAAAAAGCACCCGTAATCACCGAAAGCACGGTTAAAACCGTACAAAACGAAGATAAAGCCCCTGTTCGGCTTAAAGAAATAAACGACGAGTTTTCGCCGTTTTCTGACGCGCCCGCTTCGGAAGCGGCGTCCGAAGGCGATTTGAAACCCGTGGCCGAAACTGCGGATTTTGAGGAAACAAGCTATTATTCGGATTCCGGATACGACGATTATCCGTCCGCCGACGAGGCGGTTTCCGCGCAGGAGGACGACGGAAAAATTCCTTTCTGATATTACCCGAAAAGAGGCTGCGGCTTCTTTTTTTTCTTCTATTTTTCAAAAAGTCGGCATACATTTTAGTATGTTCGAAAACGAAGTTCTCAAAAAAGCAAAGCCTTATTTCACCGAATTTCTTTTTCCCAAAATTACCATTCTGGGCAGGGACGTGGTTACGGTGGAGGGCTACAAGAGCGTGGTTTTTATGGACGGCGCGCAGATAGTTTTCGGCCTGAAAAAGGGCGTGGTCAAAATCACGGGCGAAAATCTCAGGCTGGTAAGCGTGTATTCCGACGGCAGTATAGTCGGCGGTACGGTAACCGGGGTGGAGTATGACGTTTAGACGGACCGACACTTACCTTATTCCTTCCTGTTACGCGGCAAAGGCGGTCAACAGGCTTTCGTCTGCGGGAATATATATCGTCGCGGTGCAGACGGCAGCCGGGAAAGCCCGCATTACGGCTTATTACAAAGACCGCAACATAATAATTGCAATATTAAATAAACTATGTTATAATTACCGCGTGATATCACGAAGCGGCAGACGGGGCAAAAACCCCGTTGCGGCGTATCGCGGCGTGATTGCGGGGCTGATGCTGGCAGTCGCGTTTACGGCGACTATGCGGTTTGTGCTTCTTGACGTCAAGGTTAATTCGTCCGCGGTGGACGGTAAGGAAATAGTAAGAGTTCTTGCCGAAAACGGCGTAAGGGAAGGGTCGTTTGTCTTCGCTCTCGACAAGGACAGACTCGAAGCCGCCGTTCAGGCCATTGACGGCGTAGCCTTTGCCGATATCGAGAGAAAGGGCACTTCGCTTATCGTAACCGTTATGGAGGAGTTGCCCGACGAGGATATATATTATTTATCCTCGGATACCGAAATCAAGGCGCATGCAGACGCGGTAGTGTCGCGACAGCTTATTTATTCGGGCACTTCGCTCGTTGCCGACGGTCAGGCGGTAAAGGAGGGACAGACGCTCGTAGGAGGATATTACGAGGTAGGAGAGGAAAGGGTTACCGTACCCGCGAGGGCCGAAATTTACGGGCTTGTTTATTACAGCGGTAAGTTCGTGTTTGACAAAAACCTTACCGAACTCGTTTATACCGGCAGGGAAAAACGCACGGTATCCGTGGAGTTTCTCGGGCTGAAATCGCCTTTGACGGCGTCGCCGTACGACAAATATACTACGCATACTTCCTTTTCCCGTTCGGGCTGGCTGCTGCCTCTGAAGGTAACCGCAACCGTTTACAGGGAAATGGCCGTCAAAACCACCGACGCCGTGCTGTCGCGGCAGGCCGCCGCCGACAGGGCGCTTAACGAGGTAAGAGAATCGCTCGCTCCCGGGGCGCTTGTCAAAAGGGAATGGTTTACCGTAGACACCGTGGATAATTCCTATGTAGTGGAAGCGTTTATCGAGGCAGAGCAGCGCATAGGATAGCAATATACTTAAGGAGAAAATATGGAAAAAAACTTTAACGGAAACGGTCGGACAAGCAAGGACGGCAAAAAACTCCTTGGCGGAGTTCTGGCTTTGTTCGCCTTTTCGGTTATAATGACGCTTTTCGTGCTTTTGTGGTACGCAGGGCAGAATTACGGCGAAGTTTTCACTGAAAACATACTGAAAGACCTGGCGATTTTCGTTATGATCGTATTTCTGATGTTCGGATTATACGTTTATATGCTCCTGTTCGAGAAAAAATTGCTGGTTACCAAAAACATGGTGATGATTTACCTTATCATGCTGCTTACGCTGATAAGCTGTTGCGTCACCAGCGATCTTTTAAACATCTTCGCTCTTCCCTTGCAGCTGTGCGCGCTGATGCTCTGCGTGCTTGTGGGCGGAAGAATGGCTATTGCGGGCAATCTGTTCATGTCGCAGATGCTGCTGATAATATTTCTTA
This sequence comes from Candidatus Faecicola pullistercoris, assembly GCA_018714105.1. Classification (GTDB taxonomy): domain Bacteria; phylum Bacillota; class Clostridia; order Christensenellales; family CAG-917; genus Faecicola; species Faecicola pullistercoris. The sequence continues at coordinate 6,967 of DVNW01000010.1, read as the reverse complement.
TCAAAAACCCCTTTGCCGCCGAATCGATGAGCAGGATAGCCGCGTCCGTTTTCTGCAACACCATAAGCGGATTTATTCTGATATACCTTGCTTCGCTCAATCTTACAAGAATAAAATTCATACTTTACAGCCTGATAGCCGGCATAGCAATCGCGCCTTTCGCGACCGTGGTTTCGCTTGCGGTGGGCGAGAGCGGAAGAGGTATACTCGACAATACGCTGTGGGTAATAGGCTCCAACGCTCTGGCCGTAATACTTTACATGCCGCTGATGCCTCTTTTCGAAAGCGGGTTTAACGTTATTACCAAATTCAAACTTGAAGAAATCTGCGACTTTTCCGCCCCTCTTCTGAAACAGCTTTCGGAAAAGGCTTCGGGTACTTTCAACCACAGCATAGTCGTGGGCAACATGGCCGAAAAATGCGCGATGGCGATAGGCGAGGATATACGTCTTGCCCGCGCCTGCGCTTACTATCACGACGTGGGCAAGATCAAATCCCCCGAATTCTTTGCCGAAAATCAGAACGGCGGATACAATCCTCACGACGACCTTATCCCCGAAGTAAGCGTAAACATGATTTCCAAACATACCAAAAACGGCGCAACCCTTATAAGGGAACACCATCTGCCCGAAGAACTTGCTCAGGTAGCGCTCGAACATCACGGCACCACGCCGATAAAAGCCTTTTATTACAAAGCGCAGAAAATTACCGACGGCGAACTGGACGACTTTAAATTCCGTTACGAAGGCCCCAAACCCAGAAGTAAAATTTCCGCCATCGTGATGCTTTGCGATACCACGGAAGCGGCCGTAAGGGCAATGAATCTGAAAACGCTTAAGGAAATTGACGATTTCGTGACCTCCACAATTAAAGAGAAGATTGACGACGGGCAGTTCGACGAATGCGAAATTACCATGAGCGACCTTGCCAAAATAAAGGAAGCCATCGTGAACATGCTTGCGGGAATACACCATGCGAGGGTAGAATACAAGAAGTAATATGATAGAGTTTTACGATATATCCCCCGAGGCGGAGGAACTTATCAATAAGGTTTACGACGCGGCTTTGCGCCATTTTAACCAGCCCGACGTTTTTTCGGTAGAAATTTCGGGCGTGGAAGCAGACGATATGCGCGAGCTTAACAACAGAAGCAGAGGAGTGGACAGTGTTACCGACGTGCTCAGCTTTCCCAACCTTGAAATCAAAAGTCTGCCTGTCGACGCAAACGATTTCAAACAGGACGTCGATTTCGAAACGGGTAAAATTCTGCTCGGCGATATAGTGATATGCTTTGACAAAGTCAGATCGCAGGCCGAGGAATACGGCCACGGCGAGGAAAGGGAATGCGCCTATCTCGCGCTTCACGGGCTTTTGCATCTTCTCGGATTCGACCATACGGAAGACGGGGACAGGGCCGTAATGCGTGGGCACGAAGAAGCAATACTCAGTTCTTTAAATATATTAAGGTAAAAGAAGGTAAACATGAAATCGGGATTCATAACCATCGTAGGAAAACCCAATGCGGGAAAAAGCACCTTGCTTAACGCTCTTGTGGGAGAGAAGGTTGCCATAGTATCCTGGCGGCCTCAGACAACGAGAAACAAGATTACGGGTATCATGCACGGCGACGGATATCAGGCCGTGTTCATCGATACGCCCGGTATTCACGAAAGCAAGAATCATCTGGGCGACTATATGATGAAAAGCGTCAAATCGGCATTGCAGGACGTTGACGCGGTTATATATGTGGTCAATGCTTCAAGAGGAGTTGACGAACACGATTCGGACTACATCGGAAAGCTTGTCGAAAGCGGCGTGAAAACGCTTGCGGTTGTAAACAAAACGGATACCGTTACGCCCGAAACGCTGTTTAAAGTGCTGGAAAGTTTGAATAAAATACCCGGTATTGACAGCGTCGTGCCGGTTTCGGCAAAACGCGGCGACAACACGGACAAGCTTAAAGAGATTATCGTAGCCATGCTTCCCGAGGGCGAGCAGTACTACCCCGACGATATGGTTACGGATAAGTCGATGCGCTTTCAGACGGCCGAAATAATCCGGGAAAAGGCGCTTAAACTTCTGGATAAGGAAATTCCTTTCGGCATAGGGGTGAATATCAATAAATTCGAAATGCGCGAGGACGGCCGCTGTTTCGACATAGACGCCGACATCGTTTGCGAAAAGCAGAGTCATAAAGCCATAATCATAGGCAAAAAAGGCGCCATGCTAAAACGCATAGCTTCCGAGGCAAGACAGGATATAGAGGATATGGCCGATTACAAGGTATTTCTTACGCTTTGGGTACGGGTTAAGGAAGGCTGGCGCGACAGCGATTTCATGCTCAACGAACTCGGCTACAATAAAAAAGATTTGTAAAATTTTCACGGCAGGCGTATAAAAAGGTTTTCAAAGCACACTCTATCATTAGCGAGGACCTGTGATTATGGAAACCGAACGACTGTTATGGGAACTTTTCAATAAAACCGGCAACCCTTCGTATTATATGCTTTATAAGGCTGTCAAAGAGGGGGAAGAACGGGATATTTAAAGGACTTTCTCAATGGAAGTTAAGGTAAACGCACTTTGCGTCCGTGCTACGGACTACAAAGACAATGACAGGATTTTAACCTTGTGCACAATCGAGAAGGGTAAACTTTCTGCCGGGATAAAAGGATGTAAAAGTCCCAAATCCAAGCTGAGGTTCGCTGCTTCTCCTTTGTGTTTCGGCGAATATCTTCTTACCGAAAAGGGCGGCAGATACACGGTTACAGGCTGCAACCAAATCGACGGTTTTTACGATATTGTTTGCGATTTAGACAAGTATTACGCGGCTTTTGCGGTGCTGGAAGTCGCGGAACGGCTTACCGGCGAGGACGCGGCGGCATGCGCCGAAATCACGCTTGCCGCGCTCGAAACCCTGCGCAGAATATGTTATCTGGGCGAAAGCCCTGCGGCAGCCGTACTTAAATTCGTGCTGGAATGTTTAAGGCTTTCGGGTTACGGCACGGGGGCGGCGGACGCCCTTAAAGAAGAAAGCGCCCTTTATTATTACGATTTTGCCGAGGGAGGCCTGCACCCGCTTACGGGAAGGGCCGGGCACGGAGTCTGCGTTTCGGCGGACGCGCTGCGAGCCGTTGTTTTTACGGAAGAGGGCAGGTCCGTATCGCAGTTCGGCGCCGACGCAATAAAAGAAGCTCTCTTTTTTGCCGGCAGAGTTTTAGAAGGTACCTGCGGCGTCAGCCTTAAAAATCTCGGTCAGTTTGTACAAATTCTTTGTTAAATAATAAATTATTATTATTTTCAAAAAAATATCTTAATTTTGGCCATATACCCGTAAATATGTTTGCCAAATTTTTTATTTTATTATAAAATCTAAATTACATTAACAGTTTTATTGTATTTAATTCAGGAGGAATACTTTCTTATGGCAAAAAAATTTGTATATCTGTTTAAAGAAGCAGACGGCCAGAACAAAGCGCTGTTCGGCGGCAAAGGCGCAAACCTCGCCGAAATGACTAAACTGGGTATGCCCGTACCGCAAGGTTTTACCATTACCACCGAAGCGTGCACCAAGTATTACGAAGACGGTGAAACTATATCTCAGGAAATAATCGATCAGGTTTACGACGCCCTTGCCAAAGTGGAAAAAATGGCAGGCAAGAAATTCGGCGACGCCAACGACCCCTTCCTCGTATCCGTTCGTTCGGGCGCAAGAGCTTCCATGCCCGGTATGATGGACACTATTCTCAACCTCGGTCTTAACGACGTATCCGTAGAAGGTCTTGCAAAGCTGACGGCTAATCCCAGATTCGCTTACGACTGCTACCGTCGTTTCATTCAGATGTATTCCGACGTCGTTATGGGAGTGGGCAAGGCCACTTTCGAGCGCATTATCGACGAAATGAAGGAAGAAAAGAAGGTTAAAAGCGATACCGAGCTTACCGCAGACGACCTCAAAGAACTTATCGCAAAATTCAAAGCTTTCTATAAACAGGACAGGGGAGTAGATTTCCCGCAGGACCCCAAGGAACAGCTCGTAGGCGCAATCAAAGCCGTTTTCAGAAGCTGGAACAATCCCCGCGCCATAATTTACCGCCGTATGAACGATATCCCCGGCAGCTGGGGTACCGCCGTTAACGTACAGTCCATGGTATTCGGCAATATGGGCGACACCTCGGGCACCGGCGTTGCGTTTACCCGTAACCCCGCCACCGGCGAAAAAGGCCTCTTCGGCGAATATCTCATGAACGCTCAGGGCGAAGACGTCGTTGCCGGTATCCGTACTCCCGCGCACATTTCCGAACTCGCGCAGACCAATCCCGAAGTTTACAAGCAGTTCGTTGAAATAGCCAATAAACTCGAAAACCATTACAAAGACATGCAGGATATGGAATTTACCATCGAAAGAGGTAAACTCTTCATGTTGCAGACCCGTAACGGCAAGAGGACCGCGGCCGCCGCTATCAGAATCGCCGTAGACCTCGTAAGAGAGGGTATGATCAGCGAAGAACAGGCCGTTCTTTCCATCGACCCCAAACAGCTTGACGCTCTGCTGCATCCGCAGTTCGAAGCCGCCGCGCTCAAAAAGGCTAAACCCGTAGCTAAGGGGTTGCCCGCGTCGCCCGGCGCTGCTTGCGGTAAAATAGCTTTCTCCGCCGAAGAAGCTTCGCTTCGCGTTAAAAACGGCGAAAAAGTCGTTCTCGTTCGTCTCGAAACTTCGCCCGAAGATATCGAGGGTATGGCCGTTTCCGAAGGTATCCTTACCGCTCGCGGCGGTATGACTTCTCACGCTGCCGTTGTCGCCAGAGGTATGGGCGCTTGCTGCGTTGCCGGCTGCCCCGAACTTATCGTCGACGAGGAAAACAAAGTCCTCACAATCAACGGCGAAATCTATACCACTCACGATTATCTCTCGCTTGACGGCAGCACCGGTAACATTTACGCCGGTCAGATTCCCACCGTCGAAGCAGACGTTTCGGGTGACTTCGGCACCATTATGGCCTGGGCCGACAAGAACAGAAAACTCTCTATCAGGACCAACGCGGATACTCCCAGAGACGCCGCCAAAGCCAGACAGTTCGGCGCCGAAGGTATCGGCCTTTGCCGTACCGAACATATGTTCTTCGCCGAGGACAGAATTCCTGCCGTAAGGGAAATGATAGTTTCCAAGACGGTTGAAGAACGCACCCGCGCTCTTAACAAACTCCTGCCCATGCAGCGCGCCGACTTTATCGGCCTCTACAAGGCTATGGGCAATTATCCCGTTACCATCCGTTTCCTCGATCCGCCTCTCCACGAGTTCGTTCCCACCAAGGACGAAGACATTCTCGCGCTTTCCAAGGAAATGGGCATTGAGTTCGGAGAACTCAAAAAGACCATCAGCGACCTGCACGAGGCTAACCCCATGCTCGGTCACCGCGGCTGCCGTCTGTCCGTTACCTATCCCGAAATAGCCGAAATGCAGACCCGCGCCGTTATCGAGGCCGCTATATCGCTCAATAAAGAGGGCGCTAACATCAAACCCGAAATTATGGTTCCCCTCGTTGGCGACGTTAAAGAACTTAAATACGTCAAAGACTTCATCGTTAAAACCGCCGAAACCGTTATGGCTGAACAGGGCGTCAAGGTGGATTACAAGGTCGGCACCATGATCGAAATTCCCAGGGCCGCTCTTACCGCCGACGAAATCGCCAAGGAAGCCGAATTCTTCAGCTTCGGTACCAACGACCTTACGCAGATGACTTACGGTTTCAGCAGAGACGACGCAGGCAAATTCCTCGACGCTTATTATGCGAAAAAGATTTTCGAGTCCGATCCCTTCGCCAAGGTTGACCAGATCGGCGTAGGCAAACTTATGAAGATTGCCGTCGAACTTGGCAGACAAACCCGCCCCGATATCAAACTCGGTATCTGCGGCGAACACGGCGGAGATCCCTCAACCATCGAATTCTGCCACAATATCGGCCTGACTTACGTATCCTGCTCGCCTTTCAGAGTACCCATCGCAAGACTCGCCGCCGCTCAGGCGAATATCCGTAATCCGAGAGGCTAATCGGGGATTTACACCCGAAGATCCGCTCTTTACCCTGACGGTAGACGCGGACACCGCGAAAAAGTATTACAAGCGGGTGGGGATAAAGTTTTTCCCCACCCGCTATCAACCTTTGACGATGGTGGTGTATATAACTTAATACAAAACGAAGAGATTGTTACCATTCCGGCAGCAGTCTCTTTTTTATTGTGGAACTAGTGCATGATATTTAATTCTATTATTCCGCAAATATAGAAATATTATTCCTTACTGTTGACATTATGCCGATTGGGTGGTATACTATTCTTGTTATATTTATATGCGAAAGTATCGTATAGCGAGGAATTTCTAATGGCAATGACGACTAAACAGGCTTCCGAAAAATGGGGTATCAGCGATCGGCGGGTACGCGTCCTTTGTTTACAAGGGAAAATAGACGGCGCATGGCGAGAGGGGAAACTCTGGTTTATACCGGACTCTGCGCCGAAGCCGAGCGACGGTCGGTATAAAAGAGAAGAATCTTTAATTGAGCAAATTATCGCAAAGAAGGCAGAGCTTGATAAGAGGCGCCCTTTAACGGCGGGAGAGTTGGAGCGGCTGAATCAGGATTTTGCAGTCGAGTACACATATAACTCCAATGCGATCGAGGGTAATACTCTTACTTTGCGCGAAACGGATATGGTGCTGAAAGGTCTTACGATCGATCAAAAACCTTTGAAAGACCATATGGAAGCGGTGGGGCATAAAGAGGCCTTTGATTATGTGAGCGAACTTGTGAAGTCAAAAGCAATGCTCACCGAGTCTGTGATCAAACAAATACATTCGCTCGTTTTGGCGGATAAACCGATGGATAGCGGGGTTTACAGGCGCGTTCCCGTCCGTATCATCGGGGCAAAAAACGAGCCAGTACAGCCTTATCTCATTGAGCCGAAAATG
>DVNW01000009.1 GCA_018714105.1 Candidatus Faecicola pullistercoris | reverse complement strand
GTGTATAATATTAGCAGTCGAAGGTTGAGAGTGCTAACACTCTGATACATAGACTGCTAAATACGATAAAAAGGAGATCTAACCATGAAAAACTATCTTTCCAAAAATAACAGCAACGAATTCGGATTTTTCGACAAGGCGTTTACCGACTTTTTCAAACCCGTATTTTACGGCAGCGATTTCGGCGCCATGAAAACCGATATCAAAGAAACGGACGACGGCTATAAAATGGAAATCGAAATGCCCGGCTTCAGCAAAGAGGATATCTCTCTCGACCTGAAAGACGGATACCTCTCCATTTCCGCCGAAAAGAGCGAAAGCAGCGACGAAAGCGAAAAATTCATCAGGCGCGAACGCAAGATGAGTTGTTCCAGAAGCTACTACGTCGGCGACGTAAGCGAGGAGGACGTGAAAGCCAAATACGCAAACGGAGTTCTCAGCATCGCAATTCCCAAAGAGGAAGCCAAAAAAGAAATCCCCAAAAAGATTGTGATCGAGGACTAATCCTCCTATAAATTTCATCTTTAAAAACGGACGGCATCTGCCGTCCGTTTTTAATGGTTTTCCGTTACATGACGTCGTTATTATAAATCGGATACTTTTTGCAAAGTCCGGCAACCTTTTCCTTAACTCTTCCGAAGGCCTCTTCCCTGTTACGCATAACGTCTACTATGCAGTCGGCGACGATTTTCATGTCGTCTTCTTTCATTCCTCTGGAAGTCAGCGCGGGAGTGCCGATTCTTACGCCGCTGGTAACCGTGGGTTTTTCGGGGTCGAAAGGTATGGCGTTTTTGTTAACGGTAATGTTAACCTGTTCGAGAAGGTCGTTGAGTTCCTTACCCGTCATGCCCGTACCGAGCAGATTGAGAAGTATGAGATGGTTGTCCGTACCGCCCGAAACCATATTTACGCCCTTTTCCTTAAAGGCTTCGGCCAGGGCTTTGGCGTTGAGCACAACCTGTTTCTGATACTGTCTGAACTCTTCCGACATCGCCTCCTTAAAGGCTACCGCTTTTGCCGCGATGATATGCATAAGAGGTCCGCCCTGAGTGCCCGGAAATACGGCTTTGTCTATATCCTTGGCATATTGCTCTTTGCAGAGTATAAGCCCGCCCCTGGGCCCTCTCAGCGTCTTGTGCGTGGTAGAGGTTACGAAGTCGGCATAAGGCACGGGATTGGGATGCTGCCCCGCCGCAACCAGACCTGCGATGTGGGCCATGTCAACCATAAGCAATGCGCCTGCCTTATCCGCTATTTCTCTGAATTTTTTGAAATCGATTATTCTGGAATAAGCCGAAGCGCCCGCCACTATAAGTTTGGGTTTGCATTCCAAAGCCTTGTTCAGGACGTCGTCGTAGTCGATATATCCGGTATCCTTGTCCACACCGTAGGAAAAGAAGTTAAAATATTTACCCGAAATATTCACTTTAGAACCGTGCGAAAGATGGCCGCCGTGAGCAAGGTTCATACCGAGTATGCTATCCCCGGGCTGACATACGGCAAAATAAACCGCGGTATTGGCGTTGGCTCCGCAGTGAGGCTGAACGTTGGCGTGCTCCGCGCCGAAAATCTTTTTCGCCCTTTCGATAGCGAGGGATTCGGCAATATCCACGAACTGGCAGCCGCCGTAATATCTTTTTCCGGGATAACCCTCGGCATACTTATTGGTAAAGAACGTACCTGCCGCCGCGAGAACGGCCGGAGAAACGATATTCTCGCTTGCTATAAGTTCGAGATTGTTTTGCTGACGGTTCAGTTCGAGAGCCATGGACTCGTAAACCTCGGGGTCAACCGATTTAATCAGACTCAGATCTATCATAAAGTGCACCTCGTAAAAAATTTTTCTCTGTTATGTTAAAGGCCGGAATTTGTTTGGCCGTTACCGTTTTCATCGGATTCACGATTATTTTTCAGCAAATCGGGTTTTTTCTCGCACTCGCCCGAGAATTTAGCCGCACATGTAGCTACGCGCAGGCAATCTCTGCACTTCGAACTATGCACGTCCTCGGCTCGTGCAAGCTTCGTTATGACGGGAGAATAACCCTTTTTCTTTTTAAACACTCTGCCCATAAGCACGGCTGCGGCAAGACCTGCCGCAAGTCCGACGGCAGCCAGTATAAGCTGGGCGATTTCGTTTATGAAATAGCCCGCCACCGCGCCCAGCGCAACGGTGAAAAGCGGAATAAGATAAACTATTGCCGACGACGCCAGCACCGCGCTGTCGCCCATGGTTACCTCTACGTAATCCCCTACCTGCGCCTGTACGGTGTTTTCGACGGTAAGTTCCACCTTCTTGCCGTTTTTGGAAGCGACGCACATATGACACTGGTCGCATGCGGACTTCCTGTCGAAACTCACTACGCAATAACCGTTTTTGTTAAGTTTGATTACCTGCCCGCTTTCAACCATCTTTTTTAACCGAAATACCCAGTTCTTCCAGTTGAACCGCGTCCACTCCGTCGGGCGCGCCCGTCATCAGGCAGCTTGCGTTCTGAACTTTGGGGAAGGCGATAACGTCTTTGATATTGTCCGCGCCGCCCAGAAGCATAACCAGTCTGTCAAGCCCGAAAGCAAGGCCTCCGTGAGGCGGAGCGCCGTAATTGAAAGCGTCCACGAAGAAACCGAAACGCTCCTTGATAACCTCTTCGGACATTCCGAGAAGAGTAAACATTTTCTTCTGAATATCCCTGTCGTGAATTCTTATGCTGCCGCCGCCCGCTTCCTGTCCGTTGATTACGAGGTCGTACGCGAGGGCGCGTATTTCTCCTAATTTTTCGGGAAGATCCACGTATGCCAGATCGTCGGGATTAGGCATCGTAAAGGGATGGTGCATGGCGTAATATCTGCCATCCTCGTCACTGTATTCGAGTAAGGGGAAATCGGTTACCCACAGTATATCGTATACGTCGGGAATAAGATTCTGCTTTTTGGCAATATGGCACCTGAGCGCGCCCAGGCTGTCGAAAACAACCTTATTTTTGGCGTCTGCCACAAAAAGCATGAGGTCGCCCTGCTCCGCTCCCATACGCTCACGAATACTATTTATTTCTTCCTCGGACATAAACTTGAAGAAGGAAGAAACGGCTTGTTCTTTCAGGCTGGCGTAAGCAAGCCCTTTCGCGCCGTAATCTTTTACGAAGTCGGCAAAGGAGTCGATTTCCTTTCTTGTAAAAGCGGCTCCGCCCTTAACCGTGATACCCCTTACCGAACCCTTGACCGCCGCCGACGCGAATACGCCGAAACCGCAGTCCTTTACCAGATCCGTAATATCTTTGAGTTCCATGCCGAAACGGGTGTCGGGCTTATCGCTTCCGAAGCGCTCCATAGCCTCTTTCCAGGTCATTCTGCGGAACGGCTCATTGAATTCAATGCCCTTGCACTCGGCGAAAATTCTTTTTATAAGGCCTTCGGCGACCTGCATAACGTCTTCGTCTTTTTCCACAAAGCTCATTTCGAGGTCAATCTGGGTGAATTCGGGCTGCCTGTTGGCCCTGAGGTCCTCGTCCCTGAAACAACGGGCAATCTGATAATAGCGGTCGAATCCGGCAATCATCAGAAGCTGTTTGTACAGCTGCGGACTTTGCGGCAGAGCGTAAAAAGCGCCGTTGTGTATTCTGCTGGGCACGAGATAGTCCCTTGCTCCCTCGGGCGTGGATTTGCCCAGGAAAGGCGTTTCTATATCGAGAAATCCGTTCTCCGACAGGTAACCTCTGGCCGCCCGCGTGATTTTATCTCTTAAAACGATAAGGTTCTGAAGACAGGGCCTTCTGAGGTCGAGATAGCGGTATTTAAGTCTGAGAGCCTCGTTTGTGGAAATGTCGTCCACGATAAAGAACGGAGGGGTTTCCGCCTGCGAAAGAATTTTGATTTCCGAAGCGAGAATTTCCACTTCTCCCGTCTTCATGGAAGCGTTGACGTTTTTGCCGGTGCGCAGCTGTACCACGCCCTTGACGGCTATAACGTATTCGCTTTTCACCGAAGCCGCTTTATCGAAAAGCCCCGCGTTTTTGGACTGGTCGAAAGCTATCTGCAAAAGTCCCGTCCTGTCGCGCAGGTCGATAAATATCAGGTTGCCCAGATTTCTCGTTTTGGCGGCAAAGCCCATAACGGTAACCTGCCTGCCCTCGTCCTTTGCGGTAAAATCCCCGCACATGTCGCTTCTTACAAATCCGTTAAGTAAATCTGCCATAATCAGTTGTCCTTTAAAAATCGGGTGATATCTTTAAAAGCTACCCGGCTGACAGAGCCGTTAGCCATGTTTTTAAGTTCGGCCGCGGCGGCTTCGATTTCGTCGTCGCCTATAACCGCCGTGTACTCGGCGGCAGTCTTGTCGGCATATTTCATCTGCGCTTTAACGCTTCTGTCCATACAATCGCAATCTGCCGAAATACCGTGTTTACGCAATTCATACGTAAGTTTAAGCACCTCTTTTTGCGCTTTGTCACCTATAGAGGCAAGATAAATTTTAACTCCGCCGTCATGCGCGGGCATCAGGCCAAGCCCTTCGAGAGTAAGTATGAGCCTTTCCAGCCCCATGCCGAATCCTACTGCCGGAACGGACTTTCCGCCCACTTCCTCGACAAGGTTGTTATAGCGGCCGCCGCCGCATACCGTGCCCTGCGCGCCTATATCTTTGGAGATAAACTCGAACACCGTACCCGTGTAATAATCCAGTCCTCTTACGATGTTGGGATTAACCTTGTACTCCACGCCCAGAAGGTCGAGCGTATCCTCGAGGTCTTTCCTATGCGCCAGGCAATCGTCGCAAAGGTAGTCCGATACCGAAGGCGCGCCGGAGACGGCCTTTTTACACTGTTCTTCCTTACAGTCCAGAATTCGCAGCGGATTTTTTTCAAGACGCTCTTTACAGCTCTTGCACATACCGTCTATTCTGTCGGCAAAATACTTTTTAAGCGCGGCGTTATAGCCCGCCCTGCATTTGGGACAGCCTATATTGTTTATGTTGAGTTCGAGGTTTTTAAGGCCTAGCGTATCGAACAGAGTTTTGGCAATCATTATAACTTCCGCGTCCGTTTTCGCCGAATAGCTGCCGAAAATCTCCACGCCGAACTGGTGATGCTCCCTCAGCCGTCCCGATTGCGGTTTTTCGTACCTGAATACGGGAGTGATATAATACGTTTTCAGCGGCAGGGGCGCGTTGAACAGCGCGTTTTCGATAAAGCATCTCGCAACGCCCGCCGTACCCTCGGGTTTAAGCGTAACCGAACGCCCGCCCTTGTCGGTAAAGGTGTACATTTCCTTATTGACTATGTCCGTAGTTTCGCCCACTCCGCGCAGAAACAGTTCGGTATGCTCGAAAACGGGCGTGCGTATTTCTTTAAGTCCGAAAAGCTCCGCCGTTTTCGCGGCGGCTTTTTCCACGTAATGCCACTTGAAACTTTCCGAGGGCAGTACGTCTTTCGTACCCTTTGGAACGTTAATCATATATGCCTCTTACAAAATGTATTTTTTGAAATTGAGCGCGCTGAGCGACTTGGCCATGTGCGACTGAACGTAAGCCTTATCGATAACCACGTCGGTATCGGGCATATCGCCGCCCGCGTTGAACGAAATATCCTCTATAAGCTGTTCCATAACGGTATGCAGACGTCTTGCACCGAGATTTTCGCTCGTTTCGTTTTCGATAGCGGCGATTTTTGCAATTTCGGATACGGCCTCGTCGGTGAATTTAAGCACGATATGGTCGACTTTGAGAAGTTCGGCATACTGCCTGAGCAAGGCGTTGTCAACTTCGGTAAGAATTCTGATAAAGTCCTTTTCGGTAAGGTTGTCGAGTTCTACTTTAACGGGGAATCTGCCCAACAGTTCGGGAATAAGGTCCTGAATTTTGGATATATGGAAAGCGCCCGCCGCAATAAAAAGCATATAATCCGTTCGTATCTGACCGTATTTTGTCTTGACCGTGCAGCCCTCCACGATGGGAAGAATATCCCTCTGCACGCCTTCCCTGCTCACGTCGGGACCGTTCTGTCTGCCCGCGCCCGCTATTTTGTCGATTTCGTCGATGAACACTATGCCGTCGTTTTCGGCGCGTTTAAGCGCTTCGGCGGTGACGGCGTCCTCGTCGATAAGGCGGGAAGCCTCTTCCGAAGTTATTATATTCATCGCCTGTTTTACGGTAAGTTTTCTTTTTTTCTTTTTCCTGCCGCCCATAAATCCGCCGAAAATGCTGCCGAGGTCTATTTCCTGCGTTTCACCCGCGCCCAGCTGAATGGGTTTGGGTTGCTCGGTGGTTTCTATTTCAATGTCTATACCGTCGAGTTTGCCCGCGCGAAGTTCCTGCAAAAGCTCTTCCCTGAGCAAGGCGTCGGCAGTATCGGGCGATGCCTTCTTCCTTATAGGAAGAACCATGTCTATTATTTTACGTTCGGCAAGGTCGGTAACCTTGGGCTGAACTTCCTTGATTTTTTCTTCCCTGACCATGCGGATAGAGGCCTCCACGAGTTCTCTTATCATGGATTCCACGTCGCGGCCGACGTAGCCCACTTCTGTGAATTTCGTGGCTTCCACTTTTACGAAGGGCGCCTTTACGATTTTGGCCAGCCTTCTGGCTATTTCGGTTTTGCCTACGCCGGTCGCCCCCTTCATAATAATGTTTTTGGGGGTGATTTCCTCACGCATTTCGGGTTCGAGGCAGCTTCTTCTGTATCTGTTGCGCAGGGCAATGGCAACGGCTTTCTTCGCGCCGTCCTGCCCTATTATGAACCTGTCGAGTTCGGCCACTATTTGTTTTGGTGTAAGTTCCATAATTACCTCCTATACCAACTCGACCGTGAGGTTATGGTTGGTGTAAACGCAGATATCGGCGGCTATGTCCATGGCCTTTCTGACTATGTCTTCGGCGCCGAGCGCGGTATTTTCCGAAAGCGCCCTCGCCGCGGCGTAAGCGTAATTGCCGCCGCTGCCTATGGCGCATACTCCGCTGTCGGGTTCGATTACTTCGCCCGTACCGCTTATGATAAGCAGATTGTTCTTATCTGCCGCAATCATCATGGCTTCCAGCTTTCTGGCCTTGTCCCTGCGCCAGAGCTCGGCAAGTTCGACCGCGCTTCTGGTGAGATTGCCGCCGTATTTTTGAAGCATTTCCTCGAATTTTTCCGAAAGCGCGAAAGCGTCGCTGACCGAACCGGCAAATCCGATGACAACGTTGTCGTTATATATTCTTTTGACTTTTTGCGCGTTGGCTTTAAATATTACGCTTTCGCTCATGGTAACCTGCCCGTCGCCCGCGATAGCCGTAACGCCGTCTTTTTTGACCGCGCAAATTGTAGTTCCTTTAAATAACATCAGACTTCCTCCTTCAAGAGTTGTTCTTTAAATAAGATTATATCATTTAATCCGCGAATATAATAGTGTTTTTTCCTTAATTTCTTATCTTTTACGTCAATCGACGGCAAAATGCCGAAGTTTGCGTTCATGGGCTGGAAATTCCCTGCCGCCGACGACGAAATATACCTGCACAGCGCGCCCGATACCGTATTTTCCGACGGAAGCAGGACGGGCAACGATTTCAGCTGTCTGTCAAGATGCAAGGCAGCAAAAAGTCCGCTCATCGCGCTTTCGACGTAGCCCTCCACGCCTGTAAACTGTCCCGCAAAGTAAGTGAATCCGCCTGATTTCAGCCTGAAAGTGGCGTCAAGAAGCGAGGGACTGTTGAGGTAAGAGTTTCTGTGCATGACTCCGTATCTTAAAAACTCGGCGTTTTTCAGAGCAGGTATCATGGAAAACACCCTTTTCTGCTCGGCAAACGTAAGATTTGTCTGAAATCCCACCATATTGTAGGCCGTACCCTTTTCGGTTTCCTTCCTGAGCTGCACCACGGCGTAATATCTGCCGCCGTCCGGTCCGTAAAGGCCTACGGGTTTGAGCGGACCGAAACGCAAAGTGTCCCTGCCGCGCTTTGCCATGACCTCAACGGGCATACAGCCCTCGAAAACCTCCTTACCCTCGAAACCTTTGAGTTTGACCGTCTGAGCGGTAACCAGATTGTCGATAAAGGCTTCGTATTCGTACTTGTCAAGAGGCAGGTTGAGATAATCCGCGTCGCCTTTTCCGTATCTGCTTGCGAAAAATGCCTTTCCGCTGTCTATCGTACCGGCGTCCACGATTGGAGCGGCCGCGTCGAAAAAGTGCAGACACTGTCCCGTTTTTCTTTCTATATCCTTATAAAGCGCGTCCGAAGTCAGCGGTCCCGTGGCGTATATGTACGGTTCGTCGGTATTAAGAGAGGTAACTTCCTCCCTCACGACTGTAAGCCCGTCGTAGGAGCGCAGAATTTGCTCGGTAAGAGCGCTGAATTTCGCTCTGTCCACGGCAAGAGCGCCGCCCGCGTCCACGCGCGAAGCCTCTGCCGCCTTAATTATGAGGCTGTCCAGAGTTTTCATTTCGGCTTTAAGCAGCCCCGACGCCGTATCCTCGGCCGTGCTTTTAAGACTGTTTGAGCATACGAGTTCGGCAAATCCGTCCGTCTTGTGTGCAGGCGGATATTTTACGGGGCGCATTTCGTACAGCGTTACGCGATATCCCCTTTTGAGTAACTGATAGGCCGCCTCGCAACCGGCAAGGCCTGCGCCGACGATTTTTATCATTGCTTGACGAGTTCGCTGTGGTTGCAGTTCTTGTTTACGCAAGTATATTTGACGCCGGTTTTAAGTTTGCTTACTTTCATAACCGAACCGCATTCGGGACAAAGATAGGGCGCCGGCAAATCCCACGACAGGAAGTCGCAATCGGGAAATCCCGAGCATCCGTAAAACACCTTGCCCGTTCTGGAAGTGCGTTTATAAACGTCTTTACCGCATTTAGGGCACTTGGCCACGGGCTGATTTATGGGCTTTATGTTGCGGCACTTCGGAAAGTTGGGACATGCCAGAAATTTACCGTATTTGCCGTCGCGCACAACCATTTTCGCGCCGCATTTTTCGCAAACCACGTCGCTTTCCTGTTCTTCCATTTTAACCTTGTTACCGAAACGTCCGGCCTCTGCCACGCGCTTTATCAGTTTAGGATAAAAACTTTCGATAACGCGCTGCCATTCCATGCCCTCGGTTTCGATCATATCCAGCGCGCCTTCCATTTTGGCGGTAAACTGCAAATCCATAATCTCGGGGAAATGCTCCACCATATAATCGCATATAGCTTCTCCGAGAGGCGTGGGCGCGATAGCCTTGTTTTCCTTCTGCGTATAAGCGCGCTTGTCCAGTACGGATATTATGGAAGCGTACGTGCTGGGCCTGCCGATACCGTTTTCTTCCAGCGCCTTGATGAGCGAGGCGTCGGTATATCTCGAAGGCGGCTTCGTGAATTTCTGTTCGGATTTAAGCTCTTTAAGCGTCAGCTTATCCCCTTCCGCAAGATCGGGAAGCACGCCGGTCTGGTCGTCCTCCTCGTTTTCCTGAACGGTATTGTAAATTACCGTATATCCGGGAAATCTGACGGCTTTACCGTTTACTTTAAAGCCATAGGCTTTATTGTCGTCCGCTTCGGCCCTGATATGCACGGACAGAGTATTGTAAACGGCTTCGGTCATCTGACTTGCGAGATAGCGCTCGTAAATCAGCTTGTAAAGCCTGTACTGATTGCGGTTGATTTTGTTTTGCAGCGACTCGGGCGTGCGTTCGAGAGAAATAGGCCTTATGGCCTCGTGAGCGTCCTGAGCGTCGCTTTTCGTTTTATAGAAGTTGGGTTTTTTGGGCGCGTATTCCTCGCCGAATTTTTCCCTGATATATTTGAGCGTGTATCCTTGCATTTCGGGCGATATTCTCACGCTGTCGGTACGGATATAGGTAACCAGCGCATGCACTCCCTCGCCTTCGATTTCCACGCCCTCGTAAAGCTGTTGCGCGACCTGCATGGTCTGAGGAGCGCTCATATTCAGTTTGTGCGAAGCGTCCTGCTGCATCGTGGACGTTGTGAACGGAGGCTGCGGTTTGGCCTTGAAAAGGCTCTTTTTCGCCTCGTCCACCGCAAACGCCGCGCGCGATACCTTGTCCAGAACGGCGTCGGCCTCCTCCTTACAGGTAAGCCGGCATTTCTGACCGTCGATATCGGCGAAAGACGCTTTAATCACGTTTTTTCTGACGTCTGCCTGCGCGTCTTTAAGCAGAAAAGCAAAGATATTCCAATACTCTTCGGGCTTGAAATCGCGTATTTCGCGTTCGCGCTTGACAATCATCTCCAAAGCGGCGGACTGCACTCTTCCCGCCGAGGAGTTAGCCTTGATTTTGTTTGAAAGTATGGGTGAAATCTTATATCCTACGAGCCTGTCCAGTACGCGCCTTGCCTGCTGAGCGTTTACCAGATTCATATCTATTTCTCTGGGTTCCTGCAAAGCCTTGGTTACGGCCTTTCCCGTAATTTCGTTAAAAGTGGCCCTGTTTTTTCCGTCGGGTATTTCCAAAACGTTTTTGAGATGCCAGCTTATGGCTTCGCCCTCGCGGTCGGGGTCGGTCGCGAGATAGACGTCGGGATACTGTTTGACGGCGGCTTTGAGTTTTTTAATGATATCTTTTTTGTCCTGATTGATTTCGTACTGAGGCTGAAAACGGTGTTCGACGTCGATGCCCAAAGTCTTTTGCGGCAGATCGCAGATGTGGCCGCTGGACGCCATAACGACGTAATCCTGACCAAGATATTTCTGGATAGTCTTTGCCTTATGAGGCGATTCCACGATGATAAGTTTTTTCATTATATCTCCAATTTTGTTATTTCAAACAATAATAATTACCCGAGAGGCGGTCTATAATACCGGCCAGCTCCATATCCAGCAGCACGGGCACGAGGTCGGCTACGGGTATACCCGTTCTGGCTATGATCTCCTCGATATGCGCCTGTCCGTCGGCAAGACAGTCGTAAACTGCCTGACTGTCGAAGTCCAGCTGAACGCCTTCCGTCTTGTTGCCGTCGGAAGAGCGTATACCCATCTGTTCTAGCACGTCTGCCGGTTCGAGTACCATTGCGCCCTGCATGCTTTTAAGCAGACTGTTGGTCCCCTTCCCTTGTTCGGAATTGATATCGCATGGCGTTACGAACAAATCTTTACCCTGTTCCAGCGCGAGGTCTGCGGTGATAAGCGAGCCGCTGCCGAGCGCGGCTTCGGGAATGAACAAAGCATCCGCCATGCCGCTTATAATCCTGTTGCGTTCGGGAAACTGATACCCGTTGGGTTTGGTCCCCGGCCTGTATTCGCTGATTATAAGCCCTCCAGTATCCGCGATTTTCTCAAACAAACCCTTGTGTTCGGCGGGATACGCCACGTCGGCGCCGCATGCCAGTACGACTACGGTTTTGCCCTCCTCGTCCAGAGCCGCGCGATGAGCGGCGGCGTCTATGCCTCTTGCGCCTCCCGAAACAACGGTCAGCCCGTTACGGACAAATTCCCTGATAAACCTGTCGCATACGTTAAGTCCGTATCTCGAAGGCCGTCTGGTACCCACTACGGATATGGCCCTTTCTTTCAGAAGTCCGACGTTACCGCGGCAATACAGCAACAGCGGAAAATCGCAAATTTCCTTTAAGGCTTCGGAATAGGCCTCGTCGTTGAACGCTACGGGAATTATCCCTTTTGCGTCCAGCTCTTTCGCTAATCCCGTGCCCGCGTCGTTTGCAAGCATCTCCCGCAGTTCGGCAAGGTTACGGCTTCCCATAATCTTTTCCGCCGACAGCGCAAAGCCGTTATCGTACGCTACGGCGTACAATCGGGAAAAGTCGCCGTCGCAAAGCTCCAGCAACCTGTGTCTGCGCTTCAACGAAATCTGCAATTCGTTAAGACACAGCAAGGCTTTTATTTGGTCGTTTGCCCTAAACATTCAGTTTTCTGTCCAGCGAACGGTACTGGATAGCCTCCGCAAGGTGAGCCGCCTTTATATTTTCGCTGCCTTCCATATCTGCTACGGTACGGGCAACTTTAAGTATCCTTGTAGTAGCTCTCGCACTTAGATTAAGGCGTTTGAAAGCGGATTTCAACAGAGCGTCGCATTGAGCGTCCGTTCTGCAGAATTCTTCAAGCTGTCTGCCGTTCATCTGAGCGTTGGTCAGTACCGGGGTACCTCTGAAACGCTCGGCCTGAATCCTGCGCACGTTGTTAATACGCTCTTTAACCGTTTCCGAGCTGTCGCCCGAAACCTTTCCCGTAATTTCCTCGTAAGTGAGGTTATCCACTTCTATCTGAATATCTATCCTGTCAAGCAGCGGTCCGCTGAGCTTGGAAAGATAGTTTCTTATCTGCTGCGCCGTACAGGTGCATTCGGCCGTCTTCGAGCCGAGATTGCCGCAGGGACAGGGATTCATACTTGCGACAAGCATGAAAGCCGACGGATAACTTACCGTACGCATTGCCCTGGCCACCGTCACGCACTTGTCTTCGAGAGGTTGACGCAGGCTTTCCAGAGTATGCCTCGAATACTCGGGCATCTCGTCCAGAAAGAGCACTCCGTAATGCGCGAGACTGACCTCGCCGGGGCGCGACTTCTGCCCTCCTCCTATCAGGGACGGCAATGTCGCCGAATGGTGCGGAGTCCTGAACGGTCTTTGGGTTATTATACCCTCCTCGCTGTCGAGAACTCCCGCAATGCTGTGTATCTTGGTAACCTCCAAAGCCTCTTCGAAAGTCATGTCGGGCATTATAGAGGGAATACTTCTGGACAGCATGGTCTTGCCCGTGCCGGGAGGGCCTATCATAAGCACGTTATGACCTCCGCTTACCGCAACCTCTATGGCGCGCTTTGCGGCAGTCTGCCCTTTGATATCCGAAAAATCCACACCGTAAGGGTTTTTACCCGTTCGGGGCGCGTAATCGGCATGCTCTACGGGGCTGAATGCGCCCGAGCAGCTCAGCAGCGCATCGACCTCTCCGAGGTCTTTTAAGGCATAAACTTCGGCCCCCTTTATGTATGCGGCTTCCGCCCTGTTATCGTAAGGGATTACGAACTTCCTGTATCCCTTCTGATAGGCCGAAATGAGTATGGGCATGACTCCGTTGATGCGGCTCAGCCGTCCGTCAAGCGAAAGCTCGCCCAAAAACACGTAGTCCTTGTAAGTCTGCCCCGTAAACTGCTCGTCCGCCCTGAGCAGAGCTACGGCAATGGCCAGATCGAACACGGGGCCTTCTTTTTTGGTGTCGGCGGGCGCGAGGTTAACGGTAATGCGTTTCAGCGGATATTTGTAGCCGCTGTTTTTTACCGCGGAACGAATGCGCTCCTTAGACTCCTTGGTTGCGGTGGAAGCAAGTCCCACCATTTCCATAGAAGGTATGCCCGAGCTTATGTCCAGCTCGACGTTTACGGCGTAACCGTCAAGCCCTTCGAGGGCGTAACTTTTCACTTTTGCCAGCATAATCTCACTCCTTAAAGACCGTTATATAAAAGTGTAGTAAATAATAACC
>DVNW01000008.1 GCA_018714105.1 Candidatus Faecicola pullistercoris | reverse complement strand
GCTCATTGTCTTTGCGGTGGCTTCTTTCCACTTTGCCGTTGTGCCTCGGCGTATATGCACGGATTTGCTTGTGTACTATTCCGTTTACGCAAAGTACTCTTTGGAACAGTGTAGGATCCGTCTCTCTGCGTTTGTCGTGCCCGAAGTATTTGGTGAACTCCTGCCCATTGTCCGTCTGCACACATTTAATCGGGAACTTAAAGTACTCAATCGCATGTTGCAGAAATATTGCGGCGGAATGGCTGCTGTTCTCCTTAAACGCTACCTTGCTTTGCTCCTACCTCCTCTTTCGTTAACATCATGACTTTGTAACAATTGTATTGTAAACCTACATTTTACAGGTTACTTTCTTTTTATATAAACTTTTATATTCCTGTTTACGCCGTCCTTAAGCGCTAGGCTTCTTGCTGATACGCTTACGCCGTCCAGATAAAACCCGTCCTTATCGGCTTTAATAAGCTCTATCGTGTATGCTGACGTCCCGTATCTGTAAGTTACAACGGTTCCGTCAAGAGCGTCGGGAAGCCCGTCCGCGTCCACTACCAGCGCATTGCCGCGTATTTTTACGCCGAGCAGGTTTTCCAGTACGAATCTGTACATCCACCCCGCGCTGCCGGTATACCAGCTCCACCCCGCGCGCCCCGCGTGCTGACAGGAATATACGTCGCCGCTAAGGACGTAAGGTTCGGCTTTATATTTTTCGGCGCGCGCTCTGTCGGAACATTTTTCGACGGGATTTATCATTTTAAACAGTCTGTACGCTTCCTCTTTTCTTCCGCACAGAGCAAGCGCAATCATATACCATACCGCGCCGTGAGTGTACTGGCCGCCGTTCTCACGTATGCCTTTGGGATATTTGGAAAGATATCCCAGATACAGGCTTTCGTCCGCCGGAGGCCACAAAAGTTTTATCAGGCCGTTTTCGCAGTCTACCAGTTCCCTTGCCGTATCGAGAGCTGTTTGCGCCTTTTCCGAATCGGCTATTCCCGACATTACCGCCCATGCCTGACAGATAAGGTCGGTAGCCAGAACGTCGCCCGTTCCCGCGCCGAGCAAAACTCCGTCGCGGGTATAAAGACGGGCGTATCTGCCGTTTACGAAACAGGCGTTTACCGCCTGACGCAATTTGTCCGCGCGTTCGGCATACTTAGCCGAATCGTCCAAAACTCCTGTCGCGAGCAAGTCGTTCAGCACTTTATAATAAAACATGGTAAGCCATACGCTTTCGCCCTTCGTCCCGTCGCCGACCTCGTCAAGAGCGTCGTTCCAATCTCCTCCGCCTATAAGAAGCAGTCCGTGTTCGCCCGTCGCGAACGCGTTTTCGAGCGCAAGCTCGATATGCTCTTTCAGGCTTGCGGATCGGTCGGTTATTACGGGATTTTCGTATCTGCTTTTTTCGTAATCTGCAAGCGGCCTGCTTCTGAGAAAAGGCACGCGCTCGGTCAGTATTCCGACGTCGCCCGTTACCTCGATATACCTCGCCGTCATATAGGGAAGAAACAGTTTGTCGTCCGAAATTCTTGTCCGTACGCCGAACGCGGGCGGATGCCACCAGTGCTGAACGTCCCCTTCTTCGTACTGATGCGCCGCGCTGAGCAGAATGTGTTCCCTGACTTTCTGCGGCGAAGAGTACATAAGCGCCAGCATATCCTGTAACTGGTCCCTGAATCCTATCGCGCCGCCGACCTGATAAAAAGCGCATCTTCCGTTTATGCGGCAGGACGCCGCCTGATAAAGCAAAAAGTGGTTAAACAGAATGTCCAGAGCCTTGTCCGCGGAACGTACGGTGAAAGGATTGAGCCCGGCAAAATATCTCATCGCTCTTTCTTTTTCGTTCGGGATATTTTCGGCGGTAAGGCTTTGAATTACGTTTTTATCCTCAGCCAGTATGAAATATACCGTTTTTTTGCTTAAAGGTTGGGTTTTAAATGCGATTTTTGCACACAAACAAACCCCTTTGTATCCGCCTTCGTCCCCTTCCGACGCTCCTCTTACAAGCCTTTGGCGAACTGAGCGCGAGTCGTCGCAGAATTCAACCGTTCCGCCTGCGGCTCCCAAAACGGCCTTCATACCCGTACTTACGTTTTCGATTTCGGCAAACCCGACTCCCTTTTCCACTTTCAAAAACGCGTCGTTTCTGCGCCAGCCCAAAACGAAATCCGCGTCCCACAGCACTTCGACGTCGCGCGTCGCGCTTGTGGTGTTGACGACGTCGGCAGAGTATATTTTGGCGCGCCCGTCAAGAACCGTATATTCCCGCAACGCCGTTTCAATCCCCTCGGTTCGGGTACGGTATACCGCCATGCCTTTCAGATATTCCGCCGACGATTCTTCCGTAAGGCTTGCCGTACAGCCGCCCGTTCTGATATACAGCCGTTCGGACGGACAATCCTTTACGGGGTCGTTGGTCCATTCGGTTACTTTCCGCTCGCGCGAGTTTCCGAAATAGGTAAACCCGCCGCCGCGCTCGGTTACCACGGTGCCCCCCTTTTCCATACAAATTACGTTGGCGTAAGGAAGTAAAGTAGCCTCTCCGAAGGGCTTTATCCGATAGTTGCCGCCCGCAAAACCGCCTTCGCCCGTCCTGTAATCGTATTGCACGCCTTCTTCCGCGCGTTCGGGCGAGCGTTTCGCCGCGCAGCGCGGCCGCGGCTCTGCCGCTTTGTCTTTGGCTTCCGCTTTAAAGCCTTCGAAAATCTCGAAAGCAATCTGAGGATATACGAACTTCTGTCCGCTCTGCTTCGGTTTCAGAAATATTTCTTTTCCGATTATTCCCTTTTTTACAGCGGAAAGAATTTCCCTTTTTACCTGTTCGTAATAGCCGTCTTCCTCCTCGTAACCGATTACCAGGCTGACTTTTGCCTGACGTCGGTTCAGGGAATATACCGTTTCCACGAGTTTTTCAAGCGTGTCGAAATTTCCCTTTTTATAGTCGAGGTACAGAGGTTTGTATTCGTAACCGGACGAAACTTCGCAAAAGGCCTCTCTGTTATAGGAAATATGCATCAGCGCGCTCTCGGTATACGCCCCGTAAAGTATGCGCCCGAACAAAGCGCCCGCGTATTCGGCTTCTTCGGCTGAAAACTGCCTTTCCTTGCCCGATACCACAAAGGGAACCTCTTTAACGAATTCTCCGAAATACAGGCCTGCGGCTCTCTTTGCGGCCTTTTCCTCGTTTTTAAGGTCTGTTTCGGCGCACATTATAAGTTCCACTTCCTTTTTTCCTCCGGGCGGCACTATAATTTCTCCCGTAAATCCCAGGCAAGGTTCGAGCACGTCGCCCAGACTCTGCGCGGGCGAGGCCGTAAGGCATATCGGATTGCTTTCGTCCCTGCCCCTGCCCAAAAATGAAAACCTGTCCGTAACCGGCACGAAATTTTCAAGTCCTTTCACAAGGGCGTAAAAATACAGATTGTCGTCCTTGCTGAGAAACCGTCTGCGCATTTTTATCGCGTTTATTCCTCCCTGCAGTTTTTCCGAGGAGGATTCGCAGAAAAGGTTGTTGAAAGCGGGATGACTGTAATCGCCGTCAACCGTACCCAGCACGAGGTGACTGTAAAAGGCTATTTTGTATTTTTTTACCTTGCCCGAAGAATTGTTAACCGTAAGTTTACGCCTTTCTCCGCTGAAAAATCCCGGACAACCCACTTCCATAGTCGCTTTGTTTCCGTTTGAAAACACTGCGGTAAGCCCGTCCGACCTTACGGAATAATCTCCCTTTTTTTTCAACGGCGCGTAAGTAGCCGAAAAAACCTCGCCCGTTTCGGCGTCGGTAACATAGAAGAACCCGCCGTAAGCTCCCGTGATGTCGGGCCTGAATTTATTTATAAGAAAATCTTTGTAAACCGAATATCCGCAACCCGTCTCGTCTATCGACAGCCTGTAATCGCCCGATTGAAGAAAGGTCCATTGAGGACGGGCGTAAACGCCCCGAAAAACCCTCACGCCGTGCGGATCGTCGCTTTTTCTGTAAAGAAATACGTCCTTTTTCTTTCTGCCCGAATATCCGCGCGGAACGCGTTCGGCAAGCAGGGCTCTGCCCCCTCGCACGGCATAATCCGACATAAAAAGTTTTCTTATTACGCCGTCGCACAAGGCGTTGGCGATTGCCGTCAGGCACATTCCCTGATGATGAGCCATGAACTCGCGCACCGCTCGCGCCTCTTTTCTGAAATCCGCCGCTTCATAAAACCCGTAGCGCCCGTAATAACCGCTTTTTTTGAGTTTACCGAGGTTTGCAAGAGCCTTTCCCGGACACAGCTCCAAAGCAAGAAAACTGCCGTAAGGAGAAATAACGCGCGAATTAGGAGCGGATTTCAGCGCCAGACTTTCGATGCCGAAAGGAGCGTACCCGTAATTGCCGCTGTCGTCGAACTCGTAGCAACCGCTTTCGGATATTCCCCAAAACCCTTTGCAGCCCGACTTTATCTGAGCCTTGACCGCACGCAGGGCAGATTTGTTCAAGGCCGAATGATTCGGATAATCGAGAAATAGCGCGGGCATAAGATATTCGAAAAGCGAGCCGTTCCATGACGCGTACACGTTGCCCTTAACCCCGAAGGTTTCTCTGGAAAGGGCCTGCCAGTTGGCAACGCTTCCGCTCATGCATGAGTACAGATAAGACGTGAGAGAAGCCTCCGACGCCAGCAGATCGTAATGGCCGTCCGCCTTGTCGTCTGCCTTGTTATAACCGATATAAAACAGGTTTTTCCGCCTGTCGTACAATGCCGAAAAATCAGCGTCTTTTATAAGTTTTTCGGCCGTTTCCGCCGTTTTTTTGCCGAAATAGCGTTTTACTACCGTTAAAGCTGCTATAAAATTACCGCTGTCTACAGTGGATACGTAACACGGCGCGAGAGGTTTGCCGTCCGAAAGTCCGTACCAGTTATAAAGGTGTCCTTTCCATTTTTCAAGCTCGGTTACTCTTTGGAGTATGCCCTCTGTACGGACGCGGGCCTCTTCTTTATCTATAAGGCCCAGTTCGGCCGCGGCAATCTGCGCTATCATTGAAAAGCCTATGTTCGTAGGCGAAGTGTAATCGGCTTTCTTTTCCTCGGGATATACGTTTAAATGGTCGGCAACGAGTCCGTCCGACAGATTGTCGCTGAAATAGGAGTAAATATCGGCGGCGTATTCGGTAAGCGCGGAAGAATACCTGGCTGCGCCCTTATCGGGCCTGCCGCCCAGATACAATACGACGTAATATGCTGCCGAAGCGATTCCCGCGGCGGCGAAATATGCCGTGCCTCCGCTTATGAACGACAGCGCGGTCAGCCCCGCCCAGACCGCAACGGAGGGCGCGGCGGCCGTGGCGGTTTCGGACGCGCTCTTGCGACCGAGAGTGGAACCGAACGTTTTCCATTTCAGCAGATTTTTTCCCCGCGCCATTTTATACGCGGTCATGAAAAAGGCCTTTGCCCCGTTCAGGGCGCGGAAAGGCAATAAAAGCACGGCGTCCGCGGCGTTTCGTATTTCCGCGCACAGATCCCCCGCTATATATCTGAACCGTTCGTTAAATATCTTTAACAGAGCGGCAACGACGTTTATCGCGCTTCCGGCCAGCAATGCCGTCAGTCCCGCCGCAAGCGCGGGATAGCCGAATATCGTGCCCGCGACTATCAGCAGCAATACGTTAAGCGGAGAGAGCACGCTGAACGCATTATCGAAAATGACGGTCTTGTAAAGAGACGGCAGACTGCCTCCGTCCCCGTTAGGTATTTTGCCCTTTTTAAGAAAAGGCAAAAGCTGAACGTCCCCTCTCTGCCATCTTTCCGTACGCTTTGCGTCGGCTATGAAATCCGTAGGGGCTTCCTCGTACACGGTAACTCCCGCAAGTCCCGTATTCAGCAATGCGCCTTCGAGTATATCGTGACTCAACACTTTGTTTTCGGGTATGCGTCCGTCGAGTTTGCCGTAAAAACTCTGCAGACGGTAAATCCCCTTGCCCGTGAATATTCCTTTGCCCGTTAGGTTGAAAAAGAAGTCGGAATACTGAGGATAAAGCTCGTATCCGCCCGAACGAAGAAAGCGTCGCGAATACGGCGTTTTTACCGAGTACATATCCGTAGACGGGCTGAACGCAAGCAAATCGTAGCAGGAATTAAAAGGATGCAGAAAAACGTTTACGGCCTTTTTCACCGCGCCGGGATTAAGCGTGTTGTCGGCGTCGATAACTATGACGAATTCGGGCTTTTCCATAGGCGTATAAGCGTAAAAATCCGAAAAATCGCCTGTAACCAGACTACGGTTAAGACATTCCAGCGCGCCTCTTTTCCGCTCGTATCCGCCGTATTTATCGCCGCATTTCACACGCTTGCGCACGGCGTAGCCCATATCGCCTCCGACATACGAACGGTCGAGAAAGGCGATAAGTTCTCCGTCATTCTCGTCCACGGGTGCGGCGCAGGCTTTGAAATCGAGCAAAAGACAGTATTTAACGTTTTCGTCCTTGTTTACCGCCGCCACGCTTTTGAAATTTTCGCAGACTGCGGCCAGCTCTTCCCCGTCGGACACGTAAACGGGCATAACCACAAGAACGGAAGCGCTGTCGGGAACCTTTTCAAAACTCATGGAAGCCAGCGGACGCGGCGATATCGCCGCTTTCAGCACGAGAGCGGCAATCTGTCCCGACAGAGGTATAAAGGCTATAAACGAGGCAATCGTCGTCCAAAGCGCGTAAATCGCCGTATAATAACCGAGCGTTCCGAATCCGACGTATCCGCAAAACGCGCCCGCGGCAATAGCGAGAAGCGTGTTAACGACTTTGTTGAAAACCGTATACAATTTCTGTTTTTCAGGCTGTTTACGGTCAAGCGCGTAAACCGTTCCGTCCATACAATACTCGGCAAGCTCTTTTTTATAATCGATGAGTATATTACCGAGATGAACGCCTGATATCCGCTGATAATCGAGCAGCTTGCCGGCAAAGGTGATTTCGTCGGCGTTGACGCGCGACGACTGCTCTCCCAGTTCTTTAAGATAAAGGCGTTTCGTCGCCCTGTCCATATTCGCGTACACGTTGTCGGACGACAGTATTTTATCCGCCATGCAGTAGCGGTAAACGGTATCCGTGCAATCGTCGGCCGCGCGAAGACTGCCTATGAGTTTGGCAGTAAGTACGTTGTTCTGAACTATAAGCGCCGAAAAAACGTAATCCACGTTGTCGTAACCCGTTCCGCCGGCCGTGAGATATTTTTTGAGTTCGGCGGAAATTTTATTGTTGCGCTTGATTGTATAATATACGTAAATGTTGTTGTTCACGTACCGTTTTATTACGTTTTTGGCCCGCACGGCTTTACGGAAAAGTTTGCGGTAATATACGCATTTTCTGCTCATGGAAGCGATTTTTTCCAGCAATACGTAAATAACCGCCGTTTTGAAAGCGTCCGTTTCGGCCACGGTAAGAGGACACAGCTCGCAGCATACCGACAGCGCCTTTTCCACCCGCCTCTTGCTGAGCTCGTAACCGGAAAATTTAAGCACGTCTCTCGCAATGGCCACAATGCGGGGTTCGCCCGCGACGTGCGGCACTTTTCCCAAGCAGTAAAAAAGCTCCTCTTTCAGATACCGCGCTATTAAATAGTGGTTATCGTAAAGCCACCGCTCGTATTCGTAAACAGTCTGATTGCGGCGAACTTTGGCCTTGATTATCCTGTATGCCGAATTGACGTAACCTTTGAACGCCGATATGTCCGTTCCCGCGCCGTCCTTTCGCGGCAAAGCGCAGAAAGCCGCTCTTTTCCTTATCTGCTCTTCGAACTGAGCGTCGTCGGCGTTTACCACGAAATCGTCGTACAGAAGCCTTCGGCTGAAACGTACCACGAGCATGAACAGCATTAAAAGCGATACCAATATTATCAGAATTCCCATACTGAATAAATATGGACAACGAAAACGGGATTTATACGGGTTTATTATATAAAAAAACGCCGGGAAATTTAAAACCGTCCCTTACGGAACGGATTTAAAATGAGATTAGTCTGTAAGCCGAGTTCTGTATTAAACGGTCATCTGTCTAGGCGTTAAGTTGCCATAACGCTCAAGCGATTTACAGGAACGGACGGGCCGCCCGAAGTCCCTGTTCTCTTGCATCGGATGGGGTTTACATAGCCATTGTCGTCGCCGACAAGCTGGTAAGCTCTTACCTTACCTTTCCACCCTTACATACCAAAGGTATGCGGTATATCTCTGTTGCACTTTCCCTGGAGTCGCCTCCGCAGGCAGTTAACCTGCACCCTCGCCCTGTGATGCTCGGACTTTCCTCATCTTGCGATGCGACCGTCTGGCTAACTCACGCATTAATTATAGCACAAATCCGCTTTTTGTAAAGCGTTTGGAGTCGCTCAGAAAAAATCGCTTTTGGCGATATTGTCGCGTATTTTCTGAATGGCCTTTTTTTCGATGCGGGATATGTAACTGCGCGAAATTCCGAACTTTTCGGCAACCTCTTTCTGGGTGAGCGCGGGCGTATCGTTCAGGCCGTATCGCATTCTGACGATTTCGTACTCTCTGTCGTCGAGGAGATTTTTGATAAGTTCCATTATTTTTTCTATCAGAAGTCTGCTTTCGACGTCGTTTATGACGGTATCGCCCTCCGGACTGATGAGATCGATAAGCGAAATTTCGTTGCCTTCCTTATCCGTGCCCACGGTATCGTTAAGCGATACGTTGTTCTTGTTTTTCTTGTTGGCTCTCAATACCATGAGTATTTCGTTTTCTATGCACTTGGCGGCATAAGTGGCAAGCTGGGTGCCCTTGTCGGGGCTGTAACTCCTGATGGCTTTGATAAGCCCGATGGATCCCACCGAAATAAGCTCGTCGGAATCGGGATAATTGGCGTATTTTTTGGCAATGTGCGCCACTAGCCTGAGGTTATGTTTTATAAGCACTTCGGTAGCCTGCTCGTCGCCCTGAGCGGCAAGCCTTACGTACTCGGCTTCCTTCTCGTGACTGAGCGGCATGGGAAAAGAAGATTTATTCTGTACGTACGAAGAGAAAATCATTATGTTTTTAAGCATAGAAAACAAACCGCTCAGCAAAACTCAACCTCCAAAAAAACGGATAGTATAATATATGCCGGGCTCCCGCCGCTAGTGTATGTCCGTAAAAATTTTGAGCGTTTTTGCCGAAAATTGTTTTCTTGGCGCGAAAAAAGGCCGCTCAGGATTTGCGGCCTTTGTAAAAACTATTTTATTTTAAGCCTTAATTTATAACAGTTTTATCTTTTCGGGGCTGAGTTCTACCGAAATTGCGTTAAGTTCGACGTATTCGTGTCCTGCGGGAAAGGCAAAGGCGAGTTTATAAGCGGTCAGGCACAGATTTTTGATTTTCTTGCTTTTGTTGACGCGGTCGTCGCCGTACTTGCCGTCCCCCAGCACGAAATGCCCTCGGGCGGCCGCCTGTGCCCGTATCTGATGAGTCCTGCCCGTAAGCGGACTTATTTCGGCAAGGGTTTCGTCCTCGCCGTAACTTACGGGTCTTACCGCGGTTACCGCCTTAACCGCGCCCTTTGCCGGCTCGGACAGCACCTTTACCCTGCCCGTCTCTCCGTCTTTTAAAAGATAATCGGTATATTCCGCTGCTTGCGCGCGGCCGTAAAGCCTTGCCATATAGTACTTTTTAACGTATTTGTATTTGAACGCTCCGTACATAATCTCCGCGGCTTTTGCTCCTTTGGCGAACACTAAAAGTCCGTCGGTATTGGTGTCCAGCCTGTGACACAAAAAATAATCGGGATACCTTTCACGCACCTCGCCTTCCATTCCCCTGACGCCGTCGCTGGCGACTCCTTTGGGCTTATAAACGATAAAAACGTTCCCGTTTTCGAAAACGGGAACGGGAGTAATGTCGCAATATACTTCTACAAGGTCGCCCTTTTTTATGGTCAGATCCGACTTCACTCTCTCGCCGTTTACCTTTACGTCGCGGTTACGCAATAATTTATTGAATAAATTATAGCTTATCAGAGGATAACGGTTTCTGACAAAAACGGATAACCTGCAATCGGTATCGCTTACTGCGCTTTTCATCATTTTTTGGACCTTGCCCCGTCCTTCTGCCCTTCGAGGCTCAGTTTAAGGCGCTCTATTTCCTCGAACAGAGTGTTGATATCCTTGAACTGCCTGTGTACCGAAGCAAAGCGGACGTAAGCGACTTCGTCCAGATTCCTTAACGCGTCCATCACCATGTCGCCTATCTCCGTACTGGATATTTCCTGAACGAGGCTGTTGTGAATCTTTTTTTCTATATCGTCGATTATACGGTCTATATCCACCATGGAAACAGGCCTTTTTTCGCACGCTTTCAGCAGACCGCTGCGTATTTTGTTGGTGTCGAAAGCCTGCCTGTTGCCGCTTTTTTTGATTACCATTATGGGCGTATATTCAACCGTCTCGTAAGTGGTGAAACGCTTGCCGCACTGCGAACATTCGCGACGGCGGCGTATGGACGTTCCGTCCTCGCTGAGTCTGGAATCCACCACTTTACTGTCCGTACAACCGCAATACATACATTTCATGAGAATAATCCTTCTTGTTTTAATCGCATTTATTTTAATATAAACGGCCCTCTTTTGTAAACTGATTTCGCTTTTTTTTTGCCCTCGTGCCGAAAAAGCGCGAAAATCAGGGCATTTGACGGTTTTTTGTTCTTAACGCGAGCCGCGGGAAATACACTTTATAAGAGGTGTTTATGAAATCGAGTAAAGATTATTCCTTTTGCGAACTGCGTGAAAAAGAAGTCGTCAATACCGTGGACGGAAGACGACTCGGGCATATTATCGATATCGCTTTTACCTGCACGGGCCAGATTTTCGGGCTTATAGTGCCCGCGGGCAAAAAACTTCTTAAAAGCATCGGTGCGGGCGACAGCCTTTTTATCCCGTGGCGCAACATCTGCAAAATAGGAAGCGACGTTATACTTGTCGAACTGGGCGGTACCGCGGTCAACAGACTATCCGCCGAAGAGGAAAACGTAGCGCAATAAATTATATTATTATATATAAATTAAGCCGTATTTTGCCCCGTATGCCGCGTACGCCGTCCGTACGTAAGTTTACATGTTTTCAGACAGAAAGCCGCTCACAACGCGAGTGAGCGGCTTATTTTGCCTATTGACGGGTCAGCTGACGGCGCAATCTTTCTATGGCGTTCTTTTCAAGCCTGCTTACCTGCGCCTGAGAAATGTTTACGCTGCGGCTTATTTCGGTTTGAGTTTTGCCGATATAATATCTCAGATAAAGCACTTCCCTTTCCTTTTCGGGCACGGTTTTAATACCTTCCGTAAGGTCAATATTGTCCAGCCAGTTCGATTCGGTGTTCTTTTTATCGGCAAGTTGGTCCATGAGAAGCATGGAATCCTCGCCGTCGTCGAATACGGGATCGAAATAAGATACCGTATCGCTTACCGCGTCGAGCGCGCAAGCTATTTCGGATACGGGCAGTCCGATTTCCTCGGAAATCTCGCATATTCCCGGACGCGCTCCGCACTCGGCGGTCAGTTCCTCCTGCGCCTTTAACGCCTTGTAAGCAATATCTCGGAGATTGCGGCTGACTTTGATACCGCTGCTGTCGCGCAGGAAGCGTCTTATTTCGCCTATTATCATGGGTACGGCGTATGTGCTGAACTGTACGTTCTGACTGACGTCGAAGTTGTTTAAGGCCTTTAAAAGCCCCACGCAGCCGATTTGAAACAAATCGTCCCTGTCAACGCCCTTCCTGCCGAAACGCTTCACAACGCTTAATACGAGCCTCAGATTGGCGGTTATGAACAGCTCTCTGCTCTGCTCGTCGCCCTGACGTATCTTTTTTATCAGGTCAAGGCTCTCTTTAGCCCCGATTTTGGGCAGCGAAGAAGTGTCCACACCGATAATTTCAACTCTTTGCATATAAAAAATTCCTCCTTTGAAATTATGTAGAGGAATTTGTTTCAGACGAGTTTGGAGATGTCCTTTTTCAGCCTGCTTACGATTTTCTTTTCAAGGCGCGATATGTAAGATTGCGAGATGCCCATCATGTCCGCGATTTCTTTCTGCGTCTTTTCCTCCGAACCGAACAGCCCGAAGCGCAGCCTGAGAATCTTCCGCTCCCGTTCGGGCAGTTTTTCAAAGCTCTCTTTAAGCATTTCCTTTTCGGTAGCGGTTTCGACGTCTTTATAAATAGTGTCGCTCTCCGTCCCCAATATATCCGACAGCAGAAGCACGTTTCCTTCCCAATCCACGTTAAGAGGCTCATCGAAAGAAACTTCCGAGCGCACTTTTACCATTTTTCTGAGATGCATGAGTATTTCGTTTTCTATGCATCTGCTTGCATAAGTGGCAAGTTTGATGTTTTTCTGATTGTCGAAACTGTTTACCGCTTTGATAAGACCTATCGTGCCTACCGAAATGAGATCCTCTATATCGATACCCGTGTTTTCAAAGCGTTTGGCTATATAAACGACGAGACGCAGGTTTCTTTCGATAAGTTCGGTACGGGCGTTTTCGTCGCCCTCGGTAAGCCTGGTAACCACGGCGCTTTCTTCTTCCGGCGTCATGGGCGAAGGCAGAGCCTCGCCGCCTCCGATATAGTCCGCGGAGTTGTCCGTCAGCGACAGAAACCTGAAAAGTTTTTTAAGAAAGAGTTTAAATCTTTTCATGCGTCATCCCTTAACAAATCGCAGTGCAGAATCACGTCGTAACGACAGCCCTCCGAAAGCGAAACCACGGCTTTGACTTTGCCGACGTTTTTGCCCTCCAAACAGAAGTCGTCAAGCGTAATCAGCGGCAATGAATCCGAACCGTTTACCGTTTTAACGGTAAGTTTGCGTTCGCCTCCCGAAATCATACCCTTCGAAAACTCCTTTGACAGCACAATCACCGGGCTTCCGTCAATAGTATCGTACAGGCAGTTTCCCGTATCGGCAAAAGCCGTGGCTTCATAATTTTTTCCGCCGAAACCGAACCTTATTTTTTTAAGCGAACGGGTAACGACAAGCTGTTTTTTATAAGCGGCCGAAACCTGAACGCAGAGGTAATACGCCAACACCGACGCAAGCACCGTAAACCCTATTATACCCTGTTTCGATGTCGAAAAACTTCCGCTGATATCCAAATTTCCGTCAATCATAAACGAAAGAGCTCCCGCAGTCAGAAAACTTACTGCCAGAAAGGTAAAAAAGGACAACGCGAATTTTTTGACCGAACCGTATTTGGCATAAACGAGCACCATTACCGTCGCGCAGCAGATTTTATAGAAAAACACGCCCTTTCCTATAAAGGGAAAGGCCACCGCGAAAGCCGTACCTATAACGGAAGCCGCAAAAACGCGAAGTTTGCTTTTTCTGAGTCTGAGCAAGGTAACCGTAAGCAACACAATAAGCGTGTTAACGGCAAGATTGTCGAGAATTACATATTCTATGTAAACTTCCATAACTGACATTTTAGGCACGGGAAAGAGAAAAATATTTCCGTCCGTGTCGGACGCTGTGCGTATAAAACATTTATTAAAAATTATCCACATTTTTGTGGATAATTCATTAATGACAAAAGCGGCCGAAGCCGCTAATGTCGTGTAATCGCAATTAGGTGGATTAACCTAAAAGTTGTAGCAAAGCAGTTATTGCGAAAATATATTAGCCCTGCAAGGGATAATATTCGTGTGAAATCATATATATCCGCACGGAAAGAATCCGGCAGATTTATAGTCAAAACAGCCGTTATCCGGCGACGCACCGATAAAAGCGCGCTCGTGCCGCGCTTAAAACGACCTGTTTCAAATAAGTCCCTGCAAAATACTTTTGCGGGAATAAGCCGTGCGCGCATAAGGAAGCACCGCCGTTTGGAACAGACGGTTCCGCTCCCGGCGACGTACGGGTGCAGGCACGCGGAAACCGAATTCCGCGCGTCCGAAACGCGTAATCAATCGGATAGCCCCGCCCTGCGCAGGCAAGGCGGGCATACCGTTTGACTCGTCAATTATTCTCCGCTTCTGATTTTCTGGAGATAAGCGGGTATGTAACTTTCGGTCTTGTTGAGACGGGATACGTATATTCCGTCCGAAGGCTGGTTAACCTGAGGTCTTTCAGCCACTACCTGCTGAGCGGGCGCAACGGGCTGAGCGTTATTTACGGGAAAAACATCGAGTTCGGGAGCCTGTTCGGCAGCCTTTTCCTCAACGGCGTCTTCCTGAACGGCAGCGCGGTGATTCTTTTCGGTTTTACCGTTGAAACCCGTAGCGATGATGGTAACGATGACTTCGTCTTTGAGTTCGGCGTCGATGCCGGCACCGAAGATGATGTTTGCGCCTACGTCTACCACGTCCTGAACAAGGCGGCAAGCTTCGTCAACTTCGTCGAGTGCGAGGTCGAGACCGCCGGTAACGTTAAGGATAACGCCGGTAGCGCCTTCGATATCGGTTTCGAGCAAGGGGCTCTGAACAGCCTGTCTGACAGCTTCGAGAGTGCGGTTTTCACCCTTTCCGCTACCGATACCCATGTGGGCCAGGCCTTTATTGCGCATAACGGTGCGGACGTCGGCGAAATCGAGGTTGATGAGGGCGGGATTGACGATAAGGTCGGATACGCCCTGGATACCTTGACGGAGTACGTCGTCGGCAACCTGGAAGGCTTTTACGATAGGCGTGCCCTTGGGAACAACCTGTAAAAGTTTTTCGTTAGGTATAACGAGCAGAGTGTCAACGAATTTTCTGAGTTTTTCGATACCGAGTTCGGCGTTTTCCATACGCTTTCTGCCTTCGAAGCCGAAAGGTTTGGTTACTACGGCCACGGTAAGGATACCCATGTCTTTGGCAAGATTGGCAACTATAGGAGCCGCGCCCGTGCCGGTGCCGCCGCCCATACCTGCGGTAATGAATACGAGGTCGTTTCCTTCAAGGACTTCCTTGATGGCTTCCTGGCTTTCGAGAGCGGCTTTTTCGCCGATATCGGGATCGGCGCCCGCGCCCAGGCCCTTGGTAAGTTCTTCACCGAGCTGAATCTGCAGTTCGGCCTTACTTCTCATAAGAGTCTGCAGGTCGGTGTTCATGGCAACGAAATCCGCGCTTTTGATACCTGCGTCAATCATACGGTCAACTGCGTTGTTGCCGCCGCCGCCTATACCTATAACTCTGATTTTTGCAACGTTTACGGGTGCTCCGTACATAAGTTCATCCTCCTATTTTTGCGATTAGCTTTTTTATAAAGTTGGTCCCCGACTTACCGTTAAGCAAGACAGCCACTTCGAACAGCCCCATAAGCGAGGCAAAAGCCGGAGTGTTGTATCTGGGTAACGAAGGAGCCAAAATTTCCAGTTTTCTGTTTATAGAGGCCGAAATATATTCTTTCGCCCCTCTGATAAAGGTAATTCCGCCGCCTGTAAGATACACGGGCGCGTATACGGGACAGTCGAATTTGCAGATGTCCAGCGCCTGGCGGATATACCCCGCTATTTCTTCGAGTCGCTCGCGCGTTACGTAATTCACGTCCTCTGCGGCGGCCCTGTAAACAGTGCCGTTGTCGTTAACTTCGTGATATTCCTCTACCGAATAAACGAGGTTGAGGTCTATTTTGTTCTGAATCTCGCAGCACACCTGGAAAGGCAGGTCCAGAGCCTGGAATATATCCCCCGCTATGTGTCCGCCCCCTATCGAGAAGCTGGAAAGATGCAGAAGTCCGTCGCCCCTTATTACCGCGACGCTGCTTGAAATATAGCCGATGTCTATAATTATCGCGTATTTGTCGCGCTGCTCTGCGGAAATCAGCCCCAGAGCCTCGGCCCACGGCGTGGCCACGTATTCGACCTCTTTGAGTTTAAGTTCCTCCGCGATAGAATCGAAGAGGTTTATAAAAGTGTTTTCGCACAGTATATACGACAGCAGTCCCGACAGCTTCTGAACGGTTGCGCCGCGCGGCTCTATAATGCGCTTGGAGCTTCCGTCGAGAGTGTAATATACGGGCGAGCAGTTAATTTCGGTAAAAGCGTCGGTTTCGAAGTTGCCTCCCTGCCTGAACAGCCTGTCCGTTTCCGTATCGGTGATGCGGGTGGTTTTAGGATAAACCTCGGTAACTTCCTTGACGTTTACCGCCAAAAACTCCGCAGGTACGCCGATGTAAAGCTTTCTGACTTTTACGCCGGCTTCCACTTCGGCAATTTTCAATGCGCCCGAAACCGCCTTTTTCAGGCTGTCCTCGTCATACCACTTGCCGCACGCGTACCCCGCGTAGTCGAACTGCCCTATGCCTTTTATATTGTAGATGCCTTTTTCGTTTTTATCGCCTATCAGAACGGAAACCTTTCTGGACCCTATGTCAAGCACGGCGATATCACTGTTTCGAGCCATCAAGAACCTCGCAAAATTATAATATAAATTAATATTATATTATTTTTAATTAAATTATATACTGGGCAAAGTACTGTGTCAAGTATTTTTTATATTATTTATAATATTTTTATTAAAAATAAATAAAAAGGCGGAAAACTTTCCGTTTTCCGCCGTTTGCGGCAATAAACTGTCGTTAAATGTCGGTATTGTAAAATACGTATTTGCCCTGAACGTAATCGAATTTGGCCTGCCCGGACGAAGCGGGGTTTTTAAGCCATTCGGTATAGAAGTTCTGAACGCGCTCCGAAATCTGCTCGGAGGTCAGCATCGCGCCGTCGGATTCTCCGCGCTCGCGCACGTCCACGTATACTTCGAGCCCCTCCCGCGTATAGAGAATAATACGGTTTTCCTCCGTTTCTACGCGCCCGATAAATCCGGCTATGCCTTCGGGCGAAAGCCCCGCGTACTGGAAGGCTACGACCACGTTCTGAAAACGCGTGATCGTGTCCCCGTATCCCGTGAGCGTCCGACCTATCGAAATAGTGCCCCCTTTCAAGGGGATAATGTCGGCAACAATCAATCCCGCAAGGTCTTCCCGTGTAGCGTTGGTAACGGTACGCAACGCGGTCATGACCGTATCGACTATTACGTAAGTATCGGGTTCGGCCGCTTCAACCGGAATTGCCATCACGGGCACCCTCCGGGCGACGTAAAGAACCACTTTGTCGGTATACCTTTCCACGGCGAGAACGTCTATGTCCGCTATTGCCGAACGAATGTTCTCGGTAGCCGTGCTTTCCCTGATGGTAAAAATATTTTTACCGATGGTAATACCCGACGCGTCGATAATCCGCTGTTCCAGCTCCTGCTGATCTTCGAGGTGCTGCGGAGTCTGAAACCGAACCTCGATTTCCTTTACCACGAACACCGCTCCGTTTAGAACAGCCAGCAGGACGATTAACGCAAGGCCGACAAACAAAGTGATTATTCGTTTGTTCATAAGCAAATCCTTGTGATATCCGCCTGTAATTGTGTTAATGTTTTTTCAAAACTTTCGTAGCCGCGGTCGATATGTCTTATACCGTCGACGGTAGTAACGCCTTCGGCCCCGAGCCCCGCAAGCACCAGAGCCGCCCCGCCGCGCAACTCGCAGGCGGTAACTTCCGCGCCCGAAAGACGCCC
This sequence comes from Candidatus Faecicola pullistercoris, assembly GCA_018714105.1. Classification (GTDB taxonomy): domain Bacteria; phylum Bacillota; class Clostridia; order Christensenellales; family CAG-917; genus Faecicola; species Faecicola pullistercoris. The sequence continues at coordinate 59,777 of DVNW01000008.1, read as the reverse complement.
CACTCCGCGCACTATTGCGGTATCCCCGCGAAGCGTTATGTCCGCGCCCATCTTGATGAGCTGACCTGCCTGCTTGAAACGGGTTTCGAATACGGTTTCGGTGATTATGCTGGTCCCCGCCGCCGTGGCCGCCACCGCCATGAACTGCGACTGCATATCCGTGGGAAAAGCGGGATACGGATGCGTTACTATGTCGAAAGCCCTGACTCTCGACTTAAAGCTAATATATATACTATCACAAACGGGTTTGATTAAGCAACTGCTTTTTGACAATTTGGACACAAGCGAAAAAATATGCTCGTATACCACGTTTTCCAAAAGCACGTCGCCCCCGCATATAGCGGTAGCCGCAAGCAGAGTTCCCGCAACGATACGGTCGGGTATGGGCGTATAGTCGCACCCGTGCAGGCAGTCCACTCCTCGTATTTCGATAACGTCGCTGCCCGCCCCTTTGATTTTCGCGCCCATCTTTACGAGAAAGGATGCGAGATCCTCTATTTCGGGTTCCTTCGCCGCGTTTCTTATAAACGTGCTTCCCTTAGTGAAAACGGCGGCCATCATAAGGTTTTCGGTAGCTCCCACGCTTACCTTGTCCGACTGAATGTCGGCGCACCTTATACCCGACGCGTCGCATATTATGTATCCGTTCTGTTCGGTAACCTCGATGCCGAGCTCCCTGAACCCTTTCAGGTGTATGTCTATAGGCCTTAGCCCTATGTCGCATCCGCCGGGATATGCCACCTTTGCCTTTTTGATTCGGGCCAGTATGGGCCCCAGCAAAAATACGGACGACCTTATCTCCTTTGCGGCCTCGGTAGGTATTTCGCCTACGCTTATGCCCCCCGACACGGTGATGACCGAATTTTCAAACGTCGTCCGCGCACCCAGACTGTTTAATATTTTAAGCATATTTCTTATATCGCTTATGTCGGGACAGTCGTGTATCGTAACCTTCTCGTCCGTGAGTATCGCCGCCGCCAATATGGGCAGTACGGCGTTCTTTCCCCCTTTTATTCTCGTGCTTCCGCACAGGCGGTGTCCTCCGCCGATAACGAATTTTTCCATAACACACTCCCAAGTGACCGAATACTACATACTATGGTTTTTCTCTTGTTTGTGTGTAGCCCCCCTTGCGGATACGTTAAGCAGCAAACCGCACGCAGCCATAAACGCGACGAGCGAACTTCCTCCCGCGCTTATAAACGGAAGCGGAAGACCGGTAGGCGGTATGGCTCCGCTCACCACCGCCGCGTTCACCAGAGTCTGCACCGCGATGACCGAGGTTATGCCCGCGGCAAGATAACATTTGAAAGGAGTATCCGCCCGTACGGCAGCGGCGTATCCGAGATATATGAGCGCGGCGAACAGCGCAAACAGCAACAGACAGCCCGCATATCCCAGTTCCTCCCCTATTACAGACAGAATAAAATCGGATTCGGCAAAAGGCAGAAAAAGATATTTCTGACGCGAATTGAAAAGCCCCACTCCGAAAAATCCGCCCGAGCCCAAAGCATAATAACTCTGAATAAGCTGATAACCTTCGCCCAAAGGATTTTTCCACGGATCGATAAATGCGGCAAGACGTTTTAACCTGTAAGGCTCGGCTATTATCATCACGGGCACTGCGGCGGCCGCGGGCAAGGCAAGCGCCGCAAGATGTCCTGTCTTCATACCTCCCACGAAAAGCATTATAATAAGCACGGCGCCTACGCAAACGGTGATGGACATGTTGGGCTCGACTATTATGAGCGCGCTCATTGCAAGTCCGCACGCGAGCGCGAGGGCAAGGTTTTTCAGCTTCGTTATGTCGCGGGACGACATAAACGCCGCCAGAAAAATAACCAGCCCGAACTTGGAATATTCCGACGGCTGTAAAGTGAAAAAACCTAAATCGAGCCATCTTTTCGCACCGTAACTCTCTACGCCCAGCCCGGGAACGAAAACGAGCGCCAGTAGCAGCATACTGACCGCATATACGGGCACGGCAAAGCGCTTGATTTTTTCAATATTTACAAAAATCAGCGCAAACATTACGATAATTCCCAAAAAAAAGGCTAAAACCTGCTTTTTAACGTAAAAAAATGCGTCGCCGTAATCTTTCAGTGCGCTGTAACTGCTGGCCGAATATATCATAATTATGCCGAAAAGCGACAAAACTATAACAAGTGTCGCCAATTTCCAGTCTATTCGCTTCATATCACAACCCGTTAAAGTATCTGTTAAATGCCCGTCCGCGGTCTTTATAGTCAATAAATCTGTCAAAAGAGGCCGAACTCGGCGAAAAAATGACGTTTTTAACCGCAAACGACAAACTTTCTGTAACGCAGTTTTCTAAGTTGTCACGTTTGAATACGTTAAATTTTTTGCATCTGGCCGCGCTTTCGATTATTTTGTCGGCGTTAGCCCCGCTTACCAGAACGTATTTCACGCTGTCGGGCAGATTTGCAAAAAGGTCGTCGAAATTTTCGCCTTTATCGCTTCCGCCCAGTATAAGCAGGCTGTCACCCGATACCGACCTGACCGCGGCGAGCGTAGCCGCCACGTTCGTGCCCTTGCTGTCGTTATAAAAATCCTTGCCGCATTTGCTGCCTATAAACTGCATTCTGAAATCGGGCAGTTCGAAGGTTTTCAGCGCGTGCGATATTATGTCATCGTCCACGCCTTTCAGCTTTGCCGCCGCAACGGCCGCCAACGCGTTGTCCAGATTGTGTCCGCCCGTGAGAGAAAGATCTTTTACGGGGCATATAACCGAGGCCCGTTTATCCTCGAAGCAGATTCTTCCGCCTTTGACGTAAGCGCCCCTCACTCTTTCGCTTTTACTGAAATAGAAAACGTCGGCGGGGCATCTCTGCGCCAGCGCCTGAGTGTCGGCGTCGTCGTAATTCAGCACGGCTTTGTCCCGTTTCACCTGGTTTTCAAATATTTTGCATTTGGCGTTTATGTAATTCGGGTAACTGCCGTGTCTGTCGATATGGTCGGGCGCGAGATTTAAAATCACGCTTATGTCGGGGCTGAAAGTCACCGTGCTTTCAAGCTGAAAGCTGCTTACTTCCAATACCACGGTCTGCGAAGGCTGCAGCTCTTTTACTTTCGCGCTCAGCGGAATACCTATGTTGCCCAGCGCGTAGGATGACTGCCCCGCCATGTTAAGTATCCGGTTAATAAGCATTGTGGTAGTGGTTTTGCCGTTGGTGCCCGTTACCGCTATAATGTCGCTTTTGCAGAAACGGTAAGCAAATTCGGTTTCCCCTATAACTTCCTTACCCGCCAGTCTTGCCCGTTCGAGCAAAGGCCTGTCGAAAGGTACGCCGGGACTTATTATCACTATATCCGCGTCGGGGGCGGCCTGTTCGGAGGTTACCAAGGTAACGCCTTCGGTCAGTTCGGGAATATTGCCGTCGTCGTAAACGTATACGTCTGCTCCCTCGGACAACGCAAGCAAAGCCGCCTGCTTGCCGCTGTCCGAAAAACCGTAAATCAAAACTTTTCTGGATTTAAGAAACATATTTCACCACCTTCACGCGGCAAGGGCTATCAGCCCCGCCGCTACCGTTACGAGCGCATATCGCAAAACTATCTTCTGTTCGGGCAAGCCTTTTTTTTCGAAATGGTGATGCAGAGGAGCCATAAGCAGAACTCTTTTTCCCGTAAGTTTGAAAGATATCACCTGTGCGATGACGGACACGCACGACGCTATATAGGTCACTCCCAGCACGAGAATAAGCAGAGGAGTCCGCGAAAATACCGCTACCGCCGCGGCCGCGCCGCCCATGGCCAGAGAACCCGTATCCCCCATCATAACCGTGGCGGGATTTCCGTTAAACCACAAAAAGGCTCCTATTCCGCCCGCCATTGCCGCCGAAAATACCGCAAGCCCGTTAAGCTCGTCGGACAGAACGGTTTCCCCGAAATAATCGGCCGCTTCTCCGCGCAGATAAATTATCAGCGCGAAAAAGGCGAAATACGCAATCCCTACCGAACCCGCAAGCCCGTCGAGGCCGTCGGTAAGGTTTACCGCGTTCGTCAGCGCGATGAACGCGAACATCGTAAAAGGCAGATACCACCATTTCAGGTTAAGCGTGACTGCGGCAAAAGGTATATCTATAACGGTGCCTACCAAAGGGTTTTTGTAACAGAATACCGTTACGATAACCGCAATGCCCAGCTGGCCTATCAGTTTCTGATAAGCCCTCAAGCCCAGATTCTGTTTGAATTTTATTTTAATAAAATCGTCCAGAAACCCCAGCGTTGCGTAACTGAGAGTCAGCGCGACGGCTACGGCCGCCAACTTTGTGTACCCCAGTATCATGGACACCGCAGAAGCGGGCAAAAGAAATATGAATCCGCCCATAGTAGGCGTACCCGACTTGTAACTGTGCTGTTCGACGTACCCCAGAATCACCTGTCCCGCTTTAAGTTTTTTCGCCGCCCTTATGACAAGCGGTCCTACGGCAAGCCCCGCCGCGAAGGTCAGTCCCGCGGCCAGCAGAATTTTTAAGGCGTCAGTCAATCCTTCCTCCTTCGATAAAGGCCTTCACGCTGTTCTCGTCGCTGTAAGCTATTTTTTTGCCCTTGACTTCGGTATATTTTTCGCCGCCTTTGCCGGCTATCACTACCGTGTCGCCCCGTCCCGCGCGGGATATGGCGTAGGCTATGGCCTCTTTTCTGTTCTGAATTATTATGTATTCCGCTCCGCACCGCTTAACGCCCGGCAATATATCGGATATTATGTCCATGGGCTGTTCGTATCTGGGATTGTCCGAAGTAATAACGACTTCGTCGCTGCGCATGCCCGCAACCGTTCCCATTTCGGCGCGCTTTGTTCTGTCGCGGTTGCCGCCGCATCCGAACACCGTAACTATTTTCCCGTCGGTAATTTCGGCGGCGGCCTGCAGAAGATTGTCAAGACCGTCGGGAGTATGAGCGAAATCCACTATTATTTTTGCCCCATTGTAATAAAAAATATTAAACCGCCCCTCTATTTCGTCCGCGTTTTCGAGAGCTTCTTTTATAACCGCCCCGTCCACGCCCATGAGTTTTGCCAAAGTCGCCGCCGCAAGCACGTTGTATACGTTATGACGTCCGTACAGCGGAACGGCGATGCCGAACACGTCGTCAAACAGATTTATGACGAATTCCAACCCCCTGTCCGAATGGCGTATGTCTATGGCGAAAACGTCGGCGGGTTGATTTATTCCGTACGAAAACACCGCCGTGCGCGCGGCGGAAATTATCGCCCTGCCGTTTTCGTCGTCCGAATTTACCACGGCGACTTTTACGTTATCGGGCGAAAAATAACCGCGCTTTACCCCGGCATAGGTTTCCATATCCCCGAAAAAGTCGAGATGGTCCTTGCTTACGTTGGTGAATATCGCGTAATCGGCCTTTATCCCGTATGTCTTTTTCCAGAAAATCGCATGAGCGGTGACTTCGCAGATTACGGTATCGACGCCCGCTTTTCTCATTTTTTTGAGATAGCGGTTCAGCTCGTAAGGGTCGGGCGTGGTCATACCGGTATCGTAAACTTTATCGGGCATCTTGACGCCCGTGGTTCCTATCTGCCCCGTAACGTGTCCGGCTCTTTCGAGAATACACCGCAAAACCGAAGCCGTACTTGTTTTGCCGTTGGTGCCAACGACGGCCGCGAACTTCATATCCCGGGCGGGATTGTCGAAAAAATTTCCGCATATCAGACTGTATGCCTTGCGCGTATCGCTTACAATCGCCTGAAACAGTCCGCTTTCCACGGCGTGTTCGCAAACTATTGCCGCCGCGCCCAGCATCTCCGCTTCAAGAGAGTAATCGTGCCCGTCGAAATTTCCGCCCGACAGGCAAATGAAAAGGTCCCCGTTCTTAACCTGCCTGCTGTCCGTGCAGATGTCCGCAATCTCGATATCGGGAACCTCGCCTTCGTATACGCCCGAGAGTAAACTTTTAAGTGTTTTCATAAGCCGCCTCCGTGTTTGATGATTTGATATTATTCTAAAAGAATAATAGTGTCAACGGAAAGGTAAAATTAGACTTTTTTATACATTTATTTCAGACCGAAATAAGCACGCTTACCGTCTTGTCTACCGTCGCCCCGGGGGCGGGCAACTGTGCGGATACGTAGTCGCCCTCTCCGTCGATTTCGTAATACAGGCCAAGAGAGTAAAGCATGTTTCTGGCCTCGTTCACGCTAAGGCCTCTGAGGTCGGGCATGGCGAAAGGCTCTCCTATAATCTCTTTGTCCTTTTGGGTGTAGACGGGAGCGACGTTTTTATAATCGAAGATTCCTTTGAAAATCTCGCCCACGTAAGGCGCCGCTACTATGCTGCCGTAATACGGACCTACGGGCTCGTCAACTATAAAAACAACCATGGCTTTAACGCCTTCGGTAAACGTATAACCCACGAACGAGGAAACGTATTTTCCCTGCGCTATTGCGCCGTTCACGTATTTCTGCGCGGTGCCGGTCTTGCCGCCTATGCTGTATCCGGCCTGATAAGCGGCTTTACCGCTGCCGATTTCAACCACGTTTTGCAGTAAATCGCGCAATTTTTCGCTGGTTTCGGCCGATATTTTGCTTTTTTCCGTACTGATTTTATATTCGTATACGGTATTTCCGTTAAAATCCGTTATGCTTTTAAGAATATGCGGAGTGATTTTGTTGCCTCCGTTAACGGCCGTTGCCACCGCCGACGCCAGCCCTATGGGAGTTACCGCTACCGCCTGCCCGAAACCTATACGGGCAAGGTCCACGTTTTTTACGGCTTCCTCTCGTAAAAACAGTCCCGACGTTTCTCCGCTCACGTCGACTCCGGTCTTTGCCATAAGCCCGAAGTCTTCAAGATAATCGTAAAAGGTCTCCTTGCCTATTGCCAGAGCGCAGTCCATGAACACGCAGTTACAGCTGTTGCATACGCCCTCGGCAAAATCCTGACTGCCGTGTCCCACCGAACGCCAGCACCTTATTCTCTGTCCGTCCACCGTTCTGTATCCGGGGCAGAAAAAGCTGTGGTCTTCCCTGAACGCGTTTTCTTCAAGCGCTATTGCCGAAGTAAGTATTTTGAAAGTACTGCCCGGCTCGTAAACCGAAGATACCATATTGTTTTTAGAGTAAGTCAGCAGTTTGGCCACGTCGTCGCGCGGAAGATTGTTAAGATCGAACGACGGACTCTCGGCCAGCGCGAGCACCTCTCCGTTTTCGGGATTCATGACAAGGCACGATATGCGTTTGGCGTTTGTTGCGGCCATTGCTTTGTCGACGACGTTTTCGACTATTGCCTGTACGTGAAAATCCAGAGTGGTATTGAGATCGAACCCGTCTATGGCGGGCATGAAGGCGGTCTGTCCGTTTTCAAGCTCCTTTCCTACCAGGTCGCTTTCGGTAAGTATGTAACCGTTTACCCCTTTCAGATAATTTTCGTAATAGCGTTCCAGGCCGCTCTGTCCTTCTCCGTCGATATTGGTAAATCCCAGAAGCTGAGTCATGAAATCGCCGTACGGATAATACCTTTGCGTATCTCTGGTAAAATAGATTCCGTCAAGATTTTCCTTTTGTATTTCCAGCATGACTTCCTTTTCGACTTTTTTTGCCACCGTTATTTCGGATACGCCTTTCCGGCTTATTTTTTCCAGCAGTTTTCCGTAATCGAGGCCGAGACGGGCCGAAAGCAGCGAAGCCGCTTTGGCGGCGTCGGTAAGCGCGTTGGGCCTGACGTATACCGAATACCTTGTAGTCGCGCCCGCAAGTAATATGCCCTGCGTATCGTAAATGCCTCCGCGTTTAGCGGTTACGGGCAAGTCCCTGTTCCACTGCGAAAGGGCTTTCGCCTGCAAATTCACGCCGTTTATTATCTGCACGTAAAAAAGCTTGCCGGCAACTACGGCAAACATCATAACGCAGACGATAGCGACGAATTTTATCCGCTTTGCGGGAAAAGAAACTTTCATTTTCCACCTCACAAAAATATATGGCCGTCCCCCGCCGATTATGACGGAAAACAAAAAAAGCCCTTGCCGCGGCAAAGGCAAAAAGAAAAGCAGAGCGCAAACTCTGCTTTACTTTTTTATGGGATTTTTACTACTATGCTGATGTTATTCGCCCAACAATCTGTTGATTCCGTCACAGAAATTGTCGAAAGCGTTGGTCTCGATAGTCTGCGAAGATGGACTTTCGATATAACGGAGGCCGTTTTCATTTGCCTCGAAGGGGCTGACGGCTTCAACCTTGGTATAAGTGTCGGTGCTTCCGTTAATCATTTCGGCGTTAATTATCACAAGGCTTACTATTACGAGTACCACCACCAGATAAACCGCCAGAATTATTTTGCCCTGCGTGCTGAGCTTTTTAGAAGTTTTCCTTCTGGACGCGGGTTTCAGCGAGCTGTAATCAACGGGCTGGAAAACGGGCCTGATAGCGCTTCTCGAATAGGCTTCCGAAGACGTCTGGGCCGACGCGCGCGTCTGCCTCTGATAAGCGGGAACGGTACCCGCCGTGCTGTTGAGCTTGCCCCAGAGATAATCCCTGTACTCGTCGGTAGGAGTTTCTGCCGCGGGAGCCTCGTATCTGCTGTTGTTATAATAATAACTTCTTTCGGCCACGGGCGCCCTTCCCGAATAAGTAGAGCTGTAACCGTTGTAATTCTGTTCTTCTCTTACACTGTTTCTTTCGGCAGTTCCTATCATTTTAAACATCCTCGCTTTTAATATATTTAAATCAGATTTTTTCGATTATTCTCAGCTTGGCGCACTCCGCGCGGGAGTTGTTGCCCAGTTCCTCTTCGCCCGCGGTTACGGGTTTGGGTGTAAGTATCTTTATTTCGCGTTTCTTACCGCACACGCATTGCGGCAGACTCTTATCGCATACGCAGTCGGTAAAGAATTCCTTAAACCGCTGTTTGACTATTCTGTCTTCCAGACTGTGGAAGGTAATCACGCACATCCTTCCGCCGGATTTGAGGCTGTTTACCATATCGGTTATCGCGGCGTCGAGATATTCGAGTTCGCCGTTCACCTCGATGCGGATTGCCTGAAAAGTTCGTTTGCACGGGTTACCGTATTTCCATCTGAACTTCGCGGGTATGCTTTTTTCCACTATCTCCGCAAGCTGCCCCGTCGTGCGTATAGATCTGTTCTCGCGGTATTGCACTATGTTTTCGGCGATTTTTCTGGCGTAACGCTCTTCGCCGTAAGCGGCTATTATTTTGGTAAGCTCGTTAACGGTGTATTCGTTTACCACGTTGAACGCCGACAGATACTGACTGCGGTCCATCCTCATATCCAAAGGCGCGTCCTTGATATAAGAGAAACCGCGTTCCTCGTTGTCTATCTGATATGAGCTTACGCCCAGGTCGGCGAGTATTCCGTCGACTTTGTCTATTTTGAGCCCGTCGAGAATGTGTCTGAAATTCTTAAAGTCGTCGTGAACGATGGTTATGCGTTCTTTATACCCGTAAAGTCTTTCGGCGGCCGCCATAATGGCGTCCTCGTCCTTGTCTATGGCTATCAGCCTGCCCGTCGTGAGCCTGCTTGCTATTTCCTTGCTGTGTCCCCCGCCACCCAGCGTGCAATCTACGTAAATACCGTCGGGTTTGATGTCCAGCCCTCGGATGCACTCGTTAAGCATTACGGGGATGTGATTGAATGTTTTCATAAATAACGACTGCTTACCGTATGCGCCCGGGCGCCGAAATTAAATACCGAACTGTTCCAAAGACTGATAAGCCTCGTCAAAGCTCTGATTGGTTTCGTCCGACATAAAGCTGTTCCATTTATCCTCGTCCCAGATTTCCACCCTGTCCAGCACTCCGATGAACACAACGTTCTTATTGATGCCGGCAAGAGCTCTGAGGTCGTTTCTCAAAACGAACCTGCCCTGTTTGTCCTCTTCGGGAATCTGTACGCTGCTGGTAATTTTTTTGACTACGGCCTGAGCAACCAGATTACTTTGAGGCACGGTTTTGAACTTCTGTTTAAGCTGTTCGAATTTGGCCGTGGGATAAACGTCGAGGCATCCGCCGTTGCCACGGGTTATTACGTAACCGTCAGCCATTTCGCTTCTGAATTTAGCGGGAATTCTGATACGGTTTTTATCATCGAGCTGGTGATAGAAAGTACCGATAAAATCCATAGCGGACAACCTCCTTTTTAAACTTAGTTATATGATACCATATTCTTTAACCACTTGCAACCACTTTTTAATAATTTTTAAAAAATTTTTTAATAAATTTTTGTATGTTTGCATAAAATGTTAAATTAACCTTTTATTTGTTAAGTTTATAACGCTTTTTTGAAAAAAATAACAAGGGTTGAAAGTGGTTGTCAGTCCCTGCTTTTTTCAAAATTTACACCATAATATGCAAAGATCTTTTAAAATGTTATTTTTCGGTATAAAGAATTTTGTTGCAATTTAAACTTTTTTAAAAACAAAAATTTTAACTTGATTTCAAAAAATAAATTGTAAATACAACTATTTTAAAGGCTTTTAAATCTATGCACGTTTTACTGTTTTTCGGGTTTTTTTAACTATCTTGAAAGTTAATGATTTTGTCTTTCTTTCAGTGTCGAAAAGCACTGTTTTTTTATCGGCCGAAATAAAAAATCGGGCGGATATTTTATCCTCCCGAAGAGCTTTGCGCCCCCTTTCCCATACGGCGGAAAAGTAACGGTTTGTACATAAATTCTGTTGTAATACACTGCTTGTCGGCTTCATATTATAATATGGTTTATCAGTCAGTATATTATATATATTTTATATAAAGTTTAATTAGTACTTAGTTAATTATATATTATATCGGATATCGGCAAGCTCCGTCAACGTGTTGTTTATCTGGTCGCACGAAGTAATATAATAAGGTATATTGCCCTTGTTGACAACGGGCAAAACCCTCACGTTTTTGCCGTGAAGATGCCCGTAAACAACCAGATCGGCGCCGTATTTTTCAAATAATGCGGTTACTTCGCTGTCTTCAAAACGGGCGTTGAACGGCGGATAATGCGTCATTCCTATAAGTTTATCCCCCGCCTTTTTAAGCTTTGCCGCTTCGGAAAGCGACAATTCGAGCCTGATAAGCTCTCTCCGGTAAATGGCTTTATCCTCATCCGAAGAGCTTTCGGAGGGCTGAGTCCAGCCGCGGCTGCCGCACACGACAAGCCCGTCGAAACGCACGGCGTTGTTCTGCAAAGGATAAACGCCTTTATCCTTTACCGCCTCGCAAACCTTTTTATAACTGCTCCACCAATAATCGTGATTGCCCTTTATAATTACCTTTCTGCCGCGCATTTTGCCTATTTCCGTAAAGTCGGCGGCCGCTTCCGCAATATTCATCCCCCAGCTTATGTCCCCGGCAATCAGGACGACGTCCTCATCTCCTACTTTACTGTCCCAGTCCTTTTTGATTATGCTCCAATGGTCTACCCAGCCGTCGCCGAAAACGTCCATCGGTTTGTCGGACGAAAAGGATAAATGTAAATCGGATATGGCAAATACTTTCATAAAAACTCCTGTCGATATATATAATACCATACGAAGAAATTATATTCAATCGTTTGCCGCGCGTAACATTCACAAATATCCCGCGCTTTTCATAATAATAAGTATACAACCCTAATCAGGAGGTGATTTTATGTCTTTTAGCTGCAACCCAAAACCGGATAAAAGACCGGGCTTAATATGCGGTAATCCGCTGTCGGGATTGTGCGAGAGGGCATGTATCGAGGTTAATAAAGTGTTTGACGCCTGCTTAAATCAGAGTTCGCTTGAAAACTACAGCTTAACCCTTACCGATGCCGTGCCGTCCTCGCCCACCACACCCCTTACGTTCGTAAGCGGTATATCCACGTCGACCACGGGCCAGATAAGCAATCCGGTTATAACCAAACTCAACGACAATTCGGGGCTGAGCCGCGTACAGGCAACCGTAGGAATACCCGTTGAAGTCATTTACGTAGACAGCAACGAAACCGAAGGAAAAGCCACGGGCACGGTAAGCGTGCCTATCGACTGTATAATGTGCGTACCCGACGGCGGTCTCGTACCGGTAGGTTTAAGCGCCAACGTGAGCGCGATAATACCTCAGGCTACATACCAGAGCGACCTTACTTTCACGGCAACGGTATGCCTTACCATAGTGCTTAAAGTAACCGCAACGGTACAGCTGATGGTACCCACCTACGGGTATTGCGAAATACCGCCCTGTCAGGAATACACGCAGGAAGCCTGCACCGGCATGTTTGAAATGCCTTTATACCCCGAAAACTGCCCCATGGGCAGAAACTGAATCGGATCAGGCAAGCAGGCATAACCCGAAAACCCGCCGCGAAAGCGACGGGTTTTTGTCGTAAATGTACGCATAGTACTATAAATTAGTGTATAAATTATAATGGTTCAGCTTAAAATCTGACTTATTCGTTCAAAAATCTCCTCTTTGCCCGTTTTCTTCAAAGAGGATACGATATATACGTTTTCCCGTCCCACGCCTATTTCCGAAGCTATTTCCTGCCGTCTTTTAAGAAGCTGCATTCGGCTGAGTTTGTCGGCTTTTGTCGCAATTACGGTAAAAGGAATATTGTAATGGTTAAGATAATTAAGCAGCAGTTTGTCGTCTTCGGTAGGCGTATGCCGCACGTCCACAAGCACAAACACGTTTTTAAGATTTACGCTTGCCGACAGATAGCCTTCTATCATTTTGCCCCATTTGGCTTTTTCTTCCCTTGCGACTCTTGCATAACCGTACCCGGGCAAATCCACAAGCGCGAATTCCCCTCCGTTGACGGTAAAATAATTGATAAGTCTTGTCCTGCCCGGCTCGCCCGACGTCCTGGCAAGTTTGCCGTTGTTGGTAATAAAATTGATAAACGAAGACTTGCCCACGTTGGATTTTCCGGCAACCGCGATTTCGGGAATATTAAGCGCGGGCAGTTTGGAACTGTCCGCGACCGATATGTAAAATTTCGCGTTCTTAATCATATCACAGCCCCGCTATGGCGTTACTGAAAACGCCGGGCATGTCTTTGACGAACACGAGATTAACGCTTTCCCTGACACCCTCGGGTATTTCGTCGATATCCTTTTTGTTGTCCTCGGGAATCAGAACGGTTTTTATCCCCGCGCGCTGAGCTGCCAGGGTTTTTTCTTTGAGTCCGCCTATGGGCAGCACCTTTCCTCTGAGAGTAATCTCCCCCGTCATTGCAACGTCGCTTCTTACCCCTTTTTCGGTAAGAGCCGAAAGCACCGCCGTAGCCATCGTAATGCCTGCGGAAGGCCCGTCTTTCGGTATCGCGCCTTCGGGCACGTGTATGTGAATATCTTTGTTTTTAAAGAGCTTGTCTTCGATGCCGTAATCCTTAGCGTGCGCCCTTATGAAAGTAATGGCAGTACGGGCAGATTCCTTCATCACGTCGCCCAAAGAACCCGTAAGCAGTATTTCTCCCTTGCCGGGTATGAGGCTGACTTCTATGGTCAGTATATCCCCGCCCGCCGAAGTCCAGGCCAGGCCGGTAGCGGCGCCTACTTCGTCCGATTGGTTTTTAACGCCCGGCGTATACACGGGCGCGCCCAGATATTCTTTTAGGTTTTCGGAACGTACCGTCAGGGCGCCCTCGTCGCCCTCTTCGACAAATTTCCGCGCGACTTTACGCATTATTTTGGCAATCTGTTTTTCAAGCCCCCGCACTCCGCTTTCGCGAGTATAACGCTCTATAACGCACATTACCGCGTCGTCGGTAATTTCGAGTTTTTCGGGCTTGATGCCGTTGGCGTCGGCCTGTTTGGGAAGCAGATACTTTTTGGCTATGGCAAACTTTTCGTCCGGCGTATATCCGCTCATCTCAATAATTTCCATACGGTCGTACAGCGCGTCGGGAATCGTGTCGGGATTATTGGCCGTGGTTATGAAAATTACGTTTGACAGGTCGAAAGGTATTTCAAGATAATTGTCCCTGAACGAGTTATTCTGTTCGGGGTCGAGAACTTCGAGAAGCGCACTGGCGGGATCGCCCTTATAATCGCTTGCCAGTTTATCTATTTCGTCCAGAAGAAATACGGGATTTGCCGAGCCTGCCTGTCTTATTCCGCCTATTATCCTGCCGGCCATCGCGCCGACGTAAGTACGGCGGTGTCCTCTGATTTCGGCCTCGTCGTGCACGCCGCCCAGACTCATTCTGATATATTTCCGCCCGAGCGCGGACGCTATGGATTTGACTATTGACGTTTTCCCCACGCCGGGAGGCCCTACCAGACAGATTATAGGCTCCTTTTTATGGTCGGTAAGCTGCCTTACGGCAAGAAATTCAATTATCCGTTCCTTTATTTTTTCCAGTCCGTAATGGTCGTTATCGAGTACGGCTCTGGCGTTTTTAAGGCTGTTGTTATCCTCGGTGAACTTTGCCCACGGCAGTTCGAGCAGATAGTCGAGATAGTTGCGCGTCAGCGAATACTCGGGCGAAGAACTCGGCAGATTATTGCTTCTGCGAAAATCCTTTTTAAGCTTTTCCTTATATTCGTCCGCTATGGGAAGCGCGTCTATCTTTGCGATATATTCGTTCTCGTCGTCGCCCTCGCCCAGTTCCTCGTTAATTACCTTCATCTGCTCGCGCAGGAAGTATTCCTTCTGTCCTTTATCGATATTGTAACGCACTTTATTGTTGATGCGTCGCTCGATTTTGGCAAGCTGAATTTCGGTGTTTATTTCCTCGATTAAAAATTCGTACTTGGCTTCGAGGTCGTCGATTTCCAGAAACTGCTGATGATTTTTTACAAGACAAAGCTGGGCCGCCCTGTAACAGAACGAGGTATAATCCTCCTCGTCGAGAACTGCTTTAACAAGGTCGCGGTTAAGAGTTTCGTTTACCTTGGAAAAAGACGAAACCAGCTCTTTGGCCTTTCTGAAATAGGCCTGCGCGGCAAGAGTCTTGCTTTTTTTATCCTTAACGGCAGTATACTCGGCCATATAATAAGGCGTAGTCTGACAATACTCTTCCAGCCTGATTTTTTTGTCGGCGATAATCACGACGCGCTGTATGCCTTCGGGCATATTGATAATCTGCACGATATTTGCGTGAACGCCTACCGTGTGAATCTGATGCGGTGCGGGATTGGCGTCTTCAGAGGATTTTTGGGAAACCAAAAGCAGGTTGCCCTCGAATTCCTTGGTAGCGGCTTCGATTGCGGCAACCGATTTCTTTCTGGCGACGTCGAAATGAACCGTCGTGTTCGGAAAAACCGTTAATCCTCTTAAAGGTATTAACGGCAATTTGAGATATTTTGACATAAAATTCCGATTATACCGCCTCTTTACCCCGAACGATTAAAGGCGGTTCTCCCTCGATTGTTTTTGCCGTTATAACGACTTTGGCGATGGATTTGTCGTCGGGTATCTTGTACATTATATCGAGCATGGTGTTTTCGAGAATAGACCTCAGGCCTCTCGCGCCGGTGTTGAGCTTGATAGCCTTGCGCGCAACCGCGATAAGAGCGTCGTCCTCGAATTCGAGATCCACGTTATCCATGGACAAAAGCCTCTTATATTGTTTTACAAGAGCGTTTTTAGGCTCGGACAGTATTTTAACCAGGGCTTCTTCGTCAAGCTCGTCAAGGCCAACGACGATAGGCAACCTGCCCACGAATTCGGGAATAAGGCCGAAGTTGATAAGGTCGTCGGGCTGAATCTGGCCGATAAGCTGAGAATATTTGAACTTCTCGTCGGTCTTGATATCCTTGCCGAAGCCCAGAGCTCCGCCTTCCTTACGCTTGTTTATAATTTTGTCCAGTCCTACGAACGCCCCTCCGCATATAAACAGAATATTAGTGGTATCTATCTGATAACACTCCTGCTGAGGATGCTTGCGCCCGCCCTGCGGAGGAACGCTTGCCACCGTGCTTTCGATAATTTTAAGAAGCGCCTGCTGTACTCCTTCGCCGGATACGTCGCGCGTGATGGACACGTTTTCGGACTTGCGTGCGATTTTGTCTATCTCGTCCACGTATACGATACCCTTTTCGGCGCGGGCTATATCGCCGCCCGCGGCGTTGATCAGTTTAAGCAGGATATTTTCCACGTCTTCGCCAACGTAGCCGGCTTCGGTAAGCGTGGTCGCGTCGGCTACCGCGAAAGGCACGTTAAGAATGTCCGCAAGCGTTTTGGCAAGCAAGGTCTTACCGCTTCCCGTAGGTCCCAGCACGAGCACGTTGCTTTTTTCAAGCACGACGTCCTCGTCGGACCGGTCGGTTGCGGCCTTTTTGCCTATGCGCTTATAGTGATTGTATACCGCAACGGACAAAACCTTTTTGGCGTTATCCTGCCCGACGATATACTCGTCGAGTTTGGCTTTGATTTCCTGCGGCGTGTAAAGGGTAACGGACCCCGCAGAAGAGGCCTGTTCGTCGTCGTAAGCCGAATTGATTATATCGTTGCAAAGTTCCACGCACGCGTCGCATATCGCTACCCCGTCCGGACCCGATATAAGCCTTTCGACTTCGTCCTCGCTTTTGCCGCAGAAGGAAC
Source organism: Candidatus Faecicola pullistercoris (assembly GCA_018714105.1). Taxonomy (GTDB): domain Bacteria; phylum Bacillota; class Clostridia; order Christensenellales; family CAG-917; genus Faecicola; species Faecicola pullistercoris. The sequence goes on along the minus strand of DVNW01000008.1, from coordinate 43,290 downwards.
ATCTTAAATGACCTGAAATTCTATCCAATTTGCACCTCGTTATCTGGAATAATATACGCCGTCAACGATACCGTAGCTTTTGGCCTCCTCGGCGGACATATAGAAATCCCTGTCCGTATCGGCCTGAATTTTTTCAAGCGACTGCCCGGTATTTGAGGCTAGAATTCTGTTAAGTTTGTTTTTGGTTTTCATAATCTGGTCCGCCACGATGGCAATATCGCTGGCCTGACCTTGCGCGCCGCCCAGGGGCTGATGAATCATAACTTCGCTGTTGGGCAGGCAGAATCTCTTACCCTTCGCGCCCGACGAAAGCAGAAAGGCACCCATGGAAGCCGCCATGCCTATACATATGGTACTTACGTCCGGTTTGATATAGTTCATCGTATCGTAAATCGCCATGCCCGCGGTTACGCTGCCGCCGGGGCTGTTTATATAAAGGCATATATCCGCCGCCGGGTCCTTGCCTTCGAGATAGATAAGCTGCGCCACCACGGTGTTGGCAACGGCGTCGTTTATTTCTCCCGTAAGGAAAATCACCCTGTCTTCGAGCAGACGGGAATATATATCGTAGGAGCGCTCGCCCCTGCTGGTTTGCTCTATGATGTAAGGTATGAGTTGATTGTTAATCATATTATACTCCTTATCCTGCCGTTATTGAACGGTGTTGTTGGATTTGAGAAAGGCCAGAAGTTTGTCTGTGGCGATACTGTTTACTATGTAATTTAACTGACGCTCGTGCATCTGTTTTCTGTATTCCTCGGCAGACTTGTTGGCTCCCTTTGCGAAATCCGCGATTTTTTCGTTGATTTCATCCTCGGTGGGCATAAGATTTTCCGCCTTTATTATCGCTTCCATGACAAGCCTCGTCTTTACGGAAAGAGCCGCGCTTTCTTTATAGTCTTCCCTTATTTTGGCGACGTCGGTGTTAATCATCTTGCAGTAGTCGTCCAGCTTCATTCCCTGATACATAAGGCGGTATTCGAGTTCCTGAATGCGTTCGTCTATCTGGCTTTCAACCATTTCGTCGGGAATAACCACTTCGGACTTTTGAGTTATTTTATCCATAAGCTCGTTCTCGACTTTCTGCTCGGCCGCGCTTTCGGCCTCGGCCACAAGCTGCTTTTTAACGTCTTCCTTGTATTCGGCGAGAGTATCGAATTCGCTTACGTCTTTAGCGAACTCGTCGTTGAGCTCGGGAAGCTCTTTAACCTTGATAGCGTGTACGGTTACCGTAAATACCGCGTCTTTTCCTGCCAGGTTCTGCGCGCCGTACTCTTTGGGGAAGGTAACCTTAACGTCCTTTACGTCTCCTTTCTTTACTCCTACGAGCTGCTCTTCGAATCCGGGTATGAAAGTGCCCGAACCGAGTTCGAGGTCATAACCCTGAGCCGAACCGCCGTCGAATTTAACGCCGTCAACCTTGCCCTCGAAATCTATGGTAAGAAAATCGCCGTTCACGCTGGCACGGTCCTCGGTAACTTCCTCTATCCTGGCCTGTCTGTCCTGAGCGAGTTTGAGTTCGGCCTCTACCTGTTCGTCCGTTACCGCCTCAACCGTCTTCTTCACTTTAAGGCCCTTGTACTTGCCGAGTTTGACATCGGGCTTAACCGCAACGGTAACGCTGAATTTCACGCCCGTTTCCTCAAAAGCAATAATATCGGCTTCGGGCTTGCCGACGGGCTCGATTTCGGGCTCCTTTATCAAAACCTCATCGAAATACTTAGGCAAGATTATATCGAGAGCGTCCTCGTAAAACAAACCTTTTCCGTAAACGCTTTCAAGCACCTTGCGGGGAACGTGCCCCTTTCTGAAACCTTCAACGCCGTATTTGTGTTTATTCTTCTCGTATGCTTCCTGCGTGGCGCTTTCGAGTTCGTCTGCGGTGGTTTCGATAACGAATTTAACCTTGCTGTTTTCAAGTTTTTCGATAGTGTAATTCATATAAAAATTGTCCTCCTGAGACATAATAATATAATTCAAGTTATAGTATTATATCACATAAAAAACATTAATGCAATAGTTTATGCAAGGTTACGGATACATTATTAACTTTAAAACGGCCATTTAAACTCACATATTTCAAAAGCCGTCGCTTAAACCGCAAAGGCCTTCGCGCCCGTTGCAAAATGCGCGGCAATTTGCTATAATTATGGTATTAAAACAGGAGACGAAATATGCCGTCCGATTTATTTACATTAAAACCGCTTGCCGCCGAACTGAACGACGCGCTGAAAGGCGGTAAAATAGACAAGATCACCCAGCCAGAAAAGGACGAAATACGCTTGCACATCAGGGCGTTCGGCAACAATTATACCCTGCTGATCAGTGCCAATCCCGAGGCGCCGCGCATTCATCTCGCTACCGACAAACGACCGAATCCGGCAACCGCGCCCGCTTTCTGCATGCATCTGAGAAAGCATATTTCGGGCTTTGCGATAGATAATATACGCACGCTGGACGACAGAGTCGTGGAAATAAAACTCAGCGGCCGTACCGAGCTTAAAGACAAGGCCGAATACAGACTGTACGTCGAGATAATGAACAGATACAGCAATATCGTTCTGGTTACGTCGGACGGGCGCATATCGGACGCAATCAAACGCATTTCTTTCGACGAAGGAAAGCGCGGCATTATAAGCGGCGCCATTTACGTTATCCCCTCCCAACCTGATAAAACGGCTCTTTCCGACGGAGAAGGAATAAAAAAACTGCTGTCGGATAACGACGGAGGCGATATTGCCTCCCTGCTTACCCGCCGAATCAACGGCGTCAGCCGGATTACGGTCAACGAACTTCTGCTTCGCGCGGGTTACGACTGCTGCAACCCGACGGAAGAAGTAATAAACTCCGTAATACGAACGGCGAAGGAGTTCGACGGTATTTACGAAAGTCAATCGTACTGCCCCTGCAATTCCGACGGCGACGCAGACTTTTTCGCTATGCCGTACCTTTCCCTCGGCGGAAATTTTCATTCAAGAAAAAGCCTGAGCGAGGCAGTGGAAAGACATTTCGAACTATCCCGCCGACAGCGCGCAAACAAACAGCTTACCTCGCACCTTGTAACCGCGGCCGTCCGTTACGAAAACAAGCTGAATAAAAAGCTCGGCGATTATGCCAAAAAACTCGAAGAGTGCGAGAATATGGAGCTCTACCGACTTTACGGCGAACTTTTAACAGCAAATTTCTACCGTCTGAAAAAAGGCGATACCTCTGCCGAAGTCCAAAACTACTATGATGAATCATGCCCTGTCGTGAGCATTCCGCTTGATGAAAATCATACGCCGCAACAGAACGCCGCAGACTATTTCAGAAAATACAACAAATTAAAGCGTACCCGAACCAACCTGACCGCGATGAAAGCGGAATGCGAAAAAAATCTCGATTACGTAAAGTCGCTTAAACTGTACCTGAAAACCTGCGACGACCGCGCGGCGGCGGCCGAACTGGAAAAGGAGCTTGTCGGAATAGGAGCTTTAAAAGCCGTGAAAAAGCCTTCGTCCAAAATAAGAGAACAGGCCGCGCGCCCTCTCGAATTTTTCATCGACGGCGTCAAAGTCGTTGCCGGCAAAAACAATATTCAGAACGAAGAGCTTACGTTCAGGACGGCGGACAGAAACCATATCTGGCTGCACGTCAAAAACTACCACGGAAGCCACGTAATAATTTTCGCCGAAAACCCGTCCGAGGAAATTATCGTCAAGGCCGCAGCCATAGCCGCCGCACTGTCAGAAGCCGCGGACAACGGAAAAGCGGAAGTGGACTACACCGTTCGACGCAACGTAAGAAAAATCCCCGGAGGACTGCCGGGCATGGTCAATTATACCGATTATAAAACCGTTACGGTCATCCCTTCTCTACCCGCTCAAAAAGACGAATAGTTATAAATTAGGTCTTTTTATAAAATAATCCGACGGAATTTCCGTCGGATTATATACTTTATATCGCTTTTACAGCGTTACGCCGTTTATAAGGCTTACGATGTTTTTAGCCTCGCCGCCGTCCGAGGTGGCTTTTACTATATCCATTATAAAAGGTATAAGCGTGAAGGCGGCAAGAAGCACTACGGCCACTATATAGGCTATCATCCAGCCCTTCTTTTTACCCTTTATAAAAGGATAAGCGACTATGGCAAGTATACCGTAGGTCATAAAGTTGGAAATATAGGTAACGAAATCTATTTTTACGAAATCGAGAACAAGCATGACCACGCCCAGCATAAGAGCGAAATAACTTGCCGTTACAAGGAGCTTGCTGCGTTTTTTAACGGGCACGTCCTGCTGAACGGGCTTATATTCGATAACTTCGGGATTTTCTTCCGCCTTTGCTTCCTCGTCCGCAACGGGCTCGGAAATCTCTTCGGGGGCCGTTTCTGCCGCTTCGGCTTCTTTGATTTCTTCAACCTCTTCGGTTTTGATTTCCTCTTTGATTTCTTCCTTTTCCTCCGCGACTTCGGTTATAGCCTCGGCCTGTTCGGTTTCTGCCGCTTCGTCGGCGGCCGCTTGCTCGGTTGCGGGTACTTCGATTATCTCTTCTTCCGCTTTCTTAATTTTTTTGCTCATAAGATGCGCTCCTTCATTTGTTGTTAGTATATGCTGAATTAAGTTTTTTTAACACCTCGGTAAAGTATGCCGGCAAAGGCGAATCAAACACCTTTCGCTCCCCCGTCGTCGGATGGTCGAACGAAAGTCGATAAGCGTGAAGCAACTGACCTTTCAGCTTAAAAGCGTTGCTGCCGCCGTACGTTTCGTCCCCCACTACGGGATGTCCGATATGTTTGCAATGTACCCTTATCTGATGCGTTCGTCCCGTTTTGAGGCTGAACTCGACCAGAGTGTATTTTCCAAGCCTTTCGAGCACCCTGTACAGAGTAACCGCCTTTTTACCCTCGCTGTCAACCGCCATTTTTTTACGGTCTTTTCTGCTTCGGGCAATAGAGGCTTCTATTTTCCCTTCGTCCTCTCTGACGTTACCGTCCACAAGGGCGATATATCGTCTTTCCGCTTCCTTCGAGGCAATCTGAGCCGCAAGCGATTTGTGAGCGGCATCGTTCTTTGCCACAACCAGCAGACCCGACGTCATTTTATCCAGACGGTGAACTATACCCGGCCTGACAACCCCGTTTATGGAGCTTAAGTTGTCAAGGCGCGCTAAAAGCGCGTTTACCAGGGTGCCGTCGCGGTTGCCTGCCGCAGGATGTACAACCATACCCTGTTCCTTGTCGATAACGGCAAAGTCCTCGTCCTGATACACTATATTGACCGGCAGATCCTGAGCCACCGCTTCTAGAGGCTTGTCTTCGGGTATATCGGCCGCTACGGTCTCGCCGTTTCTGAGCATATATCCCGCTTTTACCTCTTTACCGTTTACGGTTACGCGGCCGTCCTCAATAAGGTTTTTGACACGAGAGCGCGTAAGCCCGAGTTCCGTCGAAAGGAACACGTCCAGCCTTTGGCCCTCGGTCGCCCGAACTTCTCTGCGCATATTATCCGTCCGATTTTTCTTTTGCCCGCTTTTCCGCCTTTATTTCTCCGGGCAGAACGAGTACCGCGTACGCCACCAGCATAACGCCGCCGAAAGTGATAAAAGTATCGGCAAGGTTGAATACGGGGAAATCTATAAAATCGAACCTTATAAAATCCCTGACGTATCCGAGCGAGAACCTGTCCACAAGATTTCCCAATCCCCCGCCGAGCACGAAAAACAGCGCGAGCCTTAATAAGGTATGGTCCTTGCGGTAAAAGAACAGGTATCCCGCTATCGCGAGCATAAATATAAGCGTTACCCAGGCAAGCAGTTTAGCGTTGCCCTGAAATATACCGAAACCTGCGCCCGTGTTCTCGCCGTAATCGAACGACAGTACGCCTTTTATTACGGTTATGACCCTGTCGCCGTAATGGTTTTCCACTTCTAGCAGATTAACCATAAGCGCTTTTGACGAAAGGTCGAGAAGCACTATGCCGACAAGCAAAAGTATTTCAAACAATATTATCATCTTTTCTTTTCCAGATTCTTTTTAAGCTGTTCAACGGGCACGGTTATCTGCAGATTTGCGGGCGTCAGCAGGAAAATCGTCTGACTTATCCGTTGCATGCTGCCGCTGAGCGCATATACTGCGCCGCTCATGAAATCGAGTATTCTCTGCGCGGAATCGCCGCTGATTTTGGCAAAATCTATAATAACGGGCTCGCTGCGTTTGAGATAATCGATAAGAGTCTGAACGTCGTTATAGGTTTTGGGGGCAAATATTACGACTTTGCTGCTTTCGCCTCCCGCTATGGAAACCGAAGTATGCGGAGGGTCCTGCGGCGCGGGTTCGGGCCTGTACTGCGCAGACGAAGGCCTGTAACCGTACGAGGAAGAAACAGGCTGAACGGGAGGATTTACCTGCCGTTGAGGCCTGGCGGCCTCGTCGAACCTGCCGTAAGAAGAGTCCTGCCTTATAGGGGGAAGTTCCTCCATATTGCCGCCGTAAACGGGCGGAAGGTCGGTAAGTCTTCTGGAACGGCTGCGCGAATTGTAATCGGGCGCGGGGTTAAACCCTCCGCGCATGAAACTTCTGTCGGCAAAACTGTCGTCGGCGGTAAAATCGTAATCGGACTGTCTGCCGTTTTCGGCCGCTTCGCGCCTGCGTCTGTCGTCGTTATTGTTCCAAAAAGCCATAAACTCCTCCTATAATCTTTCGCCGAAAAGGGCTCTGCCCAATCTCAGCATATTACTGCCGTACCTGACGGCCACTTCATAATCTTCGCTCATACCCGCCGACAGTATCAGATTCCGGTAATTGTCCGATTTAACCGCAAAGAGCGAATCGTACAATTCTTTAAGACGGGCATAACAATCGCAAAGGGCCTGTCCCGTAACGTGAGGCATAACGGACATTATTCCCTTTATCGCCACCCCTTTATAACGCTGCGCGTCCAGAATGAACTTTTCGACTTCGGACGGCGCCAGCCCGCCTTTGGAAAGCTCCCCGCCCGTATTGACCTCGACAAGCACGTCGGTAAGCAGCTTTCTTTTCAGGGAAAGCCTGTCGATTTCTTCAAGCAGTCTGACGTTGTCGACGGAATGAATAAGTCCGACTTTGCCTATGAGATATTTGACCTTGTTCGTCTGCAAACGGCCTATGAAATGCCACTGCAGATCGGGCGTATATTTAAGGTTGAATTCCTGCACCCTGTTTTCGCCGAATATACTGCCCGGACAGAGCTTTTCAAACTCGCGCAAAGTCTGCTGACTGCGTGTTTTGCTTGCGGCTACGACGGTAATAAGGGACTCGTCCCTGCCGCTTGCCGCCGCGGCTTCCCCGATACGGGCTTTTACTTCGGAAAGGTTTTTAACTATACTGTCTGACCACATAAAGCGCCTAACCGTAAAATTTATCATAAAAATTATAACATACTTGAATTTATATAGCAATACTTTTTTGCAAACAAGCGGCCTGAAAAATAAAACTTAAAACCGCACCGTAAAGGAGCGGCCTTAAATTTAAGCAAATGATAAATTATTATGAACAATGTGCTTTTTATATAATACTTTGAGTGTATTCCTCGACTGAATCGGCCTTATCTATCTTGCTTACCGAAACTTCGAAAGCCGTTTTGGTTACCGTTTCGTCGCCCACGGCTTTCTGATAATTGCGGCTTTGTATACGTCCCGTAACCGTGATTTTTTCGCCTACGCGGAAATTTGCCGCATAACGGGCGTTTCTGCCCCATGCTATACACGGTATATAATCGGATTTGTTATACGCCCTGTTCACCGCAAGAAGTATATCGCATATCTCGCGTTTGAACGGCGTAGTCCTGTAAACGGGTTGTTTGCAGACGTATCCCGTAAGTTTTATGACGTTGGGATTTTCTTCTTCGTTTCCGCTTAATATTTCTCTTACGAAAACGGTAAGCATCAGTTTGCTTTTTTCGTTTTCCTGCTTATTGTAGCTTCTGAACTGACCCGCAACACAAAGCGTCTGCCCTTCCTGCGTTTCGTGATTTTCCAAAAGTCTTTCGGATACGGTAAGCGGTATTATATCCTCCTGGCCCGAAAGCCGTTTAACGCTTAAACTGAGCTCGAAAAATCCCTCTCCCAAAACTTCGTGGCTGAATCTGGGTTTTCCGGTTATCGTACCCGTAAGCCGTACCTGATTGTTTTCCATCTCGTGGTAATTCATGCTATTCCTCCTGTTTGCCTTGATTGTTTAAATGCTGTATTCCGTTATTGTCGATACTGTAATTTTCCGTATATACGAGTTCGGACATCGTAACCGGTTTATATCCCTTGTTTTCAAGACCTATAAGTATAAGCGGCAGGGCCTCGACTATATGGTCGCTGTTGTTGTGACAAAGTATTATTGAGCCGTCCGTTACCTTGGCAAGCACCCTGTCGGCTATCTGAGCGGCGGAAAGGCCTTTCCAGTCCAGGCTGTCCACCGACCACTGAACGGCTATCATCGACTGCTGCTCCACGCTTTCGATAAGGCTGTTGTTATAGTCGCCGAAAGGCGGACGGAAAAATCGCGGAGTCTTTCCCGTGAGATTTTTAATCTGTTCGTTGACCGACGTTATCTCTTTGACCTGTTCGGACTTGTCAAGGCCGCTCATGTTAAGGTGGTTTTTACTGTGATTGCCGATTTCGTGACCGGCGGCGTCGATCTTTTTAACCTCGTCGGGATAGTCGTCAAGCCAGAATCCTACCAGAAAGAAGGTGGCCTTTGCCCCGTACTCGTCCAGAATTTCCAGTATTTTATCCGTTTTATCCGCGCCCCAGGCGGCGTCAAAGGTAAGCGCTACCGTTTTATCTCCCCTGTCCACGCCGTAGACGGGAAGTTTGCGCACGCCGTAATTAGCCGCCGTTACGCTCTGTCCTACCGCCGCCGTTACCGTTACGGTAATTACGGCTATTATCGCCACGAGTACTTTTACGACGTTTTTAAATTTAAAAACCCAAAACATTCGGCACCTCTATATTAATTGATTTTGACTGTCGCAAAACGTCGCTTTACGACGAAAAAGAAATATTCGCGCCGAAATCGGTCGGTCGGGAATATTCCGCACCCTGAATTAACTTATGCCGGAGCCCGTATAATTATGTCGGGAAAAAACAAAACCCTGCCTTACGGCAAGGTTTATGAAAATTAATTAAGTCGTATCCGTGTTTATCTTTCGTCTATTGGAACGTAGGACTTGCGAGCGCAGACGCTTTCGTATCCGGGACGGATGATTTTACCGTTGTTGCTGAGCTCCTCTATGCGGTGCGCGCTCCAGCCGGTAATGCGCGAAACGGCGAATATGGGCGCAAACAACTCCTCGGGCAGACCGAGCATTCTGTAAACGAATCCCGAATAAAAGTCCACGTTTGCCGAAACGCCTTTATAAATCTTACGACGCTCGGAAATAAGTTCGGAAGCGATTCTTTCCACTCTGTCGTAAAGATCGAACTCTTCCTGCATACCCTTTTCTTCGGCAAGCAATCGGGCGTATTTTTTAAGAATAACCGCCCTGGGATCGGACAGCGAATATACCGCATGCCCCATTCCGTAAACCAAGCCTGCCTTGTCAAACGCCTTTTTGTCAAGTAGTTTTGCTATGTAATGCTCGACGTATTTGTCGGAATAGTTTTTCACGTTGGCTTTAAGGTCGTCCATCATGCGTATCGCCTTTATGTTGGCGCCGCCGTGCCGCGGACCTTTTAAAGCGCCCAGCGACGCCGCAACCGCGGAATAGGTATCCGTGCCCGTGGAACTTACTACGTGCATGGTAAAGCTGCTGTTGTTGCCGCCGCCGTGCTCGGCATGAAGAATTAGGCACATGTCAAGAACCCGTGCTTCGAGTTTGGTAAACTTGCTGTCCTCCCTGAGAAGGTGAAGTATATTTTCCGCAATAGACAGCTTTTTGTCGGGTTGATGAATTATAAGACTGTCGCCGTGATGATAATGCCTGGCCACCTGATGTCCGTACACCGATATAAGCGGAAATTGCGCGATAAGCTGTAAGCACTGCCTCAATACGTTGGCTATTCCGGTATCGTCGGCATGGTCGTCGTAACTGTAAAGTATAAGCACCGATCGCGCGAGTACGTTCATAAGGTCTGCGGAAGGTGCTTTCATTATTATGTCGCGCACAAAACTCGTGGGAAGCGTGCGGAAGCCCGACAGGATGCGCTTGAAAGATTTAAGCTGACTTTTATTAGGCAGTTCTCCGAAAAGCAAAAGATAGGTAACCTCTTCAAACCCGAAACGGTCCTCTTTTATAAACCCTCCTATAAGGTCCTGAATACCTATACCGCGGTAATAAAGTTCGCCGTCCATAGGCACTTTATTGCCCTGTTCGTCCTTACTGAAAGCCTGTATTTCGGATATTTCGGTAAGCCCGGCCAATACGCCTTTTCCGTCCAGATCCCTGAGACCGCGTTTTACGTCGTATTTCGTGTACCAGGAGCTGTCGATAATAGTACTCTGTCTGGCTTTTTTGCCGAGCTCGACTATTTTGTCGGAAACTTCAGAGGAGAAGAATTCAAACTCGCTCATATATACCTCCTTGCAAAGAGCCGCATACCTATGCGGAAAATCCCATAAAAACAAATATTTTACATTATACTATATAAATCAAAAGTTGTCAATACAACAATTTTTTAACAATATAAAAATTAAAAACGCCATATTATACGGGCTTTTTAAAGACAAATCCGTATTTAACGTCTACTATTTTTTACGATATTGTCAAGTACGAATTCCGTAAGCGACTCCGTGCTGTCCACTACGGGATATCCCGTTGCCAGCAGTTTGCTTTTGAGGCAATGGCCGTAAGAAACGAGTACGCACCCCGTACCCAGCGCGGCGGCGGTCTGCGCGTCATGCAGGGTATCGCCGATATAAAGACACTTTTCGGGATCGACCTTTCTTCCGTCAAGCCAACGCTTGGCATATTCCGTTTTGCCGTGCGCAAGGATGCCGTCGTCGCCAACCACGCCCTTTATGTATTTTATAATGCCCAGTTTTTGCGCGTTTCGTTTTATCCAGCCCGTCTCGGCGGCGGAAACTATATATTGCTCTATGCCCAATCCGCAAAGCTTTTCCATCAGCGGGACAATGCCCTCTTTCGGCAATGCGCTTTCCATATTGCGGTAGTAGACCGAAATGAACTCCTCGGCAACCGCGTCGAAAGACTCCGCCGAGAATTCAAACCCGCATTTTTTATAATAATCGATCACGGGAAAACCGAATTTGGCAAGATATTCCTTTCTGCCTGCAAGCAAAGGCATGCTCCGCCTTTCAAGCAAAGTATTCATCGAAACGATTGAGATGTCAAGATCGTCCAGAACCGTGCCGTTATAGTCCCATATGATTTCGGAAAAAGCCATAATCAGAACGGACAGTCGTCGGGATAACTGCCCAACCTTCCTATGTCGCTTACCGCGTCGAGCATAGCGATGTCGTCGGCGGACAGCGAAAAACCGAAGACGTCGGCGTTTTCCTTTATCCGTTCCGGCGTTACGGACTTAGGAAGAGGAACGTATCCCTTGTCGATACACCATCTTATGGCTATCTGCGCGGGAGTGCGCCCGTACTTATCGGCAAGAGCCCTGACTTCGGGCAACGCAAGAGCCTTACCCTTTGCCACGGGGCTCCAGGCCTCGACGGCAATCCCCTCGGAAACCGAATAATCGGCGGCCTCTTTCTGCGTATAACCGATATGCAGTTCAATCTGATTTACCGCAGGTTTAACCTCGGCGGTTTTAAGAAGCGTTCTGAGATGATGAGGCAGGCAGTTGCACACCCCTATCGCCCTTACCGCCTTTTGTCCGTACAGTTTTTCAAAGGCTTTCCACGTCTGCAAAAACCTTTCGGGATACTCGTCTCTGTATCTGAACGCGACGGGCCAGTGAATCAGAAGCATGTCTATATAATCGACGCCCAGCCTGCGCGCGCTTTCTTCAAAACTTCTTAGGGCGTTATCGTAGCCCTGATCGTCGTTCCACACCTTTGTAACGAGAAATATTTCGTTGCGTTTTACACCGCTCAGCCTTATTCCCTCGCCCACGCTTTTTTCGTTCATGTAAAACGAAGCGGTATCTATATGTCTATACCCCGTCTGCAAAGCCGCAGCGACGCCTTCGACGCAGAGTTTACCTTCCGGGCTCTTGTAAGTACCGTAACCCAAAGCCGGCATTTTAACACCGTTGGATAAAGTTTTATAAAAATTTTTAATATCCATAACTTCACCGTAAATTTTATTTTTTTATTTTACTATGAGTACGAAAATCTTGTCAACCTGCCTGAATCAGTTTATAAAACCGTTTAAAATTAAGGCGAAATTTATAATACTATAACGGTAATATGCGCCAAATTTAGCGGCAATCGCCTATTTTATTTTAAAATCAGGCAAAGAGGTTTGAGCAAGCTCGTCGGAAGACATACCCAGAATTTGCAGCATATCGGTTGCGTCCAGTTCTTTTTTGCCGCCTTCCCGCTCCTCTTTTTTGCCCGTAAGAATAAAGTCGAAAGGCAGCCCTCTCCTCACTGTCGCTATACCCGACTGCTTCATCCTTTTCAGAAGTTTCAGAGCCGCAATAAAATCGTCGGAGAAAAACGAGTGGTTGACCGCAACCCTTTTTCCGGTAAGCCTGCAACGGAAAACGGTTTTTTCCCTGCCTTCGGATACGTACGTCTCGGCGGGCTTTTTGAATTTGTTTTTAAGGTTGCAGAAATCTTTCACGCTTTCGATTTCGTTCAGGTTTTTTACGCCGAACAGCTTGATTTTAAACAGGCTGTTTCCTCCGCAACCGCTGAAAAATTCGGATACCGCCTCGGTTGAAGTCAGGTTGAGTTCGACGCAAAGGTTTTTGAATACCGTCATGGTGTTGAATGCGTCGTCCACGCTTTTATGCTTTTCGCCCTCGAAAACGCTGCCGTATTCGGCTACCGCCGCCGAAAGCGACGCTTCGTCTTTAAGCCTTTTTACCGTTTTATAAACGAGCGATACGTCTATATAATCGTAGACGGGCTGTCTGCAACCGTAGCGCTCGCAGGCGTCGTATAAAAATTTGATATCGTTTTGCACCGAATAACCGAAAACCATTCGGTCGCGCGCGGTCATTATGCGTTTGATAGCGGGATAAACGCCGTCGAATTCGGGCGCCTTGTCAAACTCTTTGAGGTCGTATCTGATTATTTTTTTGCGCACGTAAAAATCCCACGGCGCACGCGGATTGATAAGGATATCGTCCGATTCCTTTACCCTGAAATTTTCGTCTGTTATCACGTACCCGAAAGTACAGGGTTTCCCCTTTCCGTCGTAACAGTTCGCACATTCGATATCGAAAAAAACAAAATCCATACAACCTCTTGCAGCCCTGACTGACCTTAGCCCCGTACGGGATTATATTGCCCGCTCGAAACAAGGTCTGAAAGAGTAATGGTACGTGCGTTATGGTAAGCAGATTTCAGTTCGTCTTCCGTCGAGCACATTGCGCCGTACTCGGGTTTCGTATAATAATTGCCGTCCTCACCCTGCTCGTAAACGCAGACGAATTCCCTGCACCACGTGCAGAAAGTAAGCCAACGCGTATTCTGCCTGAAAGCCGAGTCTATATCGAAGACAAAATCGTTTTCGCTCATCATAATCATTTTTGCCGAACTGGCGGCATAGGTTTTTTTAAATCTTTCCGAATTAGCCGTATCTTTCAGATATCGTTCTCTTTCGTTGTTGAGATAATACGGATCGTCGCCTATGATATCGCACTTATCGTCACCTACGTACCAATCGGGCTCCTGCCCGTTGTAAACCCATATAAGATTATCGAGTCCGTGGTAATTCACCATGCGGTCATAAAGAATATCCCATAATTCCTTATATGCGTTTTTGCCGCTTGCTCCCCACCAAAACCAGCCGCCGCCGGCCTCATGAAGCGGCCGCCATAGCACCGGAACGTCGGCCTCGTAAAGTTTTTTGAGTTCAGCGGAAACGACGTCGATGTCCTTAATAAGCCCTTTATATTGCTCGCTGTCTTTGTTTCGCAGTGTTTTTCTGAGATTGAAATCCGTTTTTTCGGTATAAAATTCGCGAGGCTTGCCGTCGAAATTATCGATTTTCCAGTGCCAGCAAAGCGTAACTATACCTCCCGCATTATGCCATTCTGCAGCTTGTTCTGTCGAATAACACTTTTCGCCGCATTCTATACCCGATACGTCGAGTCCGATAAGAGCGGGATATTCGCCGGTTACTTTATACACCGCCTGCAACTCGTTGGCTTTGAACACGGTGCGCGGACTTTGCGGATCATTTTCGTCGACGCGGAATTCGGGAGCATCGAAATTTTCGTATTCGTTAACGTACTGCCCGCTTATAACACCTGTACCGTAAACGCTTTTCAGATAGCGCATAAGCTCTTTCGCGTTTTCCGTAGCGTCGGGATTGATCAAATCAGCATCCGCCCGTGCATAATGCGAATCCTCCACCTTTATACGCGAATAGCCGCACCCGCCGAGCACGACGGATAAACAAATCGCTATTGCCGTGACAATTGCAACGGCTTTGAATTTCGGCTTCATATCGTCCCCCGTCAAAACTGCATAACTAATACTGACTTTTTAATTCAATTATAATATATACCGCAACGCTTTTCAAGCAAAAAAAAGACAAAACAAAAGGCACACGCAAGGTGTACCTTAAGTTGGTGCCGGAGATCGGACTTGAACCGATACGGAGTTTCCCCCGAGGGATTTTAAGTCCCTTGCGTCTGCCTATTCCGCCACTTCGGCGTTTTTAATGGAGGCACCACCCAGATTCGAACTGGGGGTCAAGGCTTTGCAGGCCCGTGCCTTACCACTTGGCGATGGTGCCGTATTGGAGCGGGAGACGGGATTCGGACCCGCGACATTCGCCTTGGCAAGGCGACGCTCTACCACTGAGCCACTCCCGCATATTACGGCGTATTAAATTTTATGGTGGTGGGGGCAATAGGGCTCGAACCTATGACCCTCTGCTTGTAAGGCAGATGCTCTCCCAGCTGAGCTATACCCCCGAAAACCAGCTTATTTAATATAGCAAAGTTTTAATAAAAATGCAAGAGATTTTAACAGGTTTTTAAAATTTGAAGTTAAATTAACGCCTTGCTCCCGCGGTATAAATATAATATGCGGCATATTTTGCAATGTTTACACTAGTTAACGCTTACGTCTTTCAGCTTTTCGTAGTACAGGGTAAGATTGAGTGCCGACAGGTTTTCAAGATATTCCCCGTCCTGCATGACGCTGTCGGCAATTTCGCCCGCTCTTTTGATTATATCCGCCGAAAGCCTTACGGCGCCCGCCGTAAGAGTCTCGCCCGTCTGCCTCGTTCCCAAAAAATCTCCGCCGCCGCGCAAATCGAAATCGAGTTCGGCGATTTTCAGCCCGTCGGAGTAGTTTTCCATAATTTTCACGCGCTCTTGCGCCTTCTCTGAAGCGACGTGCAGAAAACAATATCCGGGCTTGCTTCCCCGTCCTATTCTGCCTCTTAGCTGATGCAGCGAGGCAAGCCCCATTCTTTCGCTGTTGAGTACCGCCATAACCGTGGCGTCGGGGACGTCTATGCCTACCTCCACCACGGTGGTGCAAATCAGAATTTGAGTATCTCCGCCCGCAAAACCGGCCATCACGCTTTCCTTTTCCTGCTTGGAAAGACCGCCGTGCAGCAATGCCGTTTTCCTATTGCGGAACACGCCCGACGATAATTCTTTGTAAAGCTGTTCGGCAGAATACAAATCCATACCCTCTCCGTCCACGATACGCGGACACACTATAAACGCCTTGCCGCCTTTGTCGCATTCCTCGCCGATAAAGCGGTAAAGTCCGGGCAGTTTATCGTCGCTGAGCACAAAAGTACTTACGGGCACGGTATCTTCTCTTTTTTCGATATGGGATACTTTAAGGTTATCGTAAAGTATCAACGCCATAGCGCGCGGAATAGGCGTCGCGCTGAGAGTCAGAGTGTCTGCCGAAACAGACATCTGTTCGAGCAGACTTTTCTGATTGACTCCGAATTTGTGCTGTTCGTCTATGACGGCAAGAGCCAGGTTTTTGAAAACCACGTCTTTCTGAATAATGCTGTGCGTGCCTATTACGATATCTGCTTCGCCCGACGCCACTGAACTTAATGCCGCGCGCCGCTCGGCGGCCGAAAGCGACGAGGCCAGAAATACCGTTTTCAGCCCGTAGTCCTTAAAAAATTTCAACGCGTTCAGATAATGCTGTCTGGCAAGTATTTCGGTCGGGGCCATCAGGGCGGTCTGATACCCCGATATAACGGCATAGTACATTGCCGCGAAAGCCACGACGGTTTTGCCGCTTCCGACGTCGCCCGAAAGTATCCTGTTCATATACCCGCTGTCCGAACAGAGGTCGCGGAATATATCCTCTGTCGCTCTCTCCTGACTGGGCGTAAGCCTGAACGGCAGCGATTTCAGAAAGGCGTAAACCTCGGTCCTGTCGTCCGAATATGCGTACTCGCGAGATTTTGCGCAGCTCTTTACCAAAAGCCTGTACGCTATTACGGAGTTTACCGTGTCTTCTGTAAGTATACGCTTTTGCGCGGCAAGCCCCTCGTCTATGCTTTGAGGCGCATGCGCGGTAAGATAGGACTTGCCGAGCTCGTCAAGTCCGAACCCTGCGGCAATCCTCTCGGATATTACCGAGGCGGGACTAAAACCGCTTAAAGCCTCTTTTACCATGTTTCTGAACAGACTTTGCGCAAAAAGGCCTTTCGTCTTGTAAACGGGAATTATACCGCAGAGATTTCTGGGCTTACCGGCCTCTTCGAAGGCGGGATTGACCATTTCTTTAACCGAACCTTTGCATTTAATCTTGCCCCAGAAAAAGTAAGTCGTCCCCTCCCTGAGCCCTTTTCTGAGATAGGGTTGGTTAAACCAGATTGCGTCGAATATGTCGCTGCGGTTGCTCTTCGCGCCTATCGCGCACTCGCCTTTCAGTTTGAAAAAGGAAAGACTTTTGCTTTTGCGGAACTCGCCGCCGACCTTATTGACTTTTACGGCCACTAAAACAAACTGCCCGTCCTCTGCGTCGCGCAGAGCCACGGGCGATGATAAATCCACATAATTTCCCGGCAGATAACCGACCAGATCCTTAACGTCGTTTATGCCGAGTTTTTTCAGTTTTTCAATGGCGACCTTTCCTACGCCCTTAACTTCTTTCAGCTGCATTTATTCCAGCGAAATCAGATAATAGTAATGAGGCTGACCGCCTTCGTAAGCCATAACGTCCACGTCGGGGAACTGCTCGGTAAGTTCTTCCACCACTTTAAGGGCTTCCTCTTCTTCTACGCCCTCTCCGTAATACAAGGTAACCACTTCGACGTCGTCGGTAATAAGTTTTTCAACCGTCTTTTTAACGACTTCGCCCTTGTCGTCGCCTTTGGCTATGACCTTTTTGTCGTCAAGCCCGATAATATCGCCCTCTTTAAGCGAAAAACCGTTTATTCTCGTAGCACGCACCGCATGGGTAACCTGCCCGCATCTGATACGGTCTATCGCGGCGGCCATGGCGGAAGCGTTGGCGTCCGCGTCGGCTTCGGGATTGAAAGCAAGAGCCGCTCCTATACCCTGCGGACAGTTCACCGTAGGTATAACCACCACTTTCTTGTTCGCAAGATCCTTGGCCTGTTCTGCGGCTAGAATAATGTTTTTATTGTTGGGAAGTACGATTACGCTGTCGGCATTGACCTCGTTTACTGCCGTGAGGATATCGTCCACGCTGGGATTCATGGTCTGACCGCCTTCGACCACAACGTCAACCATCAGGTCTTTGAATATGTTTTCCATGCCTTCTCCGGAACAGATGGAAATCATACCTAAGGGTTTGGGCGGCTCCTTGGCCTTTTCCTGTTCGGCGCGCCTTGCGAGTATCTGACGGTTTTGTTCGAGCATATTCTCGATTTTAACCCTGTCTATTTCGCCGAGCTTAAGAGCGGCGTTAAGCGCCTTGTCTGGTTTGTTGGTATGGACGTGCACCTTTACCAGCTGCAAATCGCCTATAACCAGCACGCAATCGCCTATCGTGGAAAGATAATCCCTTAATCTGTCTATATCCGCCGTGGTAATTTTGGCAAGCAGGTTGGTTATAAAATATTCGGTACAATATCCGAAGTGTATATCCTCATGATCGTCCGCGTCGGTAAAGGCGGTAAAGGGGTCGTCGTCGTGAGCGGCCTCTTCCGCACTTTGAGGCGCGTCGGGAATCTCGTTTCCGAGAATTATTTCGTAAAAACCCCTGAATATAAACAGCAGCCCCTTGCCGCCGGCGTCCACTACGCCCGCCTTTTTCAGAACGGGAAGCATGTCGGGCGTTTTGGCAAGTATCTCTTCGCCCGCTTTCAGTACCTCGTCGAAAAACCCTTCTATATCGGGGGCTTTGCGCTTTTTGGAAGTCAGCTGCGCCGCCCTTTCCGCCATAATCCGCATAACGGTAAGAATAGTGCCTTCTTTGGGGCGGGTAACCGCACTGTAAGCAATCTCCGTCCCTTTGACAAACGCATGCGCGAGATCCTCAACTTCGAGTGCCTCTTTGTTTTCTGCGGCCACGGAAAATCCTTTGAAAATCTGCGAAAGAATAACGCCTGAATTTCCCCTGGCTCCTTTAAGCGCGCCCTTTGAAAAGGCGGAAGCAAGTTCGGAAATATC
Source organism: Candidatus Faecicola pullistercoris (assembly GCA_018714105.1). GTDB lineage: Bacteria > Bacillota > Clostridia > Christensenellales > CAG-917 > Faecicola > Faecicola pullistercoris. The sequence continues at coordinate 24,621 of DVNW01000008.1, read as the reverse complement.
GTCGGTGTCGAGAGATTCGACTTCTTTTGCGGCAGTGGAAACGGTAAGCAACATATTCGTGCCCGTATCTCCGTCGGGAACGGGAAATACGTTCAGCATATTTACCATATTTTTATTGACTTCAAGGAGTTTTGCGCCGCCGCGTACCATACGGGCGAACAATTCTCCGTCTATTTTCAACATATATTTATTCTCCAATAATTACAAAACTCAGACGCGGAGTCCTACCACGTTCACCTTGATTTCCTTTACGCGCATACCGGTAAAGCGTTCGACGGTGTATTTTACGGTACTGATAAGGGACTCCTTAACCGCTTCAACGGAAACACCCAGTTTAAGAACAACGAAAATATCAATGTAAATGATATTTTCGGCAGTTAAAACCTTAATACCTTTGCCGTAAATCTGGCGGTTAAACAGGCGCGAAATATTATCGGAAAGGCGTCTGGAAACAAGCTCGACGACTCCGTAACAATCACCTGCGGCCTGACTCGCTATCATTGCGACGGCCTCGTCCGAGATGGTGATGCGCCCGTATTTATTTGTAGTATTAAGTGCCATAAACTGCCTCAAACCCGATGATTATACTTAACAGTACGCAGTTATTTTACAATAAATACAACATTTTTGCAAGTAAACGCAACAAATATCTTATATTTAGTTGCATTTTTTTAATTTTAGTGATAGAATATCAGTCGTTATGACTAACCAAGGAGGTTAAATATGTCGAGAGTATGCAGCGTATGTGCCAAAAGCCAGATGAGCGGTAACCAGGTCAGCCACAGTCATCGTAAAACCAGAAGGGCTTGGGGCGTTAACGTACAAAAAGTTAAAGTTGTAAAAAAAGACGGCTCGATAGCAAGCGAATACGTTTGCACCAGATGCCTGCGCAGCGGCAAAGTCGAAAGGGCTTAACCGTATAAACGAAAAGGGCTTTCGGGCCCTTATTTTTTTAAATTTAAAAAGGGCCAAAGGCCCTTTTTTGTTTTATGTCGCTCAGTAGTCCAGCCACAAGCTTTCGTGTTCCTGTTTTTTTGGACGGGACATCAGGGCCTTGACCGCGTCGGCAGGATTTTTCCCCTCGTATAATACGGCGTATATCTGTTCGCAGACGGGCATGGCGGGTTTGCCCTCCCCCGTATAATCGTGAATTCGCTTTGCCGCGAGTGCACCCTCGACAGTCATACCGATATTTTTGACAGCCTCGTCGGGAGTTTCGCCTTTCCCCAGCCTTAATCCGGCCTGATAATTTCTGCTGTGCACGCTGTTTGCCGTCACTATCAGATCGCCCAGACAGCTAAGCCCCGCAAAGGTATATTTGTTTGCCCCCAGACTTACCCCGAGCATGGCTATCTCGTTAAGCCCTCTTGTTATCAGTGCGGCTTTCGCATTGTCCCCAAGCCCCATTCCGTCGCCTATTCCGGCGGCTATCGCCACTATGTTTTTGACGGCTCCGCCTATTTCCACGCCTTTAAGGTCGGGATTGGTATATATTCTGAAATATGCGTTGGAAAAAATCTTCTGAATATATTCCGCGCTTCCCATATCCTCCGAAGAAGCTACCACGGCCGTTTCCTTGCCCCTTGCAAGTTCTTCGGCGTGGGACGGACCCGACAGGGTAACCACGGAATTTTTGCAGTGCTTTTTGATTATTTCCGACAATGTGGTCAGCTTGTCGTCGGCAAAACCTTTCGCCACGTTTACTATTATCGCGGAAGGCGCGAGCTTGTCCGAAAGCATAGCCGCCGTGCTTTCCACGGCCGACGAAGGCACGGCTATCAATACTACGTCGGCCTCTCCCGCCCCTTCGGTCAGACTTGTGACTTTTACGCTTTCGGGAAGCATTACCCCTTTAAGCAGTTTGCTGTTCGTGCGAGTTTTGAAAATACGCTCTGCGTCGGCTTCGTTTCTGGTCCACAACGTTACGTCGTGACCTTCGCCGGCAAGCATTACCGCAAGCGCCGTTCCGAACCCCGCGCCCAATATGAATATTCGGATTTTATCTTCCATTTTCAGTGTTTTCCTCTTTCTTTTCCTGTTCGGGCGGACGCTTGGAAAAGGATAGTTTCCGCTCCGTTCCCGTAAGTAATCTTTTTATGTTGCCCCTGTGCTGAATTGCTATCAGCAACGCGGGTAATAACGCCAATGCGATATTAAGCGGGATATGGCTTCCGTAAACCGAAGCGTATCCGAGCACGGCTACCCAAACGGGATAGCTTAAACAACCGCTTACCGAACCCAGCGAAACGTACCTCGTAATTGCCACAAGCACTATAAAGAGCGCTAGCCCCAACAGCGCCGCATACGGGTTTATGACGAGCATCGCGCCCATATATGCAGTTACGCCCTTTCCGCCCCTGAATCCGAAATATACGGGAAAGCAGTGCCCCGCTACCACGCCGAACGCCGCGCCTTGGCATGCCCATACGCAAGCCGCTTCGTCCGAGCGGAATATAAGCCGCGCGGCCAGAACGGCTATAACGGCCTTTGCGATATCCCATATCAGAGTAAATGCCGCGGGCAAACGACCGAATACTCTTAAAACGTTGGTCGTTCCTGCATTTTTACTGCCGAGCGTCCTTATATCTTCAGTATGCTTGAATTTCGAATACAGTATACTTGCGTTTAACCCGCCTATCAGATAGGAAACGAGAAAGGCCGCAAGATAAAATACAACGTTCATATACGACTCCGAATTAATTTTATATCTTAAAATTAAGCCAGACGCCGCAAAAAGCAAACCTACTTTAAGTCGAAATCCTTTTCTGACGCTCTACCGGCGGTTGATACGCATTCTATACGCGCTCGGCGGCAGACTGTTTAGCCTGTTTTTTGTTTTTGCGCACAAAAAGCCTGAGAAAGGATTTTATCGGTTTGGGCGGATTGATACAACAAATTTTCATACTCGTTTCTCCTCGCACACATAATATGCCGGGCAGAGCGGGCATGTTACTTGCCGCCGAGTATTCTTATCGCTTCTGCGGGATTTTCCGCACCGAAAACGGCCGAGCCCGCCACAAGAATATCGGCGCCGGCATTCTCTATCGAGCGCGCGTTTTCACACGTAGCGCCGCCGTCCATTTCTATTAAAAGGTTTTTACCTTTCGCGAGTTTTTTAAGCTGACTTATTTTATCAAGGGTCTGAGGCAAGAATTTCTGGCCGCCGAACCCTGCGTACACTCCCATTACAATCACCTCGTCGACAATATCGAGATAATCGGTCAGCATCGACAAAGGCTTGTCGGGATTAAGTACCAGACCGCATTTCAGGCCTGCGTTTTTTACGGTTGCAAGGCACTCGGCGGTCTTATTTGTGGAATCGGGGTGGAAAGTGATTATATCCGCCCCTGCGTCGATAAATTTTTCTATATAATCTTCGGGGTTGACAATCATAAGATGGACGTCGAGCGGAAGACTCGTATGTTTGCGTATCGCCTTTATCATGGGCATACCGAAAGTAATGTTCGGCACGAATCTGCCGTCCATAACGTCGCAATGCACGTAATCCGCCCCCCATTTTTCAAGGTTTTCCACGGCCTGTCCCATGGCCGCAAAATCCGCCGACAGTATCGAAGGTGCTACCTTAATCATATCTTTTCCTCCATTTATCTTTAAGGCTTTTGTAAAGCTCGGTATATCTTTCGTATCTCGCCTCGTCCACGCTTTTGCCTAGTTCTCGCTTTACCTCACAATCCGGTTCGTCGGTGTGTGTGCAGCCTCTGAACCTGCATCGAGAAGCAAGATTTTCGAATTCGGGATAATAATCCTTTAAAGTAATCGGGTCGAAATCCTTTTCGGTTTCGAGCATGGAAAACCCGCACGTATCGGCAACCGTAAAAGTACCCGCATCGAAAATTTCGGCGCGTCTGGTGGTATGGCGTCCGCGGCCTACTTTGGACAGGCCTCCTGTTTGAAGCCCCAGATTCCCCAGCGCGTTTATCAAAGAGCTTTTTCCTACCGCGGACTGACCGGCAAAAGCTATAAGTTTTCCGTCGGCGAACCCGCGCAATTCGTCAATTCCCTCTCCGCCGACGGCGGAAAGCGCCGTCACCCTGAAATGCGCTCCGTACTGTTTCAGCGTTTTCGCGTACAGCTCTCCTCCGTCGAGATCGCATTTGTTGACCGCGATAACGGACTCTATACCGTTTGCGGCGGCGTCTACCAGCAGTTTGTCCACGAGAAGGAAATCGGGTTCGGGCTCGCAGGCGATAAGTATAACCACAACGTCCACGTTTGCAACGTAAGGCCTGATAAGTTTGTTTTTTCTCGGCAAGATACCGTCTATCACAAACCCGTTTTTTTCCTCGGATACCTCGACGAAATCGCCTACGAATATCATATCGTCTCTTTTTATTCTCCCCCGTGCATGACAGGTCAGCGTGCGTCCGTCATCGCACAGAAGGAAAAACTTTCCGCCTGCCTCTTTAATTACTCTTGCTTTCATTGCTCAAATACCTTCGTCTGAGTTGCCCGCAGGCTCCTTCGATATCGCCGCCCATAGTCCTGCGTACGGTTACCGACGCCCCTTCGCTTTCCAGAACGGCGGCAAACGCCTTTACCGAATCGGCGGCTTTCAGACCTCTTTCCCTGACGTAATTAAGACGGATTAAATTGATATGGCAGGGAAAGCCCTTTGCCAGCGCGGCAAGCCGTTCAGCCTGCTCGGGCGAGTCGTTGACTCCTTTGATAAGAGCGTATTCGAAAATCACCCTCCGCCCCGTTTTACCGAAATAGTATCTCGCTGCGTCGAGTACGGTTTTTATATCGAACGCTTTATTCACCGGCATAATAGACAGACGCGTCTTGTCGTCCGGCGCGTGAAGGGATACCGTTAAAGTTACGTTAAATCCGTCGTCGGCGAGGCGGTATATTTTATCGGCCAGCCCCGAAGTGGACAGCGAAATGTTTCTTTCGCTGACGTTAAGACCTTTCGGATGATTCACGCGTCTGAGAAAAGCGGTTACCTCCTGATAATTATCGAGGGGTTCTCCGCTGCCCATAAGTACGACGTTGGTAACGGCCCGCGCCGCAAGAGTGCCGCCCGCGTCCCTGTTTACCGCGGCAACCTGCCCCAGAATTTCGCCCGAAGTAAGATTTCGCACCAGTCCGTCAAGCCCCGAAGCGCAGAAAGCGCAATTCATTCTGCAACCGACCTGGGTGGAAACGCAAAGCGTGTTTCCGTACTTGTATTTCATGAGCACGCCTTCTATCACGTTGCCGTCGGCAAGGCGGTAAAGATACTTTACGGTCCCGTCCGAGGATATTAGCTTATCGGCGATTTCTACGCCCGTTACCCAAAAGCCGCGCGCTGTAAGCTCGGCTTTAAGCGATTTAGGCACGTTGGTTATTTCGTCCCACGTTCTTCCTTCGTGCGCGGCGCGGAAAAGCTGCTCGCCCCTGAACCGAGGCTGCCCCGTTTCCGCTGCGAGTTTATAAAGTTCGTCCAAATCGTAATTAAGCAGACAGTCCATTCTTCACAAACCTCGCTATAAAAAAGCCCGTTCTCCCTTCGTTGTCGGGAAAAATGGTAATTATGCCGTCGTTGACAAACGGAATATCCGCCTTTGACAGATAAAAATCCTTACGCGTTTTTAAAAACTCTGCTACGACGTCCTCGTTTTCCCGCTTGCTTAAAGTACATGTGGAATAAACGAGCGTTCCGCCCTCCTTTACGTAATCGGCAGCGTTGAAAAGTATTTTCTTCTGCAACGCCGTAAGATCGGCGCAGTCCGCGTTTTTTTTCAGAAGCACGTCGGGCTTGCGGTTGAATACCCCCAGCCCGCTGCAAGGCACGTCGGCCAGGACGTAATCGAAACGGGCGGTAAAATTCTTATGCGCCTCGGCCGCGTCCCTGACGCATGCGTCCACGTTATGAACGCCCATGCGTTTGGCGTAAGATTTTATAAGATTAACCCGATGCGGATAAATATCGCCGGCTTCCACCATGCCGCCCGTATCCAGTTCGGCCGCATATACGCATTTACCGCCCGGAGCGGCGCACAAATCCAGCACCTGCGAATAGGGCTTTATCCCCAAGGCTTTTACGGCATACATTGAACTTTCCGACATATAAGTTATTTTACCTTGCAAAAAAAGTTCGTCCAGAAGCCTGCCTCCCTTAATATAATATCCGCCGGCGGGAGAAACCGAGTATTCTAAATTATGCCTTTTTATATAATTTTCAAAGTCTTTTTTTGTTAATTTAAGGCCGCTTACCCTGATATGAAGCCTATCCGAAGGCTTGACCGAAATTATTTCAACCGCTTTTTCGTTACCGTAGTCGGCACGTAGTTTTTCAATAAACCATAAGGGTTTGGAGTATTTTACCGATAAATACAGATCGCCGTCGGAAGGCTCGGGCAAGGCATATTTCCCCGCCGCGGCGTTTTTGAGCGTGGCGTTGATAAACCCGGCGTTCTGACGCTTTCCGAGCTGTTTGCAAAGTTCCACATGATTGTTTATTACCGCGTAATCGGGTAGCGACGACATGTATTTAAGGCAGAATATCCCCTGTTTAAGAATCAGTTTCAAAACGTTTTTAGCGGGTCTTCCCACAAGACGGCTTATTATGTATTCGAGTTCGGTATCTCTTTCTAGCACGCCTTTGACAATGCGCGTGACAAGATGCGAGTCCTCGCCCGAAACCTGCCCCAGGGCAATCGTCGAATAGGCCCCGCCCCTGTAAATTTTATCCAGAATTTCGTAACTTTTACGGGTATAATCCATCAGCCTTTCCCTGCCGTTATCCCTGTGGGAACAGTATTGCCCAGAAAATAATCTTCCGGCCGCATGGCGCTCTTGTTTTCGGGCTGGAATTTCAATATTTTTACGGCCTGCTCTTTAAGGGCTATAACAAGACCGTTTTTTCTGTCGGCTTTCAATACGCAACCCGGAACGCCTCTGCCCTCGGCCCTTTCAACGGCGAGTATTTTAAAGCGTTTGTCCTCAATATTCGTATATGCCGACGGCCACGGCGTCATCGCGTTTATAAACCTTTTAAGCATGAAAAAGGAGGTGTCGAAATTTATTTCGCCGTCTTCTTTTTTTATAATACCGCAAAAAGTCGCCTTGCTTTCGTCCTGCTCGGTATAAACCGCCTTGCCGCTTTCTATAAGCGACAGAGCCTCGCACACGGCGTCTCCGCCCGTTGCGGCAAGCCTGAGGAAAAGTTCTTCCGCGGTCTCGTCCTCGCCTATTTTTACTTTTTTCTGCAGAATAACGGGGCCGCTGTCTACTTTGAGCGCCGTCTGCATAATGCTTATTCCCGTATATTCGCACCCGTCCATAATAGCCCTCTGTATGGGCGCGGCGCCTCGGTAAGCAGGAAGCAGGGACGCATGCACGTTTATGACGCCGTATTTTGCTATATCGAGTATTTCCTGCGAAAGAATTTGCCCGAAAGCGGCGGTAACCATAATATCCGGGCGCAGGTTTTTAAGAATATCGACGCCCTCTTTTTTAACGCTTTGAAACTGCAGCACCTCCAGCCCCAGCTTCAATGCCGCCTCCTTTACGGGCGAAAAGGAAATTTCGCCCCTGTTCCGTCTTCGGTCGGGCTGAGTAACCACGGCTGCGATTCGGTGTCCCGCGGCCGCTATTTTCTGAAGTGCGGGTACGGCGAAGTCAGGCGTACCGAGAAATATCAGTCTCACTCTTGTTCCTCGTCAAAATCGAGCTCGGCATAGCATTTGTCCTTGAACAGTATGCCGTCCAGATGGTCCATTTCGTGCAGGCAGGCGCGCGCTATGAAATCACGGCATTCCAGTTCGAAAAACTCGCCGTCGCGGTTCTGCGCCCTTAATTTTATTCTCTCGGGCCTCGCGACATAGCAATTGTAATTATTGATGCTCAGGCACCCCTCCACGTCTATCTGCTCGCCCTCGGATTCGAGCACCTCGGGGTTTACAAGCTCGACGTAAAAGTCGCCTACCTCTACCACGGCCGCCCTTCTTAAAATACCTACCTGAGGCGCGGCAAGACCTACGCCGTCGTTTTTCGCCATGGTTTCGCGCATGTCGTCAAGAAGGAGGTGCAGTTTTTTATCGAAAGTTTCCACCGGCCTCGACTTTTTGCGAAGCAAGGGGTCGGGATCTTTTACTATGTTTCTTAAAGCCATTTTTTCCTCTCAGTTCAGATTCTGCGGATTTATCTCCACGAAAATCTGCGATTTTTTGTTTTTGCATTTATCCGTAGCGGTGTAAACGCTTCGGATAATCTTATCGGCGTTCTCCTGCTTTATTCTCATAAGTACCTGATAGCGGTACATATCCATTTCCCTTTCCACGGGCGATTTCATGCCCTGAAAATATATAAAATCGTCGGGAGAGTCGTTTCTTACTTTGGTAAGCGCGTCGTAAGTTTTTCTGGCGGAGGCCTTGGCGTCCTCGTCTGACGGCGAGGAAATAAGCACTCTCACGATTTTTGCAAACGGCGGAAACTTGGTTACCTGCCTTGTATTGAGTTCCTTCTCGTAAAAGCCTTGGTAATCGTACGCGGCGGCATATCTGAATACGTAATGTTTCGGGGTGTACGTCTGCAGTATCACTTTGCCGTCCAGCCCTTCGCGTCCCGCGCGTCCCGCCACTTGGGTTACCAGCTGAAAAGTACGTTCGTTGCTGCGGTAATCGCTCATGTACAGGCTGTAATCGGCTTCTAAAATGCACACTAACGCCACCCTTTTGAAATCGTGCCCTTTGGAAATCATCTGAGTACCCACCAGGACGTCCGCTTTGCCGTCGGCAAAATCCTTTAAGATAGCGGCATGCGCGCCTTTTTTCCGTGTGGAATCGTTATCCATGCGCGCGACGTTGGCATGAGGAAAAAGTTTTTTCACCTCTTCCGCAACCTGTTCGGTGCCCGTATGGCCCTGCCTGAGATGAGTACTGCCGCAGTGCGGGCATTTTTCTATATTGCGGTAAGTCTTGCCGCAACAATGACATTTCAATACGTTTTCGGTTTTATGATATGTAAGGGATACGTCGCAGCTTTCGCATTTGGCGATAAAGCCGCAATCCCGACACATCACGTAAGAAAAATATCCGCGCCTGTTGATAAAAATTATGGCCTGATTTCGGTCGGCCAGGCAGTTTTCGAGCGCCTGTTTTACCGACGAGGAGAATATTTCCCTGTTGCCCATGCGGATTTCGCGGGACATATTGACTATTTCCACCTCGGGCAGCTTTTTTTTATTTATTCTGTCGGGCAGCGATACCAGTTCGTATTCGCCCGTCTGCGCCTTATAGTAACTTTCTATCTGGGGCGTCGCGCTTCCCAGGACGAGCGGCGCTCCGTAATACCCGGCGCGGAAACGCGCGACTTCTTTTGCGTCGTAACGGGGGTTGGACTCGGACACGTAACTGCCGTCGTGTTCCTCGTCGATTACGATAAGGCCTATATTGCTAAGCGGCGCGAATATCGCCGACCGCGCGCCTATCGCTATGGAGGCTTCGCCCGTAAGAAGACGTTTCCACTCGTCGAAACGCTCCCCCGCGGAAAGTCCGCTGTGAAGCACGGCGGCTTTCGCTCCGAAACGGGCGCGGAACACGCTTAACAACTGAGGCGTGAGCGAAATTTCCGGAACCAGCACTATTGCCGTTTTTCCTCTGTCGAGCGCGTGGCTTACGGCGTTCATATATACTTCGGTCTTGCCGCTTCCCGTAACGCCGTGCAGAAGTATAACTCCTTTCGAACGGTCGATTCTGTCCACGGCTTCACGCTGATTGGCGTTCAGCTTAACGCTTTTGTCCGAAGACTCGAAGGTATCCGGCTCGCGCATTTTACGCACTTTGAACACTCGGGTTATCCCCTTATCTTTAAGCGCTTTCAATGCCGACGCGCCGAACAGCTTATTCAGCTCGGAGGAAAAACCCCCTGCGTCTTTGAGATATTCGATTGCCGCAATCTGCTTCGCCGCGGAAGCGGATACCATGGAAACGGCCTCTTCGTAAGGCAGGGCGAGCTGTACGAAATCGAGCAGTATCTCGCCTACTCTGCCGCCTCTGAGCTGAGCGGGAACAAACAGCCTTAAAACGTCGATCTTGCGGAGATGGTATTTGTCTACCATGAAGTCCATAAGCCCGAACATTTCGGGACCGACTGCCACAAAATCGTCAAGTTTGCCCGCAACGGATTTGAGTTTGTCGGCGTAATCCGATTTATCTTTGAGGCCTATGACGAACCCTTCTATAAGTTTATTGCCGAAAGGCACCGAAACGCGCATGCCGGGCACTATGTCGGGTCCTGCGGTATAATCGAAAATCCTGTCCACTTCGGACGAAGCTATGTCAACTATTACTTCGGCAATCATCAGAGCGTTTTAACGGTGTCAAGTATAATATCGGCAAGCCTGCGCTTGGTAACCAGTCCCGTTTCGCACACACTGCCGTCCTTTGCGATAATGGTGGCTATATTGGTATCCACGTTAAACCCCGCGCCCTCGGCGGTAAGGTCGTTGGCTACAACCATATCGGCGTTTTTGCTTTCAAGTTTGGCGCGAGCGTTTGATAAAAGGTTTTGGGTTTCGGCGCTGAAAACGACAAGTTTTTTATCGCCCTTGATTTTGCCGACGGCCGCGGCGATATCGGGGTTTTTTACGAATTCGAGCGTCAGCGTCTGCGACTTTATCTTGTTATCGTAAACTTCGGCAGGTCTGTAATCGGCGGGTGCGGCCGCTTTTATAACGATGTCGTTATCGGCAAGCTCGGCCATCACCGCGTCGTACATCTGTTCTGTTGAGCTGACGTCCACGACCTTATAAGCGTTTTCGGGCACGGGTACGGATACTATACCTTTTATAACGGTAACCCTGGCTCCCCTGTCCGCCGCCGCGCGCGCTATGGCCATTCCCATTTTGCCGCTGCTGTTGTTGGTAATGCACCTTACGCCGTCGATGTTTTCCTTTGTCGCACCCGCGGTAACAAGCACTCTTTTGCCATCGTAATCGTTAACGGGCATAAGAAGTTTAACCGCCTCGTCCACAATCTGCTCGGGCGACGCCATTTTGCCTTTGCCGGTATCTCCGCACGCCAGTCTGCCGGAATCGGGCTCGACTATAAGCGCGCCCCTTTGCCTGAGAACGGCGATATTTTCCTTAACGGTAACGCTCTCCCACATACCCGTGTTCATTGCGGGGCATATTAAAAGCGGCGCGCGCGTAGCGACGGCAACGGTGGTAAGCATGTCGTCCGCAATGCCGCACGCGAGTTTGGCAATCACGTTGGCGGTAGCGGGAGCAATAATAAAGACGTCCGCCTTTTTTGCAAGCGAAACGTGTTTGACGTCGTATTCGAATCCGCCTTCGAATGCGTCGCAGACGGTGCGCGACCCCGCAAGAGAGGAAAATGTAAGCGGTGTTACGAAACGGGTGGCGTTTTCGGTCATGACTACGTCCACGGACGCACCCAGTTTTTTCAGCCTGCTTACGATTTCGCAACTCTTGTACGCGGCTATCCCGCCGCATACGCCGAGAAGAACGTTTTTACCGTAAAGCATAATCAGTCTCTGTGGATTTTCTGTTTCCCTTCGTAAATTTCCTTGCAGGCAACGGTGATGGGTTTGTCGCCTTCGTCGGTCTGCTCGGACTGAGCGATAATGGTTCTGGCCCTTTTTGCTACGGCGCAGGTAAGAGCGTATCTGCATTCCGCCTTTTTGATGAGTTTGTCGATGGGGGGATCTACTAACATATATTGTCTCCTTTAAAATTGTTTATAAAACCGATGTTGTTTTTGATTTTCAGCTGCTCCGCGCGGATAATAGCTATTACGTCGGCCGCGCAGCGTTTGACGTCGTCGTTTATTACGAGGTAGTCGTATTTCAGCCCCGCCTTGATTTCGTCAATATAGCAATCTATGCGGGTTTTAAGCTGTTCGGGATCTTCCGTACCCCTGCCTATAAGCCTGCGTTTGAGTTCGGCCACGTTCGGGGTAACCAAAAATATCAGAATGGCGTCGGGATACTCCGCCTTGACGTTGACCGCCCCGACCGAGTCGATTTCAAGCATGATATTCTCCCCTCTCTCCACGGCGTCCAGAATAGGCTGCCTGGGCGTACCGTAGAAATTGCCGTAAGTGGTGGTGTATTCCAGAAAGCCGCCGCCCGCCGCAATTTCCGAAAAACGCTCGGGGGTGTAGAAATAATAATTGACGCCGTCTTTTTCGCCTTCGCGGGGCCTACGCGACGTGGCGGAAACCGAAAGATAAAGTTTTTCGGTTTTAAGCACTTCTTCGAGCACGGTTCCTTTACCCGAGCCGGACGGACCGGACAAAACGAATACCAGACCTTTCTTATTCATCTTTATCCTCCTTTCCGTTGAGCCTGTCGAGAATAGTGCCCGAGTTGATGCCGCTCATGACCACGAAACCGTTGTCCATAATTAAAATGGTACGCGTCTTCCTGCCCGCCGTGGCGTCGATAGCCGTATTCTTTTCCTTGGCCGCGGCAAGCACTTTGGCCGCCGCGCTTCCGGGAAGCGCCATTACGGTAACCACCTTATCGGCGTTGATGATATTGCCGAAACCTATGCTGATAAACGTTTTGGATAATGGGTTGTTATTCGACATTCTGCACCTGCTCGCGTATTTTTTCTATTTCGGATTTCATGTTTACCACGTAATTGGTAATTACTATATCGTTGGATTTGGAGCCTATGGTATTTACTTCCCTGTTCATCTCCTGCACCAGGAAATCCAGTTTTCTGCCCACGGGTTCGTCGGATTCGAGTATGGCGTAAAAGTTATCTATATGCGCCGTAAGCCGCGCGGTTTCCTCGTCGATACAGGCCTTGTCTGCGAAAAAGGCCACTTCGTTTATCAGGCGCGCTTCGTCGATATCCACCCCTGCCAGCGCCTCGGTAATGCGTTCCTCGATTTTGGCGCGGTAATTTTTGACTACTTCGGGCGCGCGCTGTTTAACGAGTTCGAGCAGCACGCCTACCGAATCGGCTTTTTCGACAAGGTCGTTTTTAAGCGCAAAACCCTCTTTTGCGCGCATTTCCTGCAATTTTTCCACGGCTACCTCGAGCGCGTCTTTAATAAGCGCGGCAACGGCCTGTTCGCTCTGTTCCTTCTCCGAAGGAGTTATGACATCGGCCGTCTTCATAAGGGAGGAAACGGTAAAATCGTTTTCGATACCGTATTTGTCCGCAAGGTATGCCGCCGTCCTTACGTATTCGTCCGCCAGCCCCTCGTTGACAAAAAGGTCGTAATCGGAAGCGCCGTTGTTCTCGTAAGTGAGATATACGTCGATATGCCCTCTCGAAAAAGACTGTTGCAGAATTTTTCTGGCTGTTTCCTCGGCAAAATTCATGGTTTTGGGTATTTTCACAGAGAGGTCGAGGAACCTGTGATTTACGGATTTGAGTTCAACCGTAATTTTCTTGCCTTCGCTCTCGGCCGTGCCTTTGCCGTAACCGGTCATGCTTATCATAATTTACCTGCCTTTAAAAGTTCGTCCGCCGTGACGTCGAAAGTCGCCCGCGTGCCGTCGGGATAAACGGCAACGGTGTCCTTTTCGGTTATTTTTCCTATAACAGCGGCCTTGATGCCGTGGTTTTTCATATCATCGACTATGTCTTCGGGACGTGGCGAAGTTATTATAAGACTGCCGCTCGAAATAAGCCTGTATCTGTCGAGACCCAGAGTTTGGCAAACCTTTACCGTCAGCGGCGAAAAAGGAATTTTATCCGTATAGATAACCGCGCCCGTGCCCGCGGCCTGACACATTTCGGCAACCGCGCCGAAAACTCCGCCTTCGGTAACGTCGTGCATGCCGCTTATTTCGTGTGCGACGGCCACCTCGCTTTCGGGAAGAACGCTCAGCATGTCGCCGTAAGAAGCGGCTTCCGCCCTTTCCTCCTCGGTAAGCCCCAGCTTATCGGGATAATCGTTGGCGATGATGTAAGTGCCTTCGATGCCCGCCTGTTTGGTTATTATAATTCCGTCGCCGGGCCTGCAGCCCGCCGTGCCTATTACCCTGTCGGCCTTGCCGAGCATGGTAACGCTGGCTACCGTCCTGACCACGCTGTCCGAAACTTCGGTATGCCCGCCTACGATATCCACGTTCAGCATATCCGCTTTTGCCGACGCGCCGTCGACGATTCTTTCGAGTTCGTCTTCGGTTATCGAAGGAGGCGCGATGAGCGTAAGCGTACAGCAAAACGGTTTTCCGCCGCATGCGGCTACGTCGTTTGCCGAAACCTCTATCGCAAGCGCGCCCGCGTTATCGCCCGACGCCGTTATCGGATCGGTGGTAATAAGCAGAATTCCGTCGTGCCTGATTGCGGCGCAGTCCTCCGAAAGACCGGCAGACATAATCACCTTGTCGTTTTTTATTTTAAGCTTGTCAAGCACCAGTCTGTTAAGTTGTTCGGAAGTAAGTTTGCCGACACGCATATACGCACCCGTAAAATAAAATTATTTATAATTGTATCATAGTAAATAAAAACTTGCAAGGATTTTAGCCTTTTTTCGGCGTTTTGCCGCATAAAAGAAAAATCCTCCGATACGGAGGATACGCCTCGGGCGCGCTGCGGGATTCAGCCCTTGCCGAGCATTTCAAGAAATTCGGCTTCGCCTATTACTTCGATGCCCAGCTTGACCGCTTTGTCAAGCTTGTTTCCCGCCTCTTCGCCCGCGATAACCAGATTGACCTGTCTGCTTACCGATTTAGCCGTCCGCCCACCGTTCTCCTCGATAAGTTTTTCGGCCTCTCCGCGTTTGTATTTTTGCAGGCTGCCGGTAAGCACAACGGTTTTACCGCTGAAAACTCCCTCGCGCTTAGGCACGGACGTAAATGTAATTCCGGCCGCCAGAAGTTTGTCTATCTGTTCTATATTATCGGGTTTTTTAAAATAGTTGACCACGCTTTCCGCCATAATATCGCCGAAATCGTCGATATTTTTAATTTGGTCCGCGGTAGCTGCTTTAAGTTCGTCAATAGTGGGAAAAACGTCGGCAAGGTCTCTTGCCGCCTTGCTGCCGATGTTGGGAATGCCGAGCGCGTATATAAAAGAGGCAAGCGAAACCGTCTTGCTTTTTTGTACGGACGCTATAAGATTTGCCGCTTTTTTAGCCTGAAATCCGTCCAGATTTTCAAGGTCGGAAACGGTAAGAGAATAAAGGTCCGAAAACTTTTTTACTCCCAAGTCGTTAAGAAGCTGTTCAGCCGTTTTTTCGGAAAAGCCCTCTATATTCATGCCGCCCTTTTCCGCAAAGTGACACATGGCGGATATTATCTGCGGCGCGCAGTCGGTTTTGTTGGTGCAATATATAAAGGCTCCTTCCTCTTTAAGCGGACTTCCGCATGCGGGGCACGTCAGCGGCGGCGTTATGTCCGTACTGCCCGGAAGAATTTCGGCTACTCCTGTAATTTCGGGGATAACGTCGTTACTGCGCCGTATGAAAACCCTGCTGCCCTTTTTTACGCCCTTTTTTACGATGTCGCCCATATTGTTTAGCGTAGCTCTTTTTACGGTTACGCCCGCCAGCTCGACGGGCTCGAGTATGGCAAGCGGCGTCAGTTTGGACGTTCTGCCTACCTGCCAAACGACGTCTTTAAGCACGGTGGACGACTCCTCGGCCTTAAACTTGTAAGCAACCGCCCATCTGGGAAACTTTTCGGTTTCGCCCAGTTCCGCCCGGAGGGCCACGCTGTCCACTTTAAACACTATACCGTCGGTGAGATAATCGAGAGAGGGACGGATTTTTTCCACGTAATCGATTTGCTCCGTCGCCTCGGACGGCGTCCTGACCTTTACGAAATAATCCGAGCACTGCAGGCCGCATTCCTTAATAAAGGCCTGCATCTGAGACTGAGAGTCAAACTCACGGTCGCCCTCGACGTTATAGCACATAATATCGAGTTTGCGCTCCGCGGTTACCGCGGGATTGAGATTCCTTATCGCGCCCGCCGCCGCGTTTCTGGCGTTTTTCAGATAGTCGTCGGGGTGGGTTTTGTTGTACTCGTCAAGCACCGAAAGCCTCATGATGCCTTCGCCCTGCACCTCTACTCTGCCTTTATAAGGCAGCTTCGTAAGCACTCCCCTTATGGTTTTGGCCTGCGCCGTGATATCCTCGCCTACCAGCCCGTTGCCGCGCGTAGCGGCGGCCGTAAGCGCGCCGTTTTCGTATACGAGATTTACGGTAAGGCCGTCGAACTTATATTCCACCGTCAGTTCGGGAAAATAGCCGAGAGTCTTTTCCAGACGGTCGCACCACTTCAGGAACTCCTCCTTTGACCGGCATTTGTCAAGGCTGTAAAGTTTATGCGAATGAGCGTACTGCCTGAATTCTTTAAGCGTCTGTCCGCCCACCCTTCTCGTAGGCGAATTTTCAAGCACTATACCCGTAAACTCTTCAAGCGATCTGAGTTCGTCGTAAAGTTTGTCGTATTCGGCGTCTGACACGACGGGCTTATCCAGAGTATAGTAACACTCGGCATAGTAATTGAGAAGTTCGACAAGTTCTTTGATTCTGTCCATGATTCACCTCAGTCCGTAAGCGTCAGGTTGGCTATCAGCAGCAAAAACTTTTTGGTGCCTATACCCGGGAAATTGATAAGCGCGCTCTTGTCCACGCCCTCCCCGAAAGTTTCCACTATGGTACCGACGCCGAATTTCGCGTGCGATACCTGTCTGCCCGCGGTAAAAGCCGAAAAATCGGTATTCAGAATTCTGGGCGCGGCCGTTTGCGGTTTAGGAGGCAGCCCTTTCAGATTAAGTCCGCCGCCTTGCCCGCCCGAAACGGATGCGCGGGGCTGCTGCGGAATTGTCTGTTTTTTCTGCTCGCCCTGCATTTCGGTAATAAACCTGCTTTTCATATTATAGACAACCTGATTGAATCTGAATCTTCTGGAAGCGTAACTGCAAAACAGCCTTTCCGAAGCGCGCGTGACCGCTACGTACATAAGCCGTCTTTCCTCTTCGATGTCGTTTTCGTCCACGGCCCGCTGCAAAGGGAAAATGCTCTCTTCGAGAGCTATCAGAAATACCACCGGAAATTCAAGGCCTTTAACCGCATGCACGGTGGCAATGGTTATATAATCGTCGTCCTGAATGCTGTCCGTATCCGAAATGAGCGCTATCGACTGCAAAAAGTCGCCTATGCCCGAACCGGGATTGTCGCGCGAGAAATCCCTGACCGCGGTAACAAGTTCGTTGATGTTTTCGAACCTGTCCCATTCGTCCTCTTTACACGCTTTGTAATGCGCCTCTATGCCGGCGTCCTTGATAAGCTGTTTCAGAAATTCCTCGGAAGACAGCTGATTCACGTTTCTGATAACGGATAAAACTATGTCCTTGAACGCCGAAATCTTTTTGACCGCGGAAGGTGCTATAGCCGTGTTGAAGTCTATTTCGAGAATCGCGTCGATAAGGTCTTTGCCCGTGCCGCGGCAATATTCCAGAAGTTTTTCGGTAGTCCCGTCGCCTATCCCCCTCGCAGGGAAATTGATAACCCTGAGTATGGCCTCGGTGTCCTTGGGATTTACGGCAATGCGCATATATGCCAGCATGTCCTTTATCTCTTTGCGCTCGTAAAACTTGACGCCGCCGTAAACCTTATAAGGCAACCCGTAAAGGTTGAGCCTTTCCTCGAAGGGCCTTGTAAGAGCGTTTATTCGGGTAAGTATGGCAAAATCGCGGTATTTATAGCCTTCCGCCAAAAGCATGCTTATTTTCTGCACGACGAAATCGGCCTCGTCGCGGTCGTTGCCCACGCTGCAGAACGACACGGGCGCGCCGCCCGATTTGGAAGTCCACAGCTTTTTGTCGCCTATTCGCTGCTTATTGTTTGCTATTACTCTGTTAGCGCAATTGAGAATGGGCGCTGTGCTGCGGTAATTCTGTTCCAGTTTATATATTTTCGCCGCGGGAAAATCCTTTTCGAAATTTAAAATGATGTCTATTCTGGCTCCGCGCCAGCCGTAAATGCTCTGATCCTCGTCGCCCACGGCGAATATGTTTCCGTGGCCGCCGGCAATAAGCCTTATCAAATCGTACTGAGTGGAATTTATATCCTGAAATTCGTCTACGTGAACGTAACGGAAACGCTCCTGATAACGTTTAAGCACGGACTCCGACGACAAAAGCAGCTCCTTTGCGTTCAGAAGCAGATCGTCGTAATCCATGGCGTTGCTTTCTTTGAGGCGCGCGTTATAAGCCGAAAACACTTCGCTTACGGTCTGAACGTCTTTGACGTAGGCCTTTTCCTTTTCAAACTGCGCGGGAGTCAGCCCGAAGGTTTTAGCCTCGGAAATATAACATGCAATACTTTCCTTTTTTTTGGAGTCGGTAATGCCCTTTTCGCCGCAAATCCTCTTGATAAGTTTGAGGCTGTCGCTTTCGTCGTAAATGGAAAAATCCGAAGTAAAGCCCAGCACGTCCGCGTGATAACGCAGGATGCGCGCGCAGAAAGCGTGAAAAGTCATAGCCCATACGCCGGACGAACGGTCGCCCAGTATTCCCGTTATGCGGTCAAGCATCTCCTTGGCCGCCTTTTTTGTAAAGGTAATGGCTAAAATTTCGCGCGGGCTGACGCCTCTCTGCTCGATAAGATAGGCTATCCTGGCGGTAAGCACGCGCGTCTTGCCGCTTCCCGCGCCCGAAAGCACCAGAAGCTGGCCCTCGGTGTCCTCGACGGCCTTGCGCTGTTCGGCGTTAAGCGGTATGGGTAAATCGTATGCGATTTCTGAAAGATTATTCATAGAAAATATTTTAACATATTTTCTTGAAAATGCCAACCGAAACCCGAAAATAAATGTTTATGTTAAAAAGTTCTGTTGTTTTTCAGTTGCGCCTTAACCGTTTTATAGGCTTCGGATAATCTGAACACGTATCTCTGCCGCTGTTCGGGCGAGAGTTTATCGAAATATTCCCTGTCCATAAGCCGCACGATAGGACTCTCGGCCGAGTCCGAAGCCAATACCTCGAAAATCTTATAACAGTCCGTTTCCTTTGAAAGAGATATCGCCGACCTGTCAAAGGAAAAAATACGGGCGGGTTTGGAAAAATTGCCGATATCGCCCTTTGCGCCGTAACCTTTATTCATTCTTTTCTTCGCGTCCGCCGCAAGCGCCGAAAGAGAAACTACCCTGGACATAAAACACTCCTTTGTCTCGAAATTCGTTATGCGCAAACTATACAACAAAAAAATAAATTTGTCAGCAGCAAGGAAAGAAAAATATTAAAGATTGTATGCAATTATAAGCGTTTTAATGCGAATATTACGGATATTTTGCATATTTTTTATTTTTTTAAAAAAAATTCAAAAAAATATTAAAAAATACAAAATTCGTAATTTTAACCAAAATTTTTCAATCACATCGGAACAATTCTGCCCGCGGACGCATAAGGATTTTCTCTGTAAAAACCGGCAAAGCCCTGATAGTTGCCGCTTGCCAGTACGCTCCTTGCCGTATTATAGGAGTCCAGCGAACAGCGGGCCGATATACCGCAACCCGCTCCCGCCTCCCTGGGCGTATTTATTATTTTTACGGCTATTCCCGAATTTCTGAGCGCGGCTGCATACCGCATCGTGGACGAACGCGACCTGAAAGCTATTATTAAATTTTCCATAAACGGCACCTCGATAAAATATGTACTGCGCCCGCGTCATACGGCGTCCACACTAAACATATTATATAAAAAGTAAAAAAAATGTGAACGGAGCAGCCATGATATATTTCGACAATGCCGCAACCAGCAGATTCAAACCCAAAAAAAGCAGACGCGCCCTTCTCGAAACCTACGTCAATTCGGCAAACGGGGGCCGCGGCGGACACGACGACGCCGTAAACGCGGCAGTAAAGACGGAAACGGCCAGAAGCATTCTGCTTGAAAATCTCGGCGCCGCCGAGGGATACGATCTGATATTCACGAAAAACTGTACCGAAGCGCTTAACCTCGCCGTTTTCGGCACAGTAAAAAAGGGCGGACACGTGATAACCACGGTAACCGAACATAACAGCGTACTGCGGCCGCTTTACGAACTTCAACGCAATAAAATAATAACGCTTTCGGTAATAAATCCCGACAAAAACCTTACCGTACGGGCAGATATGATAGAACGCCTTATTACCGAGGAAACCTATATGCTGGCGGTCAGCTCTATGTCGAACGTAACCGGAGTTCCGTCCGAAATATCCAAAACGGGAAAACTCGCGCGCAAATACAACCTAGTTTATCTTGCCGACGGAGCGCAATCCGTACCCCACGTCAGAACGGATATGCGGGAGCAGAACATAGACCTTCTGGCCTGCCCCGGGCATAAGGGATTACACGGGCCTCAGGGAACGGGATTTCTGATAGTGAGACAAGGGATTGCCCTTAAACCCCTGCTGTACGGAGGAACGGGGACAAACTCGGACAGCGTGTATCAGCCGTTGACTCTGCCCGAAGGCATGGAAAGCGGCACTCTTAATACCGCCGGCATCGCCGCGCTGGGCGAAGCCGCAAAATGGACTTTCGAGCACATAAACAAAATAAACGCGCGCATATCTTTAATATCGAATAAAATTTTATACGGACTTAAAAAAATGCCTGGGATTCGGGTTTACACTCCCGACGGCTGTCACACGGGCGTTATCAGCTTCAACCTGAACGGGCTTACCTCTTCGGAAGTGGGCGACATACTTAACGAAAAATACAAAATAGCGGTAAGAACGGGGCTGCATTGCGCCCCGTTGATGCACAACTATTTGGGAACGTTGGAAAGCGGCGCGG
Organism: Candidatus Faecicola pullistercoris; assembly: GCA_018714105.1. Classification (GTDB taxonomy): domain Bacteria; phylum Bacillota; class Clostridia; order Christensenellales; family CAG-917; genus Faecicola; species Faecicola pullistercoris. The sequence goes on along the minus strand of DVNW01000008.1, from coordinate 3,908 downwards.
TCAGAATAAGCGTAGGTTACAACAACACTCTTAAAGACGCCGACCTGTTGTTAAAAGCCATAGGAGAAATTGCCGATACCTATAAAAAAGAGGATAATTTATAATACTTTTGCAAGTTTATCGCAGTCTATAATGTATTTATTCCCCTCTTTTATAGCCACTTTATATAAAAACTGTTTTACCTGCCAAGGCAGAAAATAAGGGTGTTTCTGTATTACCAGAGCGGCCGCGCCCGCAACGCACGGCGCCGCGGCGGACGTTCCCGACATCTCCCCGTAACGCCCGTCGTTCATAACGGATTTTACCTTGACTCCCTTTGCGTAAAACTCGGGTTTATCCGTACCGTGCGACTGTCCCGACGAGCTGAACGAGGCCTCTTCGTACTCGTCGTTTACGGCTCCTACGGATATTACCGACGGGCTTGTGGCAGGAGATTTCAGTTTTCCCTTCCCGCTGTTGCCGGCGGCGCAAACCACGGTTATGCCCCCTCTTACAAGGCTTTCGGCCCCTCTTTCCAAGGGGTCTTCGCCGCTCTCGGAAGGAGTGCTGCCGAACGACATGCATACCACCCGGATATTGTATTTGTCGCGGTTGTTCATCACCCATTGCATGCCGTCCAGCACGTCGAAAACGCCGCACTCGCCCTGCGCGCCCATAACCTTTACTCCGATGATTTTTCCTGCGGGAGCTCCGCCTTTTATCTTTCTGCCCGACGCAAGGCCGTTGCCGCACGCAATCCCCGCAACAAAGCTGCCGTGCCCGTTATCGTCGTATACGGTATCGCTTCCCCCGTAAATATCCTTAAAGGCGGCAACTCTGCTTACCGGACAAAGAAAATCGGTATGCGCGCTTATTCCGGTATCCATTATGCATACGCCTACCCCCCTGCCGTTATATATGCGCGGCGCGCGCCCGGCAAGGTCCTCGACTTCGCTTCGGGATTCTTCCAGCGCGGTTACCCTGGCATTGAAAAACAACCCCTCTATGTAAGGCAGTTTTTTTATTTTTTCAAAGTATCCTTCTTTACATTCCGCGCCCACGGCGTTTATGAACGGATAAACTTTTTTAACTTCGAGCCGCTTATCCAGGTATTTCACGTATTTCATGTTTTTGAGATAGGCAACCACTTCCATACGGAGTTTACCCCCTCAGCATTTTCATAACGGCGTCGAGTTTTTGTTTTTGCCCTTCGTCGAGCATAGGCGCGAGTTTTGCGTACATTTCTTCGATCTGTGCGGGATTGTAGCTTCCGTCGGCCTTCATTTTGTCCGCATGTCTTTTTACCTCGGCCATCATTTCATCCTGCGATTTTCCCGCGTACTTGCCCGCAATATCCCTTATCGCGGCTTCGTCGCCCGATTCGCGAGCGGAACAATAACCGTTATTTGCCTTAACAGAACTGTCGTAACTTCTGAAATCCATAACATTCTCCTTTTTTTATCACTATTCAATAATATTCTGAATATACTGTAAACGTGAAAGGAGATTTGAAATAATGAATATCGACCCTTCGATGCTTATTCCGCTCATCGGAATGCTGGGACAGAATAAAGACGGCGCCAAAATGGATACCGAAAAACTGGCTTCTGTGCTGACCGGGCTGAAATCGGGAGATACCGCCGGAATGCTGCAAGCTCTTGGCGGAGGCGACGAAAAGACCAAAACGCTTCTGTCGGTAATGAATATGCTGCCGGGGCTGATGAAATCGGGCAAATCCGAAGCCGCGCCCCCTGCCCCCGTAAAACCGCCGCCCGACCCCAGACAGACGATTATGAACTCGGAAATCAACCGTGCGCTTTACACGCTTTTTAAAGAAAAACAAATTTAAAAGAGCCGCAAACAGCGGCTCTTTTCACAATTTTGAATCACACTTTATTCGTCGTCGGCAGGCCTGTCGTACTTGGTATGAAACTCCTGCGGGGCGGCCTTTCCGCGGAAATAATCCACGTTGCTGCCGTTGTTGGAAGTCGTATAAATGTCTTCCATGGCCTTTCTGGTGCGCTCCGACAGGTCCTTTATCTGGTCCTTTGCCATCAGCGACAAATTGGGATATATCGGCTTTCCTATGCTTATGGTAGGCAAGGGTTTGTTTTTCAGAAACAGTTTAAACAGGCCTCTTCTTTCGCGCCAGGAAATTACGAGAGGCAATATCGGCACCTGAGCGTCGCACGCTATCGTGAATGCGCCCTTTTCGAAAGAGCGTATACCTGCATAGTAATTTATAAGATGCGCTTCGGGATAGATATGGACGATGCGCTTTTTGATTTTAACCAGTTTTTTTACTTCGTTGAGAAAAACCTTGACGTCGGCTATTTTATCGGGTACGGGCATGCTTCCCAGCATGGTAAGCAGCTTACCCGCCACGGGAATTTCAAAATTGCTCGGCAATGCGGTAAAAATCACGTGTCTGGGATACATCGCTATGGCGTTTTTCGCGCAATCGAGAAGATGGACGTGGTTGCTTACCGATACGGCGCCCGTTTTTCTTACCTTTCTGACGTTGCGTTTGCCGCGTATTTTCAACCCGTATACCGTTTTTTCATATATATACAAACACGGCAAGGCTATTAAATAGTAGAAAAGATTGGAACAGAATTTAAACAGCCTGGATTTTTTTACGAATTTTCTGCTTTTTTGCTTACCTTCTTTCGTAGCGAACTTCTTTTTGTCGCGATGAGAGTTTATCGCCTCCCTGAACATTTCCTCGGCTTTGTCGAGAGAGTAATCCAGAGAATATACCTTTGCCGATTGAGCGTATACCTCGCTCATACGTTCCCTTTCTTCCGGATGCTCTATCCAATAGTCGATTTTCTCGGCAAGACTCTTGACGCTTCCCGCCTTGAAAAGCGACCTGTCGTCCAGCGCGAACTGCGGCGTGGCCGATTTGTCGGAATTGGATATTACGGGTACGGTGCCGCAGGCTATGGCTTCAAGACAGGCTATTGCCTCTATTTCAATATCGGCGGCGTGTACGTATAAGTGCGAGCTCCTTATTACCTCGATAAGTTCCTCCTTCTTGAAGAAGCCGAACCTGACCCTGTCGGGAAGATACTTGTCCGCCATGCGCGAAAGCCTGTTGAAATTAGGCCCTTTGCCCGCAAGAGTAAGATATATTTTATCCTTGTATTTTGATTGCGCGATAGCCTTTATGAGCACGTCCTGCCTTTTTTCGTTTGCATAACGACCGATCATGAGTATGTTAAACCTGTCCTCGGCCTTTTTATGCTCGGGGTCGGGACAGAACTCCGCCCCTACGCCGTTTGAGATAACGTGAAGTTTGGACTGATAACCGTGCTTCCGCATCTGATCCGCTATAAACTTTGACGGACAGTGTATATGTTCGAAATGCTTATAAAAAGTGTTTTTAAAGCCGGCATACAGAATTTTTGGCATTATGCGGCTGTGTTTGAGTCCCGCATTGTAAGTAATGTTTTCGGGCTGCAGATGAAACGCCGCCGTTGCGGGTATATCCATTATCTCCGCGATTTTCCTTCCCTTTTTCTCAAGTTTGAACGGCAAGTAAAAATGTATTATGTCCGCTCCCGAAAAGGCGTTGGTGAGTATGGGCGTTTCGGGCTTGCCGAACCTTATCTGCTGCAATCTGGAAACTTCGGTTACAAGCGGAATGTATCTCTCGCGAACCTCGTAACATCCCTCGCCCTTCGCGCCCGTAGCAACTACGCGCACCTCGTGTCCGCGCTTTCTGAGCCCTTCCACAAAGCGGTAAGCCGTCATTACGGTACCGTTTGTCATAAGGTCGTAAATATCTATAACCAGTACTATTTTCATAAAAGTCCTCTGTAATTTATCCTGTAAACAATTTATAATATATTATAAAAATAGATAATAAATTCTTACTATAAACATAAAAAAATAAATAATTAATTATATTATAAAATAATAATAAA